>JADZFK010000038.1 GCA_020849945.1 Pirellulales bacterium | reverse complement strand
CAACTTGGACCATTAACCTGCATTTTCGGGTGAACGCGATAGCAGTGCGAATATCGAGGTTTCCGACATGCCATCGGTAAGTGACGGCCTTGATTTTGCGTGCCAAAGCGAAAACTGATCGGCCCTGCAATTCGACTCTTCCTCCGTGCCTCCGTGGTGAAAACGCTGTAGAATCCGTGTGCCCCGTGGTGAGGGAACCGGAATAGAACTTGCTGCGATACCCTTCGATGGATTCCGTCGCCGCGCAACGCCGTTACTGAATCAGCGTGTTGACATTCCCAGCAGCCATTCGCCCTGGGGTGGCGCTTTCGTAGGCGCTGAATTCGGCCCAGATGGGCAAGTGATCGGATACTTGCAGGGCTTGGTCGAGCGTAAGGTTGTGAACCTGCTGTACGTTGTACACGCCCCAGCGGCCGCTGAATTCGGACGTCGATAGACGGTTCAGAATGATATTGTCGTTCTGCGCACCCTGCCGCGTGTTGGTGGCCGTTCCGCGCACAACGGGTTGTACGCCGTCGAGCTTGCCGAGGTCGCCCAGGTGCTGTTCGTCCACATTGAAATCGCCTAATAGGATGATATCGTCTTCGCCACCCATGGCTCGCCGAACAACTTGGTACACTTGCGCGAGCGTGCTGGTTTCCTTTTGGGCCACGTCGGGGTCTGTGTGAACGTTCACCAGCACGAACGTAAATGCTTGCTCGGGCGGCGGGCCTCGCACACGGAACATCGCCACCAGCGGCTCGCGATGAAGCAGGTCGTCCGGGTCGTTCACCGTGAAAACAACTCGGCGGTTTACTTCGATGGCCGCCGTATCGTACAGGTAGGCGTACTGCTCTTTGCTGTTCGAGCGGCCGAGCCGCGGGCCGACGATCTTGTCGTACTGTCGGCCGTTCACGTTTACGTAGGTTCGCAGAAAGTTATCGAGGAAGTAGTCATCCTGGGTGCGAATTTCTTGAATGGCGACGACGTGAAAGTTTTGGATGATCGCCGCCAACGTTGCCATCACGTAGGGTTTGGCGGCCTTGGCATCACCAAAGGTTTGAATGTTGAACGAGGCAATGCGAATGGCCGGCCCGCCAAACGCGGGAGCCGGGGGCGGCACCGCGCCGGGCACCGATTGAGAGGCGTAAATCGCCGGCACTTGCGAAGCGGGGGGCACCGAATAATTCGAGGCCGGTACCGAAGACGATGGGTTCGGATTGCTGTAGCCGTAGGCCGGCCCTCCGCCAGCATAGGGGGAGGCATTAGGGAAGGAGTTCGGCGAAGCCCCAGCAGGGTAAGAAGTGGCGTAAGGTGAGCTAGCTTGCCGCTGCATGGCGGCCTTAAAAATGTCGCCAAGTTTGCCCTGGCCAGGGCCGTTGGTGAAATACCATCCCCCCCCAGCCAGAATCGCTACCAGGAATAACGGGTACAACCTTGGCACGTTCCCCTCCTTGGGAATAACCGCGATCGGCGCGCACCCCGACCGCCTTGGGGCGTAGTCGGCAAGAAACAACGGGCGGGATGAGAAAAACTATCGCACGGGAACCGTTTTTGGCCACAAAGCGGCATTCACGGCCATACTACAAATCCTTTGCCATGCAAACGCTCAAGTGGGGATGCGGCGTGTGACAGTATTCGCCATACGTGGGGATATGCACAAAGCCGGCCCGTTCGTACAACCCCATCGCTTCATGCTGGCGCGGGCCCGTCTCCAACAGCAAGCGTCGAACGCCGAGCTGCCGGGCCTCGGCCTCGAGCGATTCCAGCAGCAACCGCCCCACCCCTTGCCCACGAACCGTGGGTGAAACGTACATTCGTTTCAGTTCGGCCACGCCAGGCTCGATTCGTCGCACCGCGCCGCAGCCTATCGCATCATGGCCGCGAAAAACCACGAGAAACGCGCCCCGACCAACCGCTACTTCCTCGGGGTCGAGGCGAAAGAAGTTCGCGCCCTCCTCGGGGTATCGCTCCTCCAATTCCGCGTTCAGCGCAAGGATCAGGCTCTGCGCCAAGGGCGAGGTCAATTCTTCGCGGCGAATTTCAATTGCAGCTATCGAGGGCATTGTTATAGGACCTTCACGGGAGAGGGTATGTCATTATACTGACTAGGAGCCTATCCCAGAACCGTCAAGGACTGGCACAGTTTTGCGGAGTCTTTGGCGCAAGATGTGCGTGCCTCCTCCCTGTGGACTTCTACGACACGAAAACCCTCGCCGAGGTTCGCCCGGCGTTAATGCCCAGGCCCTCTAACCTTCAACGTTTATGCATTCGCTCGTAACTGGTGGCGGCGGATTTCTCGGGCGCTATATCCTCGATGCATTGATCGCGCAGGGGGATCGAGTTCGCAGCTTGGGTCGAGCAAGCTATCCGGAGTTGGAGGAAGCTGGGGTTGAAGTTCTCCGCGGCGACTTGCGCGACCCCATCGCGATTGCCCAAGCCTGCCAAGGCATCGAGTGTGTGTTCCACGTCGCGGCCCAACCGGGCATCGGGCTGCAGCGTAACCCGTTCGAAACGATCAATCAAACGGGCACCGAACTGCTGCTCGCCGCGGCTCGCCGCGCGGGGGTCGCGAGATTCGTGTACACCAGCAGCCCCAGTGTTGTGTTCGCGGGCAAAGACCAATGCGGCATCGATGAATCGACTCCCTACGATTTCGCGTGGATGGAGGAACATCGCGCGTATTACTCGCTCAGCAAGGCGCGAGCCGAACAGGCCGTGCTGGCCGCCGATTGCGATACGTTCCGAACCTGCGCCCTCCGGCCTCACCTGATCTGGGGACCGCGCGATTCGCACCTGATTCCGCGGTTACTTGCCCGTGCCCGCGCTGGCCGACTCCGCCGCGTGGGCGATGGCACAAACCGAATCGATATCACATACGTTGAAAACGCCGCCACGGCACACCTTCAAGCCGCCCGCGCACTGGCAGAGCCTCTCGCAGCGGCTCCCTCGCGAGTGTCTTTCGATTCGCCTGCCGCCCCGCGCGGGCGAGCTTACTTCCTAAGCCAGGCCGAGCCTGTGAACTGCTGGCAGTGGATCAACGAGCTGCTCGCACTGGCGAACCTGCCGCCCGTTGCGAAGTCGCTCTCTCGAAAGACCGCGCGACGAATCGGCACCGTGGCCGAGTGGGTTTATCGCACCTTACGCCTTACCCGCGAACCGCCGATGACCCGCTTCCTCGCCGACCAACTCGCCACTTCCCACTGGTACCGAGTGGACGCGGCACAACACGACTTCGGATACACTCCGACCGTCTCCACGGCCGAGGGGATGAAAAGACTCGCGGCGTGGATACAGCAGGGGGGAATTGCACGAAATTCATGAGTGTACCCAATTGCACGTTTCCGTTCATTGGTTAAGCTTACGATACGGCGTTCAAACAACTACCCGGGGGAGCCTTGCATGATTCCTTCAGATGAAACGATCAAAGCGTTACGAGATGCCCTGAATAGTTCTCCTGGGAATATCCCTCTGCACAAGCATTTGGCCCAATCGTTATTGAGCCTTGGGCGGTTTGAGGATGCTGAAGCAGCCTACCGCGAAGCACTTGCAATTGCGCCTCATCATGCGGAGTTGTTGCTGGGCTTGGCTAGATCGTACTTCCAACAACAAAAGTATTCGCCGGCACTTGTGGTAATCGAGGAGATGCTGACTGCAACTGAACCGTTGCCTGCGGCCTATGTGTGGCATGCGAAACTGCTCGCCAAGACCGGAGAATTGCAAAGAGCTGCATACCAATACCGGCAAGGTGTCGAGCTCGATGCCTCGGTGGCCGACGCCGAACTGGCACGCGAACTCGGGCTAGCGGCAGCTCCGAACGGGTATGAAGAAGATGAGGTCGTCGATGGCCGTGTTCGGCAACGGGCGGGTGAACAATTTGGTGAGCCATTTGAACAGGAGATCGAACGGCCGAAGACAAACTTTGACGATGTCGGTGGCATGCAGTCCGTTAAGGAAGAAATTCGGATGAAGATCATCCTTCCACTGGCTCATCCCGAGATGTTTCGCGCGTATGGCAAGACAGTCGGCGGCGGCATTCTGATGTTTGGCCCGCCCGGTTGCGGCAAGACTCACTTAGCTCGTGCCACTGCGGGTGAGGTCAAAGCCAATTTCCTCTCGATAGGTATCAGCGACGTCCTCGACATGTGGATCGGCAGCAGCGAAAAAAACCTTCACGAACTTTTCGAACAAGGCCGTCGGAACAAGCCCTGCGTATTATTCTTCGACGAAGTCGATGCCCTAGGTGCCAGCCGAGCCGATATGCGCCAGTGCGGTGGGCGTCATCTCATAAATCAATTCCTCTCTGAATTAGATGGAATTGAAATGGCCAATGATGGCCTGCTGATTCTGGCAGCCACCAACGCCCCCTGGCATCTTGACAGTGCCTTTCGACGGCCCGGCCGCTTCGATCGGATCGTCTTCGTGCCGCCACCTGATGTCGAGGCACGATCTGCAATCCTCCGCATCATGGTGTCTGGAAAACCGAGCGACGATATCGATTTCGATCAACTCGCCAAGAAAACCAACGACTTTTCTGGAGCCGACTTGAAGGCCGTTGTCGAACGTGCCATCGAGGCCAAGCTTACCGAAGTCGTAACGACCGGTAAGCTACAACCCCTTCGAACGAAGGACCTCCTCGCGGCCATTAGCAATACCAAACCTTCTACACGCGAGTGGTTTGCCTCGGCTCGCAACTACGCCCTCTATAGCAATCAGGGCGGTACCTACGACGAAATTCTGAAATACTTGAAGATCTAGACATCGTTACTCTTCGTTGTTCGGGTTCGACTCGACTCAACCGCACCGTCGTAATTGCTCTTGTGTCCACCGTTTCTCTTTACAACATGCCGATTGCTTTCGTACCTAGGTGATGCTTGTATGAACCGTGCCCTCAGCCGAGCCTATGTGCTGTACCAACAATCTCGCTACGATCTTGCCGAGTTAGAAGTTCGCCGAGTTCTGGGCGAGCTACCGCAAGAGGCCGAGGCTCACTACCTCCTCGCTCTGTGTCTGGTTGAGCAGGATAAGCTGGATGAAGCCCAGGCCGAAGCGGAACAAGCCATTCTGCTAGCCCCAGATGGTGCCTATGCTCATTACGGTCGTTCGATTGTTATGCATCGTCGCGGGCGATTAAATGAAGCCGAATCCAGTGCCCGCGAAGCCGTGCGGCTTGAACCCGAGAATGCCGAGTATTGGGGACGGGCAGCGGGTGTTTTGTACTCGCAACACAAATGGCAAGCCTCGCTGGATGCAAGCTTGGAAGGGCTCTCGCACGATCCCGAGAACGAGACGTGCAGCCACCTGCAGGCCATGGCACTCACCAAATTGGGCCGCCAGGGTGAGGCTGTGTCGGTCGCCGATGATCTACTTTCTCGATTGCCTGATGATGCCCGGGCACACGCTAACAAAGGTTGGTCGCTTCTGCACCAGAGACAACCACGCCAAGCCCTCGAACATTTCCGCGAATCCCTCCGCATTGATCCGTCATCCGAATATGCCCAGCTGGGCTTGGTTGAAGCACTCAAAGCCCGAAATCCCATTTATCGTTGGCTTCTAGCATATCTCTTGTGGATGGCAAGACTAAGTTCGCAGGTGCGCTGGGGCGTGATTATTGGCGGATATTTGGGCTATCGATTTCTCCTCAATTTATCTCGCGTGAGTCCCGAGTGGGCCCCCTGGGTGGCACCAATCATCTGGCTCTACTTGGCATTCGTTATCATAACTTGGTTTGCCATCCCCTTATTCAATCTGCTTCTCAGGTTCAACCGCTTTGGTTGGTATGCGCTAACACACGATGCTCGACGAGCCGCCGAGTGTCTTGCTGTTTGTTTGGGGGTCTTCCTCACTGCTTTGGTAACTTACCTTGTGTGGGACAATCCCTGGGCTTTTCTAATCGCCCTGTTAACCTTGGGCCTTGCCTTGCCCATCGTAACGATCTTTTCATGCAATGTCGGGTGGCCTCGCACGGGAATGAAGTTGTTTGCCGGTGGAATGCTGTTGCTTGCCTTCTTGAATCTACTTCTCGCCTGGTACAACCACTCTGCTTTTAATCAGACTATCGGATTATTCGCATTCGGTTGCTTCGCCACGCCTTGGGTAGCCAATTATTTATCGAGCGTTGAACCCTCCCGCTAGCCAATGCAACCAGGCTCGGAGGAGACACACTCTGAGCGAATAACCATGTGGAGAAGAAGTTCGCGCGTGATTCTATTCTCGACTATGCGCTGTCCGTGATATCATCTCCCAAGTGCTTGTTGGTGACGAAACAGCCTCGCGGAGGGGGCTTGATCTGCCACCTGGTATCCACCAAAGAAATCACCCAGAACACGGAATAACTTATTGAAGGCGAATTCCACGCAGGAACGTGTTACAGTTCTTGCCATTGTCTATGAACGACCATTTACCGCGAAACTGCCCTCTTCGCATGCCTTTCTCTGTGTCTTGGTTGCTCCGTGCTGAGAAAGCAGGGCTTGTCCACGCCAGACGGGAAAAACCGCATATTTCCGCAGGCAGCGGGCCACACGCAAGGCGTGTTTCTGTAGGGTAAACTAGATGGTATGAGCTTGGAGCCGCAAACCTATTCTGCCGAACACTTCATCAACCGCGAGCTGAGCTGGTTGGAGTTTAATGCGCGGGTACTTGAAGAAGCGGAAGATGCCTCGAATCCGTTGTTGGAACGCGCCAAGTTTTTGGCCATCTTTGCTTCCAACTTGGATGAGTTCTTCATGGTTCGCGTGGCGGGGCTGCGCGAACAGGCGTTTGGTGAATTGTTGCCGCAAGACCCGCCCGCGGATGGTGTTAAGCCGCTCGTTCAGTTGCAGCGGATAGCCGCGCGAACCGAGCAGTTGGTTGGGCAGCAATACGCTTGTTGGAATCAGGCCATTGTGCCTGCCTTGGCGGCGGCTGGCATTCGCCTTCACAAGGTGGCGGCTTTGGAAGCGCCCGATCTGAAGTCGCTCGACAAATATTTCCGCCAGATTGTGTACCCCGTTCTCACGCCGATGGCCATCGACCCGGCCCACCCCAGCCCGCGCTTCCACAACCGGGGGCTGTACCTGGCCGCCCGTCTCGAGCGCGTGAGTGGCCTCGGGCCGGCTCGTTTGTTTGCCGTGGTGCAAGTGCCCCAGGTGCTTCCGCGATTAGTCCCCGTCGTGGAAGACGACAAACAGAACTTCGTGCTGCTCGAAGACCTCGTCGCCAGCAGGCTGCCCGACCTGTTCGGCGGGTACCGAATACTGGATCACGGCACGTTCCGCATCACGCGCGATATGGACGTGAACCTGCTCGAGCAAGAAGCCGACGACTTGCTACGATCGATCGAATCGCGGCTTCGCGCCCGGCAGCGTACCGAGGCCGTTCGGCTTGAAATCTCCGCGGGCATGCATCCGGCCGTTCGGAAAATGTTGGTCACGGAAGAAGAGCTCCATGATTCCACCAAGGGGGCAGGCGGATTGCCATCGGCCGACTACAACGAAGTGTACGCGGTGGAAGGGCCGCTCGATATGACCTGCCTTCACGAGTTGATTTCGCGGATCGATCGCAAGGACTTGCGCGATCCGCCGTTTGTGCCTCGCCCGCCCGAAGACCTTTACGACTACCGCGAACTCTTCGCCGAGATTGCCGATCACGATATTCTGCTACATCACCCCTACGAATCGTTTGCGCCGGTGCTCGACTTCATTCAGTTGGCAGCCCGCGACCCGCAGGTGCTGGCCATCAAACAAACGCTCTATCGCACGAGCGGCGGTGATAGCCCGGTGATCCGCGCGTTGGCCGAGGCCGCCGAAAACGGCAAGCACGTTACCGCGCTGGTCGAGCTTAAGGCCCGCTTCGACGAAGCCAACAACATCACTTGGGCTCGTCACCTCGAACGTGCTGGCGTCCACGTGGTGTTCGGCTTCATGGGGCTCAAGACCCACGGCAAGGTCGCCATGGTCGTCCGCAAGGAAGGAAAGAAGGTCCGCCGCTATGTGCATCTCAGCACCGGCAATTACAACCCCAACACAGCCCTCGTCTACTCCGACCTCGGCTTGTTCACGGCCGACAAGGTGATGGCCGACGATGTTTCGGCCCTCTTCAACTTCCTTACGGGTTACTCTCAGAACCACTCGTGGCAAAAACTGGTCATCGCCCCCACCGATCTTAAGCGGCGCACGCTCGAACTCATCGGCGAACAAACTCGCCGCGCTCGCGAAGGAAAGAAGACCCGCATCCTCGCCAAACTCAATTCACTCGTCGATCGGCAAACCATCGAAGCGCTTTACGAGGCCAGCCGCGCTGGCGTACCCATCGAACTACTGGTCCGCGGCATCTGCTGCCTACGCCCAGGCCTGCCCGGCATCTCCGAAAATATCCGCGTCACCAGTATCGTCGATCGCTTCCTCGAACACACCCGAATCTTCGTCTTTGGCGAAGGAACAAAACAACAAATCTTCCTTTCAAGCGCCGATTGGATGCCTCGCAATTTCGACCGACGCGTCGAAGTCATGTTTCCCGTCGAGGACGAAAAAATCCGACGACGGATCATTGATGAGATCATCGCCATCCACTTGGCCGACAATCAACGCACCCGCATCCTTCAACCCGATGGCACCTATACACGACCGAAGTCGGACGGTGCCGAACCTCGCCGCGCTCAACAAGACTTGCTTTTCATGCCCGCCCCGCTTGCATCGAGCTGCGAAGAAAGAGAAGCCAACTGGCCCAACACGGAAGACCGCGATTCCCCGGATGGGGATCGTGAATCGAAATCTCCAAAGAAGAGAAAACGCTCGGCCACGAAATAGCTGCCGCGCTCCATGCTTCTCGATCTCAAGCTTCCTTGCCACCACACACGTTGGATCCAGCGCGAACATCTCGCATGCAAGCCTGCCGAATCTTTCAGGCAAGCACTCGAACCAGACAGAGCATTGACGAGGAATATCCATCCAGCATCGCCAACCCGTGTGCCTTCCAAGAAAACTCTGGAAGCAGGGGGCGAGAGTGGATATCGATGAAACGCCATGCGCGTTTCGATGAATCGACTTGCTCTTTTTGGGGGTGTTGGGAGGTCACCGACCTCGCGCCTCTCATGCCATCCCGGTTCTCACAACGCCCCCCTTCCCCGTCAGATCGTCCGGGGATAGGTTCTCAGTCCTTCGATAAACTTGCCGTTCTGCCGCCGAGATCGACGCCCACGAGATTCTTGCCATGTTCCGTGGAAGATGCGGGGCGACGTTAAGGAATCCCGTGGATTCTCGCAATTAACGCCTTCCAGCCCTCCCAGAGAAAGGCGCATGGCGTAAGGTTTTATCGACCCCTCCTGGAATACCCTGTCCCGTGCCCGTATAGGGGAAGGGCCCTGGGGCATTCCTCCAAAAATACCGTCCCCGCCGCTCGATTGTGGGCTAACGAAACCCAGGTGGGAAGGGGGCCAGCCAAGCTTCGTAGCGGGGACGGGAATGAACCGGGGGGGCACCCAAAATACGGTGTTTCCCGGAACTCCCACTAGTACCATTGCCAAAAATGGGTGAAAATAAATTGAGGGGCATTTCGGTGTACGTTCGTGTTGCAAGGAATGTCGCGGCACACACCGGAATCAAACGGCGATTTCATCATTGGAGATGTGCAAGTACTCAGAGTTTAAGCGTCGCTCGACGCATTTCTTTTTTTCGTGTTCCATGCGTCTTTTCGACAAGAAATGAGAGTCTAATTCCATGGCCGACTCCATGAAGTCTCGCGTTGCTTCACTCAGTCCTAGACAACGGCAGATCGTCCGCTTGACGAGCCTGGGTCTCACGAGTCGAGACATCGCCACTTTACTCAGCATGTCTCGATGGACCGTTGAGAATCACCAGTTCCAAGCCAAAGAACGATTGGGTATCAGCAAGGCTGCGCTGCTCACTCGCATTGCCATCAAGTACAAGATCAGCCCGCTGGATGACGAACTCACCAAAGCGGAACTTCGCAAGCTGGGCCGCAAGGCGTAGTTTGATAACTTCCGCTTTCTGGCTCAGCGCTTGAATTGGGTCTTGAGCACGGCCCTTTGGGGTGCCGAGAAACTCTATCTCAGAACCATCTGAGATTGGCTCGTTTTGCGGACTCTTGGGAACGAAGACTTGCCTCTCTCCCTCTCGATGACGTGGCTTTCTAGCCCGCATTACTCACAATCAAAACCACGGAGGCACGGAGCCACGGAGCAAGGCGTAGGCCGGACCAAGCGGCGCGAGAGCTTCGAGAATATCGTAGGACCCGACCGGCGCGCCGTTCCGGCAATTCCGCCCCGTAGGTGGGTTCCGCCGGAGCAGCGCGGCGGTTGAGTCGGCTGGTGGTGGTTCGCTCTCTGCGCCGCTTGATCCGGCCTACACGGCTCTTGGCGTGTTCTCCGTGACCTCTGTGTGCTCCGTGGTGAGCAATTCGGGCTAGAGCAAAGATGCTAGCAAAGCATGACCCCCCGGTCTGCATTGCTCTGGCAGCGGAATTGCCCATCTGCCATACTCTGCCCGCTTGCATCCGGATTCGGTCCTCGGCGATCGGACGGCACGGTGCCGCGAATCGCACTACATGCGATGCCGACGTAGCTCCCAGAGCATGGAACGAAAAGAAGGTTACTGCTATGCCGCTCCTAATTCGCTCGAAAGTTCGCCGCCACAAGAACCGAGGGGCTTGGCAGCAGGTTGGCTTGGTTGCCGGCTTCCTGGCCGGACGCCACTTCGTTGGGGCCAAGGACCTGCATTACGGTTACTGGGTCGATGGCCTGGAGCCCATCATCCGAAACCTCCCACGCGCTCAAGAGGAATACTGCCGGTTTCTTCTGGCCCACATTCCGGCCGATGCCAACAGTATCTTGGACGTCGGATGCGGGGCGGGCGGGGTTGCCGCGAGCTTATTGGCTCGCGGTCATCGGGTCGAGTGTGTCAGCCCCAGCGAGTTCCTCAACAGCCAAGCAAAGCAGCTACTCGGCGATCGGGTACGCATCAACGAGTGTAAGTATGAAGATTTTCATACCTCAGAGGTGTACGACGTCGTCCTGTTTTGCGAAAGCTTCCAGTATGTGAAGATGGAAGTGGCCTTGGCCAATGCCGTTTCGCAACTCCGCAGCGGCGGGCAACTCATCATTTCAGATTTCTTCCGACTGCCTGGCGACAAGAAAAGCCCGATCAGCGGAGGACATCGGCTGGAGGAATTTCAAGAGATCATCGCTCGATTTCCCTTCAAGCTGGTCGAGGAAAAGGACATCTCCACGCGCACGTCGCCCACGTTCACCGTGATCGAATCCGCGTTCTCCGAGGTACTGCAGCCCATCTGGAATGAAATCGATGTGGCTGGCATGGCAACCTTTCCACGCTTGTACCGCTTCGGCAATTGGCTCTTCCGCCGCCGACTTGAGAAAGTAAAACAAAAATACTTCACCCACGAGCGAAGCGCCGAAAATTTCGAGCGTTACAAGACGTACCGCTTGATGCGGTTTGTCCGCGCCTAATCGGCCGCCCGCCTAGTACCCCAGCGCTAGGTTGATGAACCACAAAGGGCACGAAGAACACCTAGCAAGCCAGGAAATTGGGTATTCAGGTCTCAACTAGCCGGAGTAAATTGTTCGCATCTTCCATAAACCAACTTGTTCGTTGCAACGCGCAGGGGCACCCGAGCATTTCTGCTACGATTCATGCTCGATTACCTTCGTGTTCTTAGTGGTTTTTTGGTTCTTAGCGCTGTAGTACTAGGATTTGTCACCAAACCAGCTCTGGTTTGGGTAGCGTTTCGAGCAAGGCCATGATTCCCGCGATCCGCGAACCCTCCCCCAACCCCTCCCTAAAAGGGAGGGGCGTTCTGAGACAAAGCCCAGCACAAAATCGATGATTCTAATCGACGGAAACCCCGCTGAATCGCGGTTTCTCGCGATCGTTGCCAACGAACAAGCGACTTTCTTTCTTGCGTTCTTGTTGTTAAGAAGCAACTGAAACACTCAATTGTCGTCCCTGCCCTCACGGGGCGAGTATCCTCGAACATTCTCGAATCAGTGTTTCGGGAGAAATGGGCTTGGTCAACACCGCGGCAAATTCGCACGCGGATTCTTTCAGCGATTCTTGCTTGTGACCGGTCAGCGCCACCACCGGCGTGATAATGCCCGCCGCGCGCAATACTTGGGCCAGTTGAAGCCCGCCCATGCGCGGCATCTCGCAATCCGCCAGGATCAAGTCGAAGGGATGGCTCTCCCGAGAAGCTTCGATTTTGTCTAGCGCCTCGATGCCATCGGCCGCAAGATCGACCCACATACCAGCCTTCTTCAGCGCCCATGCAACGATTCGCAAACATTCGGGCGCATCATCCGCCACAAGAATACGCCGACCGGGCACATGCACTGGTTCACCATCTTTCATCGTAGTGCCTTGATGGAATGCAAATACTGCAAGTCATTCCGCATAATCAGCGTATCCACACCGCGCGCCGGCGTTTTGCCGCCTGAGATCCTTTAGGTCGCCCGGGAAGCCGTGCACGAGTCTCGTGGTGGACCACGTGGCGACGTTGTTTTTCCACAACGAGGCGGCAGTAGCTGTTTTTGGCGGTATCTATTGTCAGTCCCGAGGCTCAGCAGGCGTGGCGAGGCCTTGCGCGGCAGACCGCGCACAACGTCTGAAATCGCTTCAAGCCGCCGATCACCCGAGCCTACTTGCTCGGGCCTGAACATGACCGCGCACCCACGAGCATTGGTAGAAAGTTAGCCCATGAACAATCCATCATCGACACAGACACTACTGGGAAAACGACAAGGCGATCCCCAGGGCACGATCCAGATCGTCAGCTTTCGTCTCGCCAATGAGGAGTACGGCATCGAAATTACAAAGGTCCAAGAAATCATCCTGGTCGGAGAGATTACTCGAGTTCCGCAAACGGCCCCTTTCATCAAGGGGCTAATCAACTTGCGAAGCACCGTCATACCGATCGTCGACCTTCGCGTGCGATTCGGCATGGCCGAGCAACTCGCCAACGAAGAAACCCGAATCATGGTGATGAATGTCGCGGGAAAAACGATCGGCATCATCGTCGATGCGGTCAGCGAAGTGTTGCGTATCTCGAAGGAACATGTTATCCCGCCGCCTGCGACGGTCTCCGGTGTCGGGCGCGAATACATTATCGGCCTGGCCAAGCTGAATCAGCGGTTGCTGATCTTGCTGGACGTCGACCGCTTGCTCACAGAAATAGCCGCATCGAAGCAAACCGCCGCTTAATCGTTAGATGAGGATGTTCGGGAAGTGAAGCCACATTCAGCCCCCGGCTTTGCCGGGGGTTAATTGACCCACGCATTGCGACAATGCAACGAACGCCTGGCAAAGCCGGGGCTGACAAATCAAATCCTGCAAACCCTCCGTTAGATTGCCGTCCTCCACCCCACCTTTCACCGACGCTCGATCCAATTTCCTCTCGCATACCCATCCAGGTGCTCCTATGAGAACTTCTGTACTTGAAAGACGAAAAAAGAAGCCCGCAACACCATCGCGCGGGAAATCGACAAAGGCCGAACTCGACCGATTGCGCGCGGACCTGGCCCTTGCAAAGGCCATAGCGGATAACTCGCCCGCCAACATCCTGCTGGCCGACCGCGATCTGAATATCATCTACGCGAATCCGGCAAGCCTCAAGACGCTCACAACTTTGGAACAGTACCTTCCGGTGCCCGCCCAGGCCGTGGTTGGTCAATCCATCGACATCTTCCACAAGCAACCGGAAAAGCAGCGGCAACTGTTGAGTTCCGACCGCAATCTGCCCCACGAAGCCGAGATCGCGATCGGGCCAGAAAAAGCCCGGCTGCTCGTGTCGCCACTCTACGACAAAGCCGGCACGTACTTGGGTCCGATGGTCACCTGGGAAGTCATTACCGAACGGCTCGCCCTCGAAGCACGCAACCGCGATTACGCCAATCAAATCGCCGCGATCAGCGCCGCGCAAGCCATCATCGAGTTCATGCTCGATGGCACGATCGTCACCGCCAACGAAACCTTCCTTCGAACGATGGCGTACACGTTGGAGGACATCAAGGATAAACACCATCGCATGTTTGTCGACCCGAAATATGCCGCTTCGCCAGAGTACGCCCAATTTTGGGAGAAGCTAAATCACGGCGAATCGCAATCGGGAGAGTATCGGCTGGTAGCCAAGAACGGCAAGGAAGTGTGGATTCAGGCCCGTTACAGCGCGCTGTTGGATGAGAAGGGCCACCCCTATAAAGTCGTTAGGTACTCCAGCGACATCACCGAGCAGAAGCGATTACAACAAGCCCAAAAAGACAAGGAAGAGCGTGAACGAGCCGCTCAAGAGGAACTTTGCCGCAAGGTCGACTACATTCTCGCCGTCGTCAACGAAGCCGCACAGGGCAACCTGACGAAAGAACTGACGGTTACGGGCAGCGATGCCGTTGGGGAACTTGCCAACGGCTTGCGAAAAATGATGGCCGACCTGCGCGACGTCATCACACAAGTCGTCGAGGGATCGGCCCAGTTCACCGAAGGGGCGAGGGTCGTCTCGGAGAGCGCACAAGCCGTTGCCCTGGGTGCTCAGTCCCAAAGCGCCGCGGTCGAGGAGATGAGCGCCGCGATCGAGGAGCTGAGTCGCAGCATCGATGCGGTCAAAGAAAACGCGACCAAAGCCAGCAAGGTCGCTCAAGAAACGAGTACCTTGGCGGGGGAAGGCGGGAGTGCGGTTCGCAAGTCGGCCGAAGCGATGGACCGCATCAAAAACTCCTCCACGCAAATCAGTGAAATCATCCAAGTGATATCCGAGATTGCCAGCCAGACGAACTTGCTGGCGCTGAATGCGGCGATCGAAGCCGCCCGCGCCGGAGAACATGGCCTGGGGTTTGCCGTTGTGGCCGACGAAGTTCGCAAGCTTGCCGAGCGTTCGAGCGAAGCCGCCAAGGAAATCTCGGTGTTGATCAAGGAATCGACGCAACGGGTCAACGAAGGCGCATCGCTAAGCGCGCAAACGGGCGAATCGTTGACGCTCATCATTCACAGTGCCGACTCCACCGCCAAGAAAATCACGGAAATCGCCGCGGCAGCCATCGAGCAAGCGCAAAGTGCCGCGGAAGTTTCCAAGGCCATCCAGCAGGTTGCCCATGTGGCCGAACGATCGGCCGCCGGCAGCGAGGAGATGGCCTCGAGCAGCCAAGAATTGGGTGCCCAGGCGACATCCTTGCGAGAACTTGTGTCGAAGTTTCGCGTCTAGTCGCCTGGAACATCGAAAGTGGGACGCCGCTCTGCGTTGGGGCGGCGCCCACTTTCCCCAAGAGGTCTCGCATGACGGTTGCCCCACTACTCGACGAAGTTTCAGCCGCCCTGTTGGAGCGGTATGCGAAGCTGATTTACAAGAAAATCGGCGTCGTCATTTCGACCGAAAAGACAACGCTTCTTTCCAATCGGCTGCGGCGACGCCTGCGCGCAACGGATACCTCTAACTTCGACGAGTACTACAACAAGCTTCAAGCGATGCCGCCCGAGGACCCTGAATGGGAGCATTTTCTTCAAGAAATTACGACCCACGAAACCTATCTGTTTCGTGACCAACCCCACTGGGACTGGGTCCAAAACGACTTCACCCGCGAACTCGTTCAACAGTTTAAAGCGGGCAAACGCCCGCCTTTCCTCCGCGTGTGGTCGGCGGCTTGCAGCACGGGCGACGAAGCCGCAACCATCGCCTGCTGCCTCGCCGAGGGGCTGCCTCTTGCCGAGTGGACCGTGGAAATCATCGGCACCGATATCGGCGCGGCCGCCATAGCCCAAGCTCAACGACAAACCTTCTCCGAGCGTTCCATGCGGCTGGTGCCTAAACACGTCCGCAATAAGCATTTCGACCAATCGCCCGATGCACCGACGTGGACAACCAAACCGGCCTTGCGGAAGCGGTTGTCGTTCTCAACTCATAATTTGCTCGACCCGCTTTTGCTCCCCGCGTTTGATCTCATCGTGCTCAAGAATGTGTTGATCTACTTCGACACGAACTCGAAAGCACGAGTGATGAAAAACATCTGTCAGGCCCTTGCGCCCGGCGGTTATCTCATCACGGGCGCGGCAGAGGGGGTCAGCGAATTACTCGGTACGTTTTCTTCCAAACAAGGCTGGCTGCATCGCATCGCCAAGCAGATCACCTAACCGAAGACGGCTCGGAACATGAGTAGCAATGCACTTAGCGCTGGTGATCCCTTGATGGACGGGTTGCTGGGAGACTTCCTGGACGAGTCGACCGGTCTGCTGCAACAGCTCAACGAGGGCCTGTTGCGTCTCGATGAGCTGATCCGTGCCGCCGCGACCCCTCCCGACCCCTCGAAGCACTCGGGCCTACTGAACGACATGTTTCGCGCCGCCCATAGTCTCAAGGGCCTTTCCGGCATGATGCGGCTCGACAACGTCAACGGCCTCACACACAAAATTGAAAACATTTTCGACGCCGCACGCAATGGCACGTTGCCCATCACCTCCGAAGCGGTCGAGCTTGTGTTTCAAGGCGTCGACCGCCTCGAAGCGATGATCGCCTTGCTGCAAGAACCCACGGGAAAGGATGTCGAATACTCGGACGTGCTGAAGCGGATAGAATCGCTCCTCGCGGCTTCTGGCGTAAACAAGGCCGCCACGCTATCTTCCGCGGAAATCGCGGCAATGGCGGCCGCCTCGGCTACCACCACCCACGCGGCCGGCCCCGAGGCACACTCCTCGCATGTTTGTTCTACGCGTGATGAGTCGCTCTCGAAAATTACCAATGATGCCGATATCCCCGAAAAATATATCGCCATCTTCATCGATGAAAGCGAGCAGACACTCGAGGAGATCTCCGAACAATTGCTGGCGGGCGAACGGCCCGGTATCACGCAATCGCTCTTGACCACTTGCCATCGGCTCAAAGGCTCCGCCGCTTCTATCGGGCTGCTTCGTGTGGCACATGTTGCCCACCGGATGGAAGACCTCTTGCAATTCCTCTGCGGCCAGGGCCGCGGCTTCGAAGGCCCTCTCACCGACGCCATGTTGAATGCCGTCGATGCCATCCGCTCCTTTGTAAGCGGAATGAAAACGGGGGCTGGCACCTCCAACGACAACCTCGAACCCGCCTACCAGGCACTCCACGACGCGATTGAGACCGCCAAGTACGGCCTCGCCGAGGGGGCTCGATTGGGTCAACAGGCCACTCCTCAATCAACCGACTTGAGCGCCATTCATCGAGCCGCCCCCGACGACAAACCCGGTTTTGCGGGGCGAGTCGCGTTCGAACCTAAACTCGACCTGGCTGGCCTGAAGGCCTGCCTGCTCATGGAAAAGCTGCTTCACCTCGGCGAGCTTTTCCACCAGCACCCTTCGCCAGCCGAACTCGAACAATGCGACTCGCTCGACATGTTCGAATTCGGCATCGTAACGGAAATCACGGAGGAAATGTTGCAAGCAAGTCTCCTGATTCAAGGCGTGGCCAACATAAGGCTCGAAGCTCTCAACCCCGATGCCAACTCCAGCCCGCAAAACGAAACTCAGGATACAAATGCGATCTCGCCGTCTCAGGCGAAGGGACCCGGAGATTCTCCTGCCCCGCTGGCCACCACCAGCCCGGTGGATCATGCAAGCCCGCGGCAAAGTACGCCCGGCCCGATTGGAGAAGCCAACGGCAGCGAAGGTTCCCGAATCGATTCCGCCGCAACGACCGCCAAGAACAAACCCGCGGAAACTCTGCGCGTCGATATCGATCGGCTCGATCAGCTCATGAGTTTGGCAGGCCAGTTGGTCATCAATAAGGCTCGATTCGCCCAGATCAACACACAACTCAAGAACCTTTCGCACCTGAAATCCACGCTCCACTGCGCCTCGACCGCGACCGATACGGTCAACCAACTTTCCATGGCGCTACAAGATTCTTTTCAAAAAGCCCAAGCGTTGGATACCGACAACCTGCGCGCGCTCACCATGAAGTTAGCGAATAACCTGAAGCACCTTCAAAAGGAACTCGGGGAGCTGACCACGCTTCGCGGCACGGTGAACGAACTGAACGAGGCCGTGCATCAACTGGGCCGCGTGTCGGACGGCATCCAATCGACGGTCATGGATACGCGGATGGTGCCCATCGGGCCTTTGTTCACGCGATTCAAACGCGTCGTTCGCGATCTCTCGCGCGATAACCACAAGCAAATCGAACTCCTTATCTACGGCGAGAACACCGAACTCGATAAACGCATGATCGATGAACTGGGCGACCCGCTCATTCATCTGATTCGTAACGCGGCCGACCACGGCATCGAAGTCCCCGAGCAGCGTGTGGCCGCCGGTAAACCACCGCATGGCACGATCACGCTCAACGCGTTTCAACGGGGCAACCGCATCGTCCTCCAAATCGCCGACGATGGCCGCGGACTCGATGCCGATCGCATCCGCAACAAAGGCCTTGCCAAGGGGCTTATCACTCAGGCCGAGGCCGAACGCATGACCCCTCAGCAGCTCTACCAACTCATTTGGAAGCCCGGTTTCAGCACGGCCGAACGCATCACCGAAGTCTCTGGCCGCGGCATGGGTATGGATATCGTCCTATCCAAAATCGAACAACTCAACGGCGTCGTCGAAGTGCTGAGCGAAACGGGGCAGGGAACCCGTTTCGAGATCAAACTTCCGCTCACCATGGCGATTGTTCCCAGCTTGTTGACGGTCGTCGATGACGAAGTGTATGCGATCCCCGTCGAATCCATCCTGGAAATCGTTCAAATCTCCAACGAGTCGCTGCCGACCGTGCAAGGACAAGTCACCGCCAGGGTCCGCAATCGCATCATCTCCGTCGTGGAATTGGGAGATGTCTTCGCTTGGGAACGTCCCGCCACTCCGCCACGCGAGGCCAAGTCGCTGACAACACTGGTAATCGTGGGTCACGACGGCCATGAACTGGCCATCACGGTCGATGATCTTCTCGGTGAACAAGATGTCGTCATCAAGTCGCTGGAAGAGAACTTTGAAAACGTGGATGGAATCGCCGGAGCAAGCATCCTCGGCGACGGCCGCGTCTCGCTGATCCTCGATGTATCCGCTCTCATGACGATGGTACGCCAACGATGCTCGCTTGCCGAACTATACCAGGATCAACCCGAGTTAGCTCGAATGGCCTAACCGCGCATCATGCGCAAACCCCAAGGTGCCAGAAAACCCATTTTCCAACACACTTGCATGAAACCGTATCTTTCAATGTTGCAAGGAACAACTTCATGAACACGCTTGCCCCAAACCTTCGAGCTTGGAAGGCGTTCTTCGCGACCGCCACCGAAGAGGCCTCCACGGCGCTTGCCGTGTGGACCCACGGCGACGTCGTGCTCTCGGTAGACGAAATCTCCGAAACGTCGCTCTCGGAAGTCGCCCTTTCTCTCCGGCTTTCTGAAGAGTTGGTGACGCTCGTCCGCTTCGGGATCGATGGAGACTACGGCGGCCAACTCCTGCTCTCTTTCGACGACGACAACGCCCGCAGCCTGATCCAATCGCTGCTCCGACGACCGGCCTCGAATGGTGGCCACTGGTCTCCGCTCGAACTTTCCGCACTTGCGGAAACAGGCAACATCCTCGCCTCCATCTACATGAATCACCTGACGGAACTCACCGGCACCCGACTCTGGCCCACACCGCCCGATGTCATGCGAGATTACGCCATGAGTGTCGTTCAGCAAGCCGTGCTCTCGCAAGCGCAGTGCGAAGATCGAGTCATGCTGTGCAAAACCCGGTTCGAATGCATGGGCCAGGATGTCGAGTGGAGCCTCGTGCTCATCCCCTCACCCGAATTGATGCAAGTCATTGAACGTTCTCTTGCCGGTGCCTGAATCGGTCGTCGTCCAACTCCTTGGCGCACACCTTTTATGCCACGTGCCTCCCCATGCCTTCCACACTTCAACTATCCACAACCGCCGCAACCGCGAATATGGGTGAAATCGTGACGATTACCGGCCAACAAATGGCTCAAGCGATCTTGGGATCATGCTTGGGAATCGCGTTGTACGACCCCGCCAACGAGGTCGGAACACTCGCCCACGTCGTCCTGCCCTGCTCCGAAGGCCGCACCGGGCCTCCCGGCAAGTTCGCCGATACCGCGATCGCCTCGATGCTCGAATCCCTCGCCCACCAAGGTGCTCGGGCCTCTCAACTCATTTGCAAACTGGCCGGCGGCGCAAGCATGTTCGCCAACAATGGGCCCATGCAAATCGGACTTCAAAACATCGCCGCCGCTCGCCACGCTCTCGATCGGGCAGGAATTCGCGTCTCGGCCGAACACCTGGAAGGTTCAAAGGGGCGACGCATCAGGTTCTTCGCCTCAACGGGTGCTGTGGAAGTCGAAGTGGCCGGAATGCCCAAGGAAACACTCTAACGATCTCGGCCTCCTACGGAGCGATCTTATCATGGCACACCGATTACTCATCACCGATGATTCGATGATCATCCGCGAACTGATCAAGGAAGTCGCCCACGAAATCGGCTTCGAAGTCGCTGGCGAAGCGGCCAACGGCGCCGAGGCCGTCGAACTTTACGAACGACTGCGCCCCGATATCGTCACGTTGGATATGGTGATGCCAATCCACGACGGGCTGTACGCCCTCCGCGGCATCCGCGCATTAAACCAGCAGGCTCGCGTCCTTGTAATCAGTGCGATCAGCCAGAAAGCGGTCCTCAAGGAAGCCCTCAGTCTTGGCGCATCCGATTTCATCGTGAAGCCGTTTCGCCGCGAACAGGCGGTCCGCGCCCTCGAACTACTCGCGGCCGCAAAGCCCATTGGCGTTCACAATACTCCCGCCCGCAATACGGCCACGTGCTGAACCGAATCGCTCGATGGATCACCCCGTAGGAATGCGAGATCACAATGCGAAATAAGCCCATTCGCGTGCTCGTTGTCGATGACTCGCCCCTAATCCGCGAGTTGATCTGCGACCTTCTTGCCCAAGAGCAAGGAATCGAGGTCGTGGGTACGGCCAGCGACGGCAAACGCGCGCTCGAATTGATTGCCGAATTACATCCCGATCTTGTCACGCTCGATCTACAAATGCCGAAAATGGATGGCCTCACGACCTTGGATCATATCCTCGCCTCCGATCCCCTCCCCGTCATCGTCGTGAGCTCGCTGACCCAGCCCGCGGCTGATATCACGATGCAGGCACTCGAACGCGGCGCACTCGATTACGTGCCAAAGCCGGTCAACGCCCAAGAGGTCCGCCGGGCACTCGGCCAGGAATTGCCGGCCAAGATACGCGGCCTGGCGGGTGCCGATGTTCGCCGCATCCTTCATGCTCGGCAATCGCGCGCGCTTCGCCAGGAACGGAATGGCGAACACTTCGAACCAGGGCTTTATGGCCGAATGGTCGCCGGGTGCGTCGCCATCGGTGTCTCGACCGGCGGGCCTCCCGCCCTTTCCAAGTTGTTCGCTTCGCTCGTCCCGCCGCTTCCGCCAATCGTGGTCGTGCAGCACATGCCACGCATGTTTACGGGGCCTTTTGCAAGCCGGCTCAATTCGCTTTCGGCCATCACGGTGAAAGAAGCGGCCACCGGCGACATCCTCCGCCCTGGCTTCGCTTATATCGCGCCCGGCGGGGCCCATCTCGCGCTCGTTCGCCGCGGCGACGACGTCCAAGTCTCGATTCTCGATGGCGAACCCGTCAGCGGGCATAAACCTTCCGTCGATGTCATGATGTTCGGCGCCGCCGAGGCATTCGCCGAAAAGTGCATGGGAGTCATTATGACCGGCATGGGACGCGATGGCACAGACGGTTGCGCCGCGATCCAAGCCCACGGCGGTTACGTACTCGGCCAAGATGAAACCACCTCCGATGTCTATGGCATGAACAAAGCTGCTTTCCTCGAAGGCCATGTCAACCAGCAAGTGGCCCTCGACGACCTCGCGGAGACCATAACCCATGAAGCCCGATTTCGATGCGCTTCGCAATGCGTACCTCAATTTGTCTAGGATGTCTGGCGCTACGCCCACTCCCTCGAACCCGGCGATGAAGCTTGTGCTCGTCGAAGACGATCCGGCACAGGCCCGTTTGCTCGCGCACGTGCTGCGCCGGGATATTGTCGGTGATGTCGAAATGAGCACCTTCACCGATCCCTCCACGGCAGCCGAACATATCGAGCACGCTTGGGTCGATATCCTGGTTACCGATCTCGATATGCCAGGCTTCAACGGCTTGGAACTCATCGAACTTGCCCGTAAACAAAACAGTTGGACCCAATCGCTGCTCCTTACCGCGCATTCCACGGCTTCCAGCCTGGTGGATGCCGGCGACTTGGGCGTTACCGATTACCTGCTCAAACCCGTCGACCAACAACTCTTGGTGCGGCTCATCCACCAGTCGCTCGATCGTCTCGAACGCTGGCAAGAAGCACTAACCGGCACGCTCCGGCGAGGCCGCGAACAACGCCACTCCTGCGAAGAATAACCCCACTACCTGCCATTTTCCACTTACCAAAAAGGTTTACGATCATGTCACTGACTCACCCCATCTTGCACGTCGATGATGATCCCGCAATCACTCGGTTGGTTACCACGGCGCTCCGTAAACGGGGCCTCCAGGCCGCGGAACTGAACGATCCCGGCCAAGTGCTCGCGGCCATTGCCGAACACGACTATCGCGTCGTTCTCCTCGATATCGACATGCCCGGGATCAACGGCATGGACCTCTTGCGAAGCATCAAGCTGCGCGATGCAAGCGTGAATGTGATCGTCTTCACCGGATTGAAGACCCCGCTAACCGCCTCAACCGCAATGCGGCACGGCGCGCTCGCCTGCCTGTTCAAACCTATGACCGATGTTCAACCCATGGTCGACGTCATTCAACTCGCCTTCAACCAAATCAACCGCTGGAACGAAACGTTAATGCAAGTAACCGTCGCTACGTCTTCGCAAACCGAGCAGTTTGCCGCGCTCTCGACGGCGACCTGCTAACAACCACCCCTCCTGCCATCCCGCGAACCGGCTCGGTACCCCCGGCCTCGCCTTCCATCGACGACGGTACCACACTTCATCGACCGCTTTGCCAAACATCGAGGACTTCATCCAACGGATCCCCCAAGTGTTAGTCGAGCCACCTTATGACAAACGTTCTTGTGAATACCGCTAAACCTAGGGCAATCGCCCTCTCTCCACAGGCCCACGCGAACCTCCTAAGCCGCGAGTCTGTGGTCGTCGAAAATCTGCTCGTGGGGATATTCCAAACCAACCTGGCCGGAGAGCTCGTCTACGTCAACGATCACTTCTGCCAACTTGCCGGGGCTCCACGCGCTTCGCTGCTCGGGCAACATTGGACCTTTCCCCTCCACGATCTGGAACGACAACCGGCCTGCGATCAGTGGAGCCGCACATCGGCATCCGCTATGTCCTACGCCTCGGAACACCAACTGTGGCGTGCGGATGGCTCGGTCGTGTGGACTCTCGTCACAATCAACCCGCTTGCGGCTGATACCGGCGCAGTGGACTCCTATGTGGGCAGCGTAACCGATATCACCGGGCCGAAGAACATCGAACGTTCCTTGCGAGAGCAGTCTCATGTCGTCGCCCTGCTGGCCGACATTGGTGTCGCACTTACCCAACAGGCTCCTTTCACCGAGATGCTCAAACGCTGTGTCGATTCCCTAACTATGTGGCTCGATATCACGGGCGGAAAAGTGTGGACACTTGCCACCTCCCAGATTTCCCCCTGTTCGGCACTACCCGATACGCCCCATCGACCGTTGCGCGATGAATGTGAATATGCGCTCGAAGTCGCACAACAAGTCATGCGAGATTCGCGGGCCGTCCTTCCGACCCCAATCGAGTCGTCCGAGACGGGACCGCTGACAGGCTCCTCTTGCACCGTAAGCAGCCAGCCCCTTTGCGCGGGGTTTCCGCTCGCCGTCGATGGCAAGCTCCTCGGCGCTCTCACGATCGAATACCGCAACCCACTTACCCGATCCTCTCACGACGCGATCAACTCGGTTGCCGACTCGATCGCGCTCGCCATCGATCGACATATTCGCTCGGAGGAACTGACACAGGCCCGTCAAGCCGCGGAAACCGCCAGCCGCGCGAAAAGCGAATTCGTCGCCAACATGAGCCACGAAATTCGCACGCCCATGAACGGCATCGTCGGCATCGCCGAACTGCTGCTCGATTCCAACCTTGAACCCCACCAACGCGATTCGGTAAACGATATCCGATCCTCGGCCGAATCGCTGATGACCATCATCAACGACATCCTCGATTATTCAAAAATCGAAGCCAACAAACTCGAGCTCCACCTCGAAGAATGCAATTTCCACGAGGTGCTCTCCGACGCACTCAAGGTCCTCGCTGTTCGCGCCAAGAGTAAAGGCCTCGAACTAATGTGCTCGATCGCACCCGATGCCCCCTGGCGAGTCATCGCCGACCCCACGCGATTGCGGCAGATTATCGTCAACATCGTCGGCAATGCCGTCAAGTTCACCTCGTCCGGCAGCGTCGTCCTCTCGGCTCGCGCCGTACAACGCCAAGGCAACGATTACCAAGTGGAAATCGCCGTGCGAGATACCGGAATCGGCATCCCGCCCGAAAAACAGAAAGCCATCTTCGCTCCTTTCAGCCAGGCCGATGCCAGCACCACCCGACGCTTCGGCGGTACCGGCCTGGGGCTAACCATTTCCGCACAACTCGTCTCGTTGATGGGCGGTACGCTCGCCGTCGATAGCGATGGCTCCCACGGAAGCACGTTCTTCTTCACGATCCCCGTTACGTGTGTTGCCGACCGACCACACGCTGTAGACTCGTACTCGCAACCCAAGCAGGGTGAACCACAACCACCTCCCGCAAACCACGCCAACACCCGGCTACTTAAACTCCTCGTTGCCGAAGATAATCCCGTCAACCAACGTGTCGTTCGTCACTTCTTGGAAAAGCTAGGACACCACTGCACGATCGTAGACAACGGCCGTTTGGCCCTCGAAGCCGTCCGCAACAACTCCTTCGACGTCGTCTTGATGGACATTCAAATGCCCGAAATGGATGGTCTGGAAACGACCCGCGCCATTCGGCGGGACGAAGCCTCTTCCGATCGCCATCTTCCCATCATTGCCATGACCGCCCACGCCATGCAGGGCGACCGCGAAATGTGCCTGTCGGCCGGAATGGACGACTATGTTTCCAAGCCGCTCAAACGAGCCGACCTCGATCGCGCCCTCGCGCCCTTCGCATGCGAACAACGATCCGTGACCAACGAGCCGCAAGAACGAACATCGGGCGATGTGTTCGATGAGGCCGCCGCACTGGCAATGGTCGATGGCGAGCAAGAACTGCTACGCGAACTGATTGGCATCTACCTCGACAACCTGCCAGATCGGGTTGCCGCAATCACAACCGCGATCGACAACGGCGACATGCCCGCCTTGGCCAAGGCCGCCCATGCGCTCAAGTCGCCGGTCGGCACCTTTGCCGCCAACGCCGCTTACGAAGCCCTGGCCCGCCTCGAAAACCTAGCCCGCCAAGAAAATACCACAAGCTGCCCCCACGCCGCCACACTCGCCCTGGCCGAAGTCGAACGACTCTCGGCCTGCCTCCAAACCGCCGAAAACGGGTCATTGCTGACGACGCCTGCGGTACCGCTGGCTCGCACGCTGTAGAATCGCAATTTCATCGGCCGAGAGTGCCGCCCAACTCGAATGGTGGAGACGCGCCAGAATGTCATCGACTCGTGCGTCCTCCAAGGCTTCCTGATCGCGGAGGTTCTCATCAAGGCTCGGCCGTTGTTGGTGTTCGACGAGTACCCCATCCTCCTCTTCTTCGGGTTCGGGCTTCCAATTGACTTCGAGCAGGTCGAGGCCTTCCGAATTAACCTGGTAGCCGAGCAAGTCTTCGGCCCAATCGGGGGACGAGGCAGTGGCCAGGTCTTGCCTCGCACTGAAGAAGAGGAAAATGCCAAGCAAAACGAGGGCGATCCAGGAAGGGAAGCGGGAAACGATTTCATCTTGCCCCAAACTGGCAACGTAGAGGCCAAACAAGCAAATGCCGAAGGCAAGCACCATCGCAAACCGGGCCGTGACCACCCGAGCCGTTCGCCGACCAACAGCGGGCCAAAGCATCGAACGCAAAATCGGTCCGCCATCGAACGGGTAGGCGGGCAAGAGGTTCAGGATCATCAGGTTCCAGTTGAGCCAGAAGGTCATCTTGGCGGCAACGAGCAAGATACCGCCCGGTTCGATCAGGTCTTGCGGAGTTGCGAGCGGGTTCAACAGACCGACCAATTGAGCGTTGCCCGCAAGGGCCAGAACAAGAGCGGCCAGCGACGCCAACAACAAGTGGACAATCGGCCCGGCCAGGGCTACGAAGAGCAGGCTTTCCGGTTCGTCTGGCACCCGAGGCGAAACCAAGCCGCCGACCGGCCCGAGTACAATGGCATCGACTTCGCCACCTGCCCGCAGGGTGGCCCATGCGTGGCCAACCTCGTGCAGCAATACGCTCGCGAGCAACACGGCAATCATCAGCAGCCCCAAGCCAACAAGATCAGGCTCAGGAAGCGTAAAGACCAACGCAAGCAATGCCGAAACCAGGAAAAAGATGTGGAGGTGGACGCAAACGCCCCACCACTTGCCCAGGCTAAGGCTCCAACGCTGGACAGTACACCCGGCCATGCTACTTCTCGTACAGGCAAAAAAGGACGGCGGTTGACCGCTTCCAAGTACGGTAGACCAACCGGCAAAAGGCAACCGACCCAACTGTATGTATCCTACCAGCCTGGTCCACCAGCGGCAAATAGCGAGTCGAAACTTCCTTCTACCTCTGTTCTACGCAACCGGTAAACAATAGGTTCTCTGTCTTTTTCCGTCATTATTCAGATGCTCATCTACCTGTTGTAAAACGACTTGGCGGCGGTTTTCAAAAGGTTGGTAGAATGAGGAAGTCGAACCGTGGCACCCCCACACTCGCCTCGGCAAATTGCGAGCAACCTCGCCCCTCCCTGGCTGGGTGGTGAAAACTACGTCGCTATCCCAGGATTTCCAACGATGTCCTCTCGTGTTCTTGATGTCGGAAATTGCGTTCCCGATCACTTGGCCATTCGAGCTTTCTTGACACAGCATTTCGACTGCGAAGTGCTGCGAGCCGATGATGCCGCCGCTGCGTTTGACCTACTCAATGGCAGCCGGGTGGATTTGGTGCTCGTCAACCGTAAACTTGATATCGACTACTCCGACGGCATCGAAGTAATTCGTGCCATGAAAGCCGACCCGACCACCGCCCATGTGCCTGTCATGTTGGTTACGAATTATCCCGAGCATCAAGAAGCAGCAATAGCAATCGGTGCCGTCCGCGGTTTCGGCAAGCTCGAATTTGAGAAACCCGAATCTCGAGCCGCCGTTGCCGCCGTGCTGGAACCGGAATAGCCGCCACGGCTCGGATCGAAAAATAAATAGCCGACCCGTGTCGGGTCGAAAACAGTCGCCCAGGCAATTAAACCGGAGATACTACGACGGGCCTTGCCCTTGTTCGCCTATCCTTCTTGCACAGCTTCCTTAACAGGCTGAACAAAGTGAGGACTCTTGCCCGAAGCCGTGAGTTCCTTGGCCTTCTTGTCGGCTTCCTTCTTCTCGCTGTATTCGTACAGGGCAACCCGCTTAAGCGATTGATTGAATACGCCCCAAAATGCTTTCATTCGAACTTCTTTGGCGCTCTTCGAACGGCTCTTGCGCTTGGCAGGTGCTTTCTTCGTCGCCACCTTCTTGGGCGCGGCTTTCGCCTTTCGTTCCGCAGCTTCTGCTTCAGCCCGTTTTTCCTTGCGACGAACTATTTTGGCGGCCATGTTCCAATCCCGAGGAAAGAGGTGGTGGGAGGGTAATCATCTCGCTGTGTGACGAAACCCCATCTTACCGTATCGACCCCACGATGCCTACTGCCTAGGCAGCCGAAAATGGACCGATCATTTATTCAAATTGGACGAGTGTATTGGATACCAGCCCGAAGAGTCAGCGAGGGAAGGAAAAAAGCACACATTCCCTCGCTAATCCGCATTTCTCACAATCAAAACCACGGAGCGGCTGGGTTGATTCTTTATAGCCCGGCCCTCTGGACCGGACGACCGGGTGTAGGGACCCATGCCAGTTCGCCGAGCCGAGACGGCTCGGCTATATACTTACGAGGCACGGTGCCACGGAGAAGAAATGGTCAATGACAAATGACCAATTTGCAATGACCATTTCTTCTCCGTGACCTCGGTGTGCTCCGTGGTGAGAAATCCGGGTTAGCTATCCACGCATCGTAACACTGCGGCAAACCCCCGGCAAAGCCGGGGGCTGTCTATCCATTGCCCGGTCACTCTCAACTTGTTCAACGAGCATAGAAAGCGAGGGCTTTCCCCTTCGGTGCAATCATCTCCCCACTCTTTATCGTAACTACAATCCGATGTTGTCTGTCGCATTTGAAGTTTGAATTCGCCAAACAGTGAACTCACATAGTAAGAGGGAACCGGTCGGATCGCTGATTTCAGCAAGGTCCCTTTCAGCTCGACCATGAACGGCTTGATCCGGTGCATCCCGCCGTTCCTCTTATCCTATCCTTCTTACTTCCATCCGTCGTGCCCGTCGTGCCGTCGTGGTGAATGAGGACATCGTGCTTCGCTGGAATCCTAAGGGTGAATGAGTATCTTGCCTGCCAACAAGCCCGATTTGCCAACCGTGCTTTCTTCTTGCAGGCGATGGGCGGCGGCCGCCTCTTCGAGCGGCAACACGCGGTCGATCCGCGGCTTCAGTTTGCCGGCCACGAGCCAACGGTTGATGTCGTCGGCCGCGGCCCGCTGCTCCTCGGGCGTCGCGTTGAACATCGCGAAGCCGTAGAGCTGGCAGCCCTTCACGTAGAACGGGCCGACTGGGAAGGCGGGCCTCGCGTCGCGCCCGGCCATCAGCACGAATCGGCCGCGCGGGGCGAGCAGCGGTACCGCAACCTCGAAATTCGGCTCGCGCAGCGTTTCCCACCACACGTCCACACCGTTCGGGGCGATCTCTTGGACCCGCGCGGCAACGTCCTCGGCCTTGTACTCGATTGCGTGGTCCGCCCCAAGCTCGCGGCACAATGCCGCTTTCTCCTTGCTACCGGCCGTCGTGATGACCTGCGCTCCAACCGCCTTCGCTATCTGCACAACCATCGAACCCACGCCGCCGCTGCCGCCGTTGACGAACAGGGTTTCACCCGACTTGAGCTTGGCATCTCGCACCAGCCCCAAGTGCGCGGTGATGCCCACGAGCGCACAGGCCGCGGCGGTTTCGTCGCTAATCTGCGCGGGCGTTGGGTACAGCCAACACGCATCCACGGCCGCATACTCGGCAAACGTACCCTGCCGCCCCAACAGGCCTTGGTTGGAACCCCACACGCGATCGCCCACTTTCAGATGTTTCTCCTCTCGCCCAACTTGCTCGACCGTTCCGGCCAAGTCGCAACCCACTACGAACGGCAACGGAATGTTCATCGGTATCGCGCCGGCCCGGATATACGTATCAACCGGGTTGAGCGCCGCGGCTCTCACGCTCACAAGCACTTGGCTACCAGTGGGCTGTGGCGTTGGCAAATCGCCAACCGTAATGTTTTCGGGGGGGCCCGTGGACTTGATGTAAGCAGCCTTCATGTGTGTGTTTCCCGGCTTGGTGGTTGGCTTGAATTGGGGGCCGCGCTCCGCTTCGCGTCGCGGCTAAACAGGGTGAGTCGAGGATTGAGAATTGAGGGTCAGAACTCTTGTTTCCTCTTCTCCTCATTTGGGCGCCCTCTATAATACTGCCATGCCCCCGTCGCGTACTACCACCGGAATCTTCCTTGTCGTGTTGTTGTCGGTGGTGGGTTACGTGCTGGTTGTGTTGCCGCCCAATATCGTCGAGCAGTTTCACCATGCGTACCAAATCAGCCCGTGGATGGCTTATCTTTACGTGGCGATCGTGGGTGTGGGCAGCTTGCTGCTAAGTGGGCTGTTGCTTTCGATTCTGTTCAACATCTGGCGCAATACGCGGCAAGTGGCGGCAGACCGAAGCCGGCGCGGGCTAGGCCCAAGTCAGATGTCGGTCGAGGAGCAGCATAGCGAGTTGAGTGCGAACCTGGCCGAGGGCCTCGAGTACGCCGCCAGTACCCGCGTGACCCCCGAAGTTCAAACCGAGATTGCCGCCGCGGTCGCCGAGCTAGAATCGAAACGCGAATCGCGCTCGTTGGAGATCGTCGCCTTCGGCACGATTTCAAGCGGCAAGTCGTCGCTGCTCAACGCGCTGGCGGGCCGCAACGTGTTTCGCGCGAATGTGGTCGGTGGAACCACCGCTACCCGGGGCGAAGTACCGTGGGTGGCGGCCGAACCCGATCAGGTTGTGCTCGTCGATACGCCGGGCCTTGCCGAGGTGCGGGGCGAAACCCGCGCCGCCGACTCGGCCGCGGCCGCCCAGAATGCCGACCTCGTGCTCTTCGTCGTCGATGGCCCGCTCAAGGCCTACGAGTCGGAACTCCTCCACACACTCGGGGCCATGGAAAAGCGAGTGGTCGTGTGCCTCAACAAGGAAGATTGGTACGACTCGCCGCAACGCGACGAACTGCTGCGGCAAATTGTCGAGCAAGTGCGGCCCGTCGTTCAACCCGCCGATGTCGTGGCGGTTCGCAGCCACCCCGCCACGCGCCAACGAATGCACGTCCTTCCCGATGGTAATGAACAACTTGAAAACGTCGCGGTTGAACCAGACATCGAACCGCTGGCCGAGCGGATGTTGGCGGTTGTCGATCGTGAGGGTAGCCAACTGCTGCTCGCGAATCTACTGATGCAATCGCGTGGGCTGGTGGATGATGCCAAGAACCGTGTGCTGGCCTCGCTCGACCGGCAGGCGGATGCGATCATCGAAAAGTACATGTGGGCGGCCGGCGGAGCGGCCGCGATCAATCCCTTCCCGCTGCTCGACCTGGCCGGCGGCAGCGCGATCGTCGTGAAGATGGTGCTCGACCTGGCCAGCGTCTATGGCCAAAAGATCGATACCGACACGATCGTGGAGTTGTTGGGGCAGTTGGGAAAGAACCTGGTGGCGATGGTCGGTGCCTCGGCCGCCGCCCCGGCCTTGGGGGCCGCTCTTGGCTCGCTGCTGAAAACCGTGCCCGGTGTCGGCACGATTGCCGGCGGCGCCGTGCAAGGTTTGGTGCAAGCCCTGGTCGCCCGCTGGATCGGCCGCGTCTTCCGCGCCTACTTCCGCAACGAAATGCAACCGCCCCCCGGCGGCCTAGCCGAACTCGCTCGCCGCGAATGGGAAGAAGTAACAAAGCCCGACCAATTAAAGAAACTGATTCAAATGGGACGGAACAGGGAGCGTTAGGCAGCATTTTTCCAGTGTAGGTTGGAGATGAATCCTATGCGGTTGCCGCGTGCTCTGATACAAACTCATGTAGTTCATCCCGAAGCCTCGCCAAATCTTCAAGAGGTGCTTCCGCCATCACAGCAAACAACTGGGGATTCAATGGCAACACCCTAACCTTCAAATCTTCAAGTGCTTGAATCACATGTTCAATTTGTGTCATGGTGATGAGAACTTGCTTCATTTCGGTATTCATAGATCAATCTCCACCATGCCGACTCGTTCTCCTTCGCGATTGGTCTGGAAGAACTCGACGTATTCAGAACATCGTACGGAATCTGGCAACACGGGTACGATATCGCCGCCATAAAGACGCCGGGCCGATCGGCGCGATACTAAATAATACTCTAAGGCGGAGAGACGTCTTGAAATTATTGAATCCTCCAGAACGAGAATACAGTTGAAGTCATTTGGTTCGGCCTTCGCGGTTACATACACAACCCGCAACGAGTACCCTCCGAACGATGGAAGACAGTTTCGCGTCAGCTATGAGTTTTTTCAGACCTTCAAAGAGGCGAATCCGCCGGTCCGAACGATCAAACTGAGCAAAACGATCTTGAAACTCTCGCAGCGAAGCTCGATGGATTCCCGCGGGGAGAACTCCGGAGTTAGTGAACTCGGGAATCATAACTTTTTCCCCAATTGAGCGACGAGGCCAAGGCAAACTCCCTCGCTTGAGCTAGCGGGAGCTATACGAGCGATTCCCAAATTATTCCCAGGTAGCAGCTACTTCATATCATTTGGCGACCAACATTGCGGTCATTCACGAACGGGCTTTGAACGAGCCTCCAACTCCATCCCACTTCACTCCGAGTTTACGCAGAGGAGCAGGGAGTGACAACCATCCTCACAGCACCATGACCAAGCCTCGAACACACGAAACGACACCCAGCACTGCGCTCGATGCCGATTACGAAGCGGCGATGCGTTCGGTGCGCGCATCGATCGAACAGTTCAGGTCGTGCGGCACCGAGGAACGCGAAGCGCTTCGGCACGAACTGGATCAACTCCACGCCATGTCTGAAAAGCTCGCGGCAGGCAGGGTCGAAATCGTCGTCTTTGGCGAGATCAGCACCGGCAAGAGCGCGCTGATCAACGCCTTGGTCGGGCAGTCGGTAGCCGAAGTGAACGTGCGAGGCGGTTGGACGCGCGACGTGTGGGATGTCAACTGGCAGGGGGCCGGCTACTGCGTGCCCGGGCTGGCCAAGTCGCAGGTTGTGCTCATCGATACCCCGGGCCTCAACGAAGTCGATGGCGCTCAGCGGACGGCCATCGCCCACGAAGCGGCCTCGCGCGCCGACCTCGTGCTGTTCGTCGTCGATTCCGACCTGAACGAGGTCGAGTACTCGGCACTCGTTGAACTTTCCTCCACGCACAAACCCATACTTCTTATTCTCAACAAAGCAGACCTGTACCCGCCCCAGGAATTGGAGGAACTCCTCTCGGTGTTTCGCGGCTCGCGGCTGGCCGGTGTTGTCGAACCCGCAAACGTGATAACGGCGAAGGCCGACCCACGGCAAGTCGAGTATTTCATCGAATCGGCCGATGGTGCCACGCGGCAGGAATGGCGCAAGCCGCAGCCCGACGTAGCCGCACTACGAGAACGTATTTTGGAAGTGCTGACAGCCGAAGGCAAAGCACTGCTCGCGTTGAACGCCGCCATGTACGCCGCCGACAAGAGCGATCGCATGGCCGCCCTGCGCGTGCAGATGCGTAACGAAAAAGCGACGGCCACGATCTGGAGCTTTGCCGTGCTGAAGGCCTTGGGTGTTGCTTCAAACCCACTCGCCGTCGCCGACGTTCTTGGCGGCACCGCGGTCGATGCCGTCATGGTGGTCACGTTGGGGCAGGTGTACGGAATCGAAATCACGACCGCAAATGCCCGCTCGCTCATCACTTCGATCCTCAAAGCGGCCGGCTGGGTGATGTTGAGCGAAGTGGCCGTGAGTTACACCTCTTCCTTCTTCAAAGCCGTAACAGGCGGATGGGGCACAGTCCTGACGGCCTTGCCCCAAGGAGCCGCGGCCGGGTACGGGTCGTACATCGTCGGCCAGGCCGCCCGATACTACTTCGAACACGGCGCGAGTTGGGGCCAGCAGGGGCCCAAACGCGTTGTCGCCCAAATCCTCGAAAATACCGACAAGCAATCGGTTCTCGACCGCATCAAAGCCGAGATCAAGAAACGGCTGGCGGCAAACAAGTACGCGGGAAAGTAGAGCTCGGGGAACGAGAGAACATTCCTCTCTCCTTGAGAGATGCTGTTCTTCCGCCGACAGTTTCTGCGATCGGGCTACGTGGGACCGGGGATTTTGCGCGTATTGCAACGGGGGCGGAAACGTGTTTTTGGATGCAATAATCGGCGCTATTTGCGACGGGCGTTGCGCGATTCTGCCGGAAACTCAAGCGTTTTCCGGGGTGGGGGTGTTGCAATAATCGATGATTTTGCTCATGTTCGCGCGATTATTGCGCGAGGGTGGGGGAAAGCAAGAATCGCAGGCGGCATGCGCGGAGCGGTGGCTGGGCCCGGGGTGCGAATGGGTTTGCCGTGGGGGGGAATGATTGAATTGTCAAAGAGCGGAAAGTCGCTGGTGAGGCGTGGGAGGTATCTTAGCAGAATACGGTACACGGTTCCACTAGGATTTTTGGCCACTGGAAGGGTCGAGGGTCGAGGGCCGGAATGAATTCAGTGTACCGGGCGAGGGTTTAGCCGCAGCGCGGAGAGACTGTGATTAATTGGAAAGTGGGCCGCCGGTTTCGGTACAAGTGGCAAAGATAACCGGTTCAAACAGCGGCCTGGCGGCCGCCGCTAACTCGAATGAACGGTTGGAGGGGGCGCGGGTTCAACGTGCCTGCTTGGGCCATAGTGTGCCGCATAACGCGATGAACCCGCACAAGAACGCTAAGGCCCACAGTGTGAACCTTACGAAGCGGGATTGAGCGATGGCGCGATCGATTTGGTCGGCATTCATCATGCGAAACTCGGGGATGCCTTTCTCCGCCATGGGTCGATAGAACTCGACCCAGGCCTTCCATGCGCCGGCAGGAGTTTGGATTTCCTCCTCGACTGTCTTGAGTCGGGCAGCCAGATCGAACTTTTGCATCTTCGGCTCGAACCACCAGACGTAGCCGCTCCATGCCAGTAGGGCGATCATGCCGATCGAGCCGGCGGCGACCAAGCCATGGCGGGCATCCCACGGTTTCGCGGGCCTCCCCGCCGTTGGGGGGGCTTCTGATTTGGGCAGATGCCGCAGTTGCCGTAACGTGGGGACTTCCAGATGTTTTCCGCAGTCGCAAACCGCAGTTCCGCCGGCCTGGCCGACATCCACCGGCACCGTTTTGCCACATTCGCACGATAATAAGTAACTGGCCATGAAACCTACCGCGACATAAAACGCCGCAACTCTTGAATTGTTAAGAGGATACGTCTTTGTTCGGCAGCGTGCCCGTTGGCGCATGCGAACCGAAATGATGGCACTTTTGGGTCGGTTGCAGCGTGCGATTCGGGACGACGAACCACCTGCTACCAGTGTATCCGATTCGTTGAACGCGGGATTCGATTTGTTTCCGACCTCCGGCAATCGTTCAGCGTCAAGGGCGAGATCGATTCCCAGAACGGTTCACCGAGAGGGGGGCATGCCCATTTTGCTCTGAAGGCACCGCAAAATGAGCGAAACCGCGAAGGTACTCGGATAGGCTTTCCGTTGTCTATCGTAGCGATTTTTTCGGTCCTGCCTATGGACTCGATTGTAGGGCTGTTTAGAATTGAATAGTTTCACCTCCCGAGCGTGGGCAGCTTTCACATGGTCCAAGGACGCGGCGCCGCGGGAGGCCACGCCGAGCGATTGCGCGTGGGGCGCAAGCGCTCTGGGAAAGGGGTAGTGGCTTCGTCGCTGTTTGCGGTCGCTACGAGGTTTCCGTTGTTGGGTACGGAGATCGAGGTGAACTGGCGCGGTTTGCCGATCGGCTGGCAACCCGGGCGGCCAGGAGGGCTAGGAGAACGGTGATCCCAGCGTAACGTGCTAGCTCGAATTCGTTGAGGAATTAAACTCGCGGGACTTATTTTAATGCTACTGAGCAGAGATGAGTTGGCGTTGCGATTTTTGCGAACTTGATGAACGGGCATCGTTTGGTCAACGTACTTCACTTGAACGTACTCGAACCGCGACGAACGAGCACGATCAACATTAACAATTGGGTAAACACGACGGTTTGCTGTCAATGCTTTGCTGTTTGTAATCTTTTACCAAATGCGGCAACGGCCCTGACAACGAACGATACGGTGTTAGAATTAGTCATTCACGTGGGTAATCTCTCGGCGAGGTAGTGGTTTTTTTAATTTAGTTGAGTAACCATCGGCCAATCGTTCAGCTTGATCGCGCGTGCGTTATTGCAGGGGGCACTTCCCTACCAAAGGCACCTGCACCCGGCGATTGTAGCCAACGGCTTGTTGGTTGTTTTCTAAGTTGCCCTGTGCTGTTCGAGAATTGCCATGTTGTTCTAATCCATTGGTAGGAGTGTCAATCTTGTACGATTCTTTACTGGACCACGATCTTGAGGATGAAGTAGCAAGTGTCGGGGATGTTGCGCCCGAGTTGGACGACAAGGGCCTGGATGATGAAGACGAGACCGATGCGTTGGTCGATGCCGAGGATGTCGATTCGCCCGATGCCGAGAGCCAGGACCTCGATTCCGAGGGCATGCTGGAATTTGGCGACGGCGATTCGTGGTCGGATGACCCGGTGCGGATGTACCTGACGCAGATGGGGGAAATTCCGCTGCTGACGCGGAAGGAAGAAATTCGGCTCGCGCGGAAGATTGAAATTACGCGTGCCGCATTTCGCCGAAAACTTTTGTGCTGCGACTATGTGATCCGCAGCGCGGTGAAAGTGCTCCATCGCGTCCATCGCGGCGAGCTTCCGTTCGATCGTACCGTGCAAGTTTCGGTGACCGATCGTCTGGAGAAGGAGCAGATTCTTGGGCGGTTGCCCCATAACCTGGCCACGCTGGATCGGCTGCTGGAGCGCAATGCCGAGGATTATCGAGTGGCGACGAGCAAGTCGCACAAGCCGGCCGATCGCAAGGCGGCGTGGAAGCGTCTGAGCCGCCGCCGTTGCCGCGCGGTGCTGTTGGTCGAGGAACTTGGCCTGCGCACGCAGCGGATCGAGCCGATGATCGGTCAGCTCGAGCAATTCAGCGCCCGCATCGATCAGTTGCGCGATCAAATCGAGCAGATGAAGCGCGAGAAGAAAACGCCCGCCGAGCGCAAGCCGCTTCTCATCGAGAAGCGGAATATCCTTCGAGCTTTGCAAGAAACGCCCACCAGTTTGCGTAACCGCATCTTGGACCTCAAGAAGGTCTACAGCGAATATCAACGCGCAAAGCGTGGTCTTTCCGAAGGGAACTTGCGGCTTGTGGTTTCGATCGCGAAGAAGTACCGTAATCGCGGCCTTTCGTTCCTCGACCTTATTCAGGAAGGCAACGCCGGCCTGATGCGGGCCGTCGATAAGTTCGAGTACCGCCGCGGGTTCAAGTTCTGCACTTACGCCACCTGGTGGATTCGCCAGGCGATTACCCGCGCCGTAGCCGACCAAAGCCGCACGATCCGCATTCCGGTACACATGGTGGAAACCATGAGCCGCGTGCGGAATGTGTCGCGGCAGTTGTTACAGCGGTTGGGGCGCGAGCCTTCGATCGAAGAAACGGCCAAGGCGGCCGATTGCACGATCGAAGAAGCCCGCCGCGTACTGGCGATGAGCCGGTACCCGATCAGCCTGGATCGCCCGGTTGGCAACAGCGAAGATAGCCACTTTGGCGACCTGCTTCCCGATTCGGGCGCAGAAAGCCCGGCGATTGGTGCCGCGCAAGAAATGTTGCGAGGGCAAATCTCGAAGGTTCTCAAGACCCTTAGTTATCGCGAACGCGAGATCATCAAGCTTCGCTACGGCTTGGGCGATGGCTACAGCTACACGCTCGAAGAAGTTGGCCACATCTTTAAGGTGACGCGCGAGCGTATCCGCCAGATCGAAGCCAAAGCCGTTCGCAAGCTGCAGCAACCGAGCCGCAGCGGCGAGCTTGTTGGGTTCCTGGATTAGCCCGTGGGTCGGGCTTCAGCCCGGCCCATGAATGATAGTTGAATCGCGTCGGGCTGAAGCCCGACCCACGTTCAAGGCAACTCGTTGCCTTCTACCCAAGACCGAGGCGTTCCCGCACGCCTCGGTCTTACTTTTTTTGCGCTGAGGTGCCCGCAAGGCGCGCGGATCGTAGCACGGGCTTGGGTCTGTGTAAGCCGTGAAAGAAACGGACAATGCTTTGTCTCAAGACCTGTTCTGGATCGAGTAGGGGTTGAAGCGAGGCCAAGCATTTGGCAATGCTCGAACCCTCCCCCCAACCCCTCCCTAACAGGGAGGGGAGTCTGGACGGAACCATGTGTTGTGGCCGCTGGCCGCGTTAGTGGTAATCGCCATCCGCCGGCTGTGTGAGTTTGCGATCTGGAACGTTCGCGGCGTTCCGGAGCGAGGATCGCTTGCTGTTGGAGGTCATGAGTTGGCCGTAAATAACTGGGTCGATGGACTGGTTCAAGAACTCGACCGACCCGCCGCAGAAGGCCACGTTAACGCCGCTGGAGTGGTTGCTCGAGGGGTAGCCGTAGCTTTCGTAGGTTGCGGGGGCCGCGGCGTAAACGGCCATCGAGGCGGGTGGCCCCGACGCGAGTTTATCGTAATACTTGTCGCCGTTGATGCGGTCCTTTTCCGTCGCGGCGGCCGCATTCTTCCAGATGAAACCGAAGATGTGCTTAGCATCGGGCATGGTGGTATCGGCGTTCTTATCGCCATACGACCAATAGAAGGTGTACAAACTTTCGGAGAACATGAGTGTTTTGGTTGTGCCGTCGACAATTTGTGCCATCGACATTTGGAGCGCTGGATGCCCTTCCCGATTATCTTGTGGGCCGAGGTTCAGGTTCTTATTCAAATCGAAGAACACGCCGTTTGCGGCGTACTCGGCAGCGTCGCTGCCGCGAGTGGAATCGGAGAATGCCCAACCCGCATTGCCGACGTAATGGAGCCACGGCTGGCCTGGCACTTCCGGCGGGTTGCTGGGGCAGAGCAAGGTTTGTAATGCGGGTGTCGAGACGGTAGCGGCGCCGAACTGATTCCACTCATCCCAGAGCGCGTTTTCTTCCATGTACGGGAAGGCCCGAACAACCCAACTTGCGCGGCGAGCATAGCTGGCTGTAAAGCCGTTCGCATCCTTTGCCCCGTTTGGGTTGAACAGTTCGTTTGAAAACCCGGGCAGCTTGCGGAGCGAAGTGTCCATATTCTGCATGGCGGTTACCAATTGCTTGAGGTTATTGCCACAAGCATTGCGGCGGCTCGCTTCGCGAGCGGCCTGAACGGCCGGCAGCAGTAGTGCCACGAGGGTGCCAATGATGGCGATAACAACTAAGAGTTCGACAAGCGTGAACCCGCGACGAGTGTGCCTCATAACCTTCGTTCCCTTCTGATGATATGCAGGAGCGCAGCTCCGGCCTCGGTTCGGAACCCGGCTAACCAAGTGGCCGGTGAAAAAAGAATGCGTGGGAAAAAGCCAACGAAAAGTCTCTCTGTGCCGTGGTCGGGCGTTGGTACGCGCCCACCATACCCTTTTATTCTTTCAGAATCCAGCGAATTTGTCCAGAAAACCCCGCGTTCCGCTCCTTTGCACCTGCCAGCCTCTGTGCTATTCTTCGTTTTCTGGCCGACATCTTGTTGCGAACACGCGGTGGGGGAAGGCACGGTTGTGCGTGGTCGAAGGGCCTGGCACCCCCCGGTTGTGCGTGGTTTTCTGGAACCCCGCGCCGCGTTGCGGTCCTTTCGTTCGGCCTCCCTTCCGGCTGGCACAACTCGCTCTGGAGTCCATGGTATGAGCATGTTTATCGGAGAAGCCCTGGCGGGCGAGGGCAACGAAATTGCCCATATCGACCTTCTAATCGGCGATAAGGACGGTCCGGTTGGCCACGCCTTCGCCAACGCCCTCGCACGGCAGAGCGAAGGGCACTCGAACCTTTTGGCCGTGCTGACGCCCAATTTGGCGGTTAAACCGGCTACGGTGATGATCACCAAGGTGACGATCAAGGGAGCGAAGCAAGCGGTGCAGATGTTCGGCCCCGCCCAGGCGGCCGTTGCGAAAGCGGTTGCCGACTCGGTGGCCGAGGGCGTCATTTCCAAGAAGCAGGCCGAAGATTTCGTTTGCGTTTGCGGCGTTTTTATTCACTGGGAAGCCGCGGACAACAAGAAGATTTACGACTACAACTACACGGCCACGAAAGACGCCCTGAAGAACGCGATGACCGGCAAGCCCACGCCCGATGAAATGATCGCCGGGAAGGATGCGGCCGCCCATCCGTTCCGCGGGTTTTAACAAGAAGGCATTTGCCGCTGCAATCGCGTAGTCAGCCCCCGGCTCTGCCGGGGGTTTCTGTTGGGCGCTGGCGGTATTATGACAATTTCCTTCGTAACAACAACGTCCTATGGTTCCTGGTTGCCAGGAGGTTTTCGTGGCTATGTTCGTAAGGGAGTAACACTTCCTGGAGACACCGTCCTGTTAAAGCTTTCTCGGAATACCCTTAAGTCTTCCGTTGTTTCGTTCTCGGCAGAGGAGCGGCAAGTACTGCTCAACGCACTTACAACGGCCTGCAAGGAGTTTGGCTATCAGGTGAGTGATGTTACCATTGAATCCACTCACATGCACGGGATACTATTTCACGGTAATGACGCAATCGATGTGGTTGCCGGAAGATTGAAGACTCGGATGCGTCAATCACTTCATCGTGGCCGAATCTGGACCGAAGGATACTGTGGCGAGCCTTTGTTCGACGAAGCAGCCATTGAAAATGCCCGCGATTATATCGCCCGGCATCCGGGGTGCGTCATGCTGAATGGGCAGTTGATTAGCGGTGGTACCCCCCGGCAGAGCCGGGGGCTGCCGAGCGGGGGGTAGCGTATGGTGTCGCCTCCCAAGATTCTTGTTTGCCTTGATACGGATGCGCAGCCGAGCGTGTTCGATGGTGTTGTGGCCGTTGATGCGGGCATCGATCATTTGTTCCGCCATGGCGGCGTGACGCCGGATGCCATTCGCAACCTGGTCTACGGGGCCCTGTTTACCCGTGGTACCGCCGACCTAAGAAGCACGGCCATTTTCATTGGCGGCAGCGACGTGGCCGCTGGCGAAGCACTCCTCGCCAAGGCCCGCGAGTGCTTCTTTGGTGCCATGCGAATATCGCTGATGATCGATTCGAACGGCGCAAACACCACGGCCGCCGCCGCGGTACTTTGTGCTGGCAAACATGCGGCTCTGCGAGGAGTAACCGCCACCGTTCTTGGTGCGACTGGTTCGGTGGGCCGCCGTGTAGTACGTTTACTGGCCCGCGAAGGCGCGATCGTTCGCGTTTCCTCGCGGCAACTCGCCCGCGCGCAAGGTGTCTGCAACGAGGTTGCCATACTCCTCCCGTCCGCCCAACTCACCGCCTGGGAAACTCGTTCCGCCGATGCGGTATCGCAAGCCATTACGGGCGCAACTGTGGTCATCAACGCGGGCGCGCCAGCGGTCGAACTGCTGAGTGAACCACAACGCCGCGAAGCCAAGTCGCTGCGAGTGGCTATCGACCTGAACGCCGTGCCGCCCGTCGGCATCGGGGGTATCGAACCGCAGGATAAAGCCACCGAACGCGATGGGCAGATGCTCTACGGTGCAATCGGCGTCGGCGGCCTGAAAATGAAACTCCACAAAGCCGCCATCCGCCGGTTGTTTGAATCGAACGATGCCGTGCTCGATGCGGAGGAGATTTTCGCGCTGGGCGGTACCTGGTAACCTTGTTGGCGGGCACACGCTCCGCATCGCGTCGCGGCTAAACGAAATTCGTTACGGTCCCCTCCTTCCCCTTCCCCACCGTGGCAAAACGCAAACCCCAACGCCGTGATTCTTCGCCAACGCCGACTGGGCTTTCGGTGCGCCGAACGACCGATGGCCGCAGTTGGGTGTTCGCCCACCCGCGCTGTGCCCGCGATCGGGCTGAGGACTTGGAAGAAGTGCATCTGATGATCGAGGCGGGCGAGGCCGAGGTCGCCGTGGATGAGCTGCGGTGGTTGTTGGCCGGCTGCGGCGAGTTGCTGGCCGCTCATGTGCTACTCGGCGATTTGGCACGGGAAGCGGGCGACACGCCACTGGCTCGGGGGCATTATGGGGTCGGATACCAACTGGGCCTGCAGGCACTCCGGCGGGCGAACATGCCGAAGCCCGTCCTTTACGCGCAGCCTGCCAATCGGCCGTTCCACGAAGCGGGCCGCGGGCTCGTGTGGGCTCTCGAAAAATTGGGGAAGCCCCAAATGGCGGAGGAGATTATCACCACGCTTTGCACCCTCGACCCCAGCGACCCGCTTGAACTACGGGCCATGCTCGACGAACT
>JADZFK010000037.1 GCA_020849945.1 Pirellulales bacterium | reverse complement strand
TTGACATGCAAGAGGTCACAGATTCGAGTTCTGTCACGCCCACTCCTTGCTCGCCGCCGCCTCTTGGCTTGGTCTTTCTACCCGATGAAGAACGCTGTGCTGGCGTCGTTCCAGAGGCGGTCGGCGTCATTCGTCGGTTTGCCGACCAGGGCCATGCCATATTTTACTTTGGGCCGATAAGTCGGTGCCGCGAGGTAAGCGGCACTTTCTGTGAAGTGGATACCGACTAGGTAATACCGTGTCCCGCTCGGCTCGCGGGACCTACTCACGGGGCCTGCCTGCTCGTCTAGCCAGAGTTGAATCATTGCTCGGCCGCGGCTTGCCGACCAACGTTATTTCCGAGGCTGTGAGGAACGGTTATACTTCGATTGGTCCGCATTTCTCACAATGAAAAACCACGGAGGCACGGAGCCACGGAGAAAACCAGTCGCAAGTACCCCTACTCCAAGGAACGGTGGAAACACCCTGTCTCGTAGCCACGGGCGATTGACCTTGCTTCAAACGATCTCTTGGCTTGTTCTCCGTGACCTTGGTGTGCTCCGTGGCGAGAAATCCGGGCTAGCCATCGCACTTCGGCATTGGAGTGCCGCCACATCGTGATGGCTACTCGAACCGTTTTCTAACGACCTCGCCATGCCCCGCTACGTAGTCCGCCATGGAGTGATGCGAAACCTCGGCGTTTTTTCGCCGCGAGGGCGAGACTTGTATAGTCGGGGCGACCTGGTGCTTGCTCGGACCAATCGCGGCATGGAGGCCGGCGAAGTGTTGTGCGAGGCCACCGACGAAGCGGTTGGCCAGATGAGCGACCCCAAGCTAGGGCAAATCGTTCGCCGCCTCACGACCGATGACCACCGCGATCTCCGCAAGCTTTTCGAACAAGAGCAGCGCGAACACGCCGTGTGCGAACGCGAGATAGGGAAGTTAGGTTTGCCGATGCAATTGGTGGATATCGAGCATCTTTACGGCGGTGAACGGGTCGTTGTGTACTATCTTTCCGAGGATCGGGTCGATTTCCGCGAATTGGTAAAAACGCTGGCTGCTGAATTCCAAACACGGATCGAGATGCGACAGATCGGCGTTCGAGACGAGGCGAAGCTGCTGGCGGATTACGGCGATTGTGGCAAACCGGTCTGCTGCAACACGCACTTGAGCGAGATGCCCCCCGTTTCGATGAAGATGGCGAAGCTGCAAAGAGCGACGCTCGACCCGACCAAGATATCGGGGCGTTGTGGTCGTCTCAAATGCTGTCTTCGCTACGAGTATGATGTTTACCAAGACCTGCAGCGCGAATTGCCCCCCGTTGGAGCCGAGATCATTACGACAACCGGCCGCGCGCGGGTACTGGCCCAAGAAATCCTTGCCGGCCAAGTGTTGGTCGAGACCGAGGATGGACGCCGAATTGTGATCGAGGCCGCGGACGTGCTCACCGTGCTTAAGCGCGAGCGTCGGCAGCCGCCAGGGCCTTTGCCCTCCGCCGATGGCGCGGCCATTCCTTCCGCCGAACAATTGGAAGACGTGCCACCCGATCTTGCGGAGCTTGAAGACACTGCCTTTCATGAAGACACCCCGCCGGACGACCAGGAAACGAGCGAGACGAACGGCCTCGATCGATAAGACCGCGGGCTAGGGAGCTTTGTAGAAAACAAAGCCCGGCCATCTTGGCCGGAAAAGGACGATTGAAGGAAACGTTGAGATTTCTGGTACGGCCTTCCGCCCCGAAACGGGGCGGCTATGTGTTTTCAACAGAGCCAGTCAAGGGCCTTTTACAACCATAAGCCGGCCCGGGCTTGCACGGGCGTCCGATTTACCGAGCCGTTCAAATTGGCGGATTGCAGCCTAGCCCGCGTGATTTTTTTCGATGTGGTTGCCTAATCGCCTGCGAGTGCCGAGAATAGAGGAATGATCCATCCCAATCATCCGCTGGCGGAACTATTGAGTCGTGACCGCCGGTATCATCGAGATGCCTACTTCTTTGTGTTCGAAGCATTGCGCTTTGCCCAAGAGAATCTGGGGCTTGGCGGCGAACGTTCTTCCGTCGACTCGACGGAAGAAGAGCGGCACGTCACCGGCCAGCAACTGTGCGAAGCGATTCGCCAGTACGCTGTCCAGCAGTTTGGCTTGTTGGCCAAAGCGGTGCTGAATGAATGGGGCGTTCGCTCGACGGCCGATTTTGGCGAGATCGTGTTCAACCTCATCGAGATCGGTCAAATGAAGAAGACCGACTCCGATCGCCGCGAAGATTTTGAGAACGTTTTCGATTTTAATGATGGATTGCAAGATGCTTTCTTGCAAACCACGCCTTAATGCCACCGCGATGAATCTACCTACCAGCCCGTTGAAAAACGCCATCGTGGCGTTTTTCAACCTCGCCAAGCTCGGACGGGCACCGCGAGCAGCGTGGTCGGCTCCTCGCGGCCCGCAAATCAGCGACTTTACGTCGCTGATTTGACATGGCATCCATGCCATGACGCAGCCCGTTAACTTTTTCAACGGCTGCTACAAGGCACAAGGGAACGTGGCGAATTCACATTTCTCATTGGTCATTGGCCATTTCTGAAATGCCCAATTTCAAATGACCAGTTTGCAATAACATATCTGCTCGGTGGTTAAAACCTGCAATTCATTCACCACGGAGACACGGAGGAAGAGCCGCTGGGGGCGCTTGGCTTAGCTTGGCGGAAAAGAGTCGTTCAGGGGTTCGGCTCGGCATCTTCGGTCTTCAGACGGGAGATCGCCTTCAAAAATTGGGTGATATTCGGGAATCGCTTCTCGGGGTCGGCCTCCATGCACTTGTGGATGGCCGCTTCGAGCGTGGGATGGATTTGGGGGTAGTAGTTCCGAAGCGGCGGTGGCGCGCTCATGCCGTGAGACATGGCGGCTTGCCCGGTATCGCCCCGCTGCCACGGGAGCACGAAGGCGAAAAGTTCATACATTGAAACGCCATAGGCAAAGATATCTAGCCGTTGGTCGGTGGGCTTGCGGCGGACCACCTCGGGTGCCATGTAGTTCGGCGTACCGGTCCGATTGCCGGGTTGCATGAAATCCTTCGTGGCGGGCAACGTGAGGCCGAAGTCGATCAGCTTGAGCGACGTGGCGTCCTTCGAACACACGAAATTGCGCGGGCAAATATCGCGATGAATATAGCCGGCCTGATGGACCGCTTCGAGAGCCTCGGCGGCCTGACGCGCTAGCACAAGGCGGTTTCCATCCAGCAATTTGCTTCGGCCGATCAGGAGCGAGTTGAGGCCCGGGCCATCGAGATACTCCATCACCAGGAACTGCTCGTTGTTCGTGGTGATGCCGTGCGAAAATGTTTCCACGATCCGCGGGTGTTTTAAGGTGGTAGCGATCTCGCCTTCGGTGGGTTTTTTAAGGCCTTTGAATCTGGCCTCGAGGGCGTCGGTCTTCGCTTTATCAAGAACCTTCAGGCCGACGATTTGGTTCGTCTGTCGATCGCGGGCCATGTGGAAATCGGACATTGTGCCCGACACGGCCTCGCGCAGGATCTCGTACCGACTGGCGATATCGACTTTGCCGCCATCGAGAATCGATTTGAAGAACTGTCCGAGTCCCAAGGCAGGATCGAGAGGTAAGTCGGTGAGAGTGGTCGAAGAGGTTCAATCGCACGGGGTGCGGGAAATATCGGCCGGAAGCCATTCTTTGTGGAGCCCCCTAACGTTCCAATATAGTTAAGGGGGCGAAATCGGGCTACTTGCCACAGTAATCGATTGCGCGGGCAATTTCGCTTTTCAAGTCGGCGCGGCGGACGATTCGATCGATGTAGCCGTGCTCCAGCAGAAATTCGCTCGTCTGAAATCCGGCTGGAAGCTCGACGCGAATGGTGGCCTTGATGGTTCGAGGCCCGGCAAACCCGATGAGAGCCTTCGGTTCGGCAAAGACGAGGTCTCCCAGCGAGGCGAAACTGGCCGCGACGCCGCCCATGGTGGGATTGGTCAGCACCGAGATGAACAACCCACCGGCCTGGCCGTAACGGGCCAAGGCCGCGCTTACCTTCGCCATTTGCATCAGGGAGAGGATGCCCTCGTGCATTCGAGCGCCGCCGCCAGAACCGCTAATGATGATGAGCGGAAGATTCTCGCGGGTAGCACGTTCGATTAACCGGGTAAGGCGTTCGCCGACCACCGAGCCCATACTGCCCATGATGAAGGCGGAATCTGTTACGCCGAACGCGACGCGCCGGGCCCGAATCATGCCAGCACCCGTTAGGGCTGCGTCGCGCATGCCGGTGCGGGCTTGCTCAGCCTTCAGTCGCTCGGCATAGGGCTTCTTATCCTTGAACGTGAGCGGATCGGTCGGCGCGAGGTTAGCGTCCCATTCCTCGAACGTGCCTTCGTCCAGCACCCACTTCACCCGAGCCGGGGCACTCAGGTACATGTGATACTCGCACTGGGGGCAGACATTCATCAGCCCTTCGGCTTCCTTCCGAAAGATGGTCTCGCCGCAATCGTCGCAACGGAGCCACAGACCGCCAGGTACGCCCCGCTTTTCGCGAGTGGCCTTCGGTTTGCCGGCGGTTTCAGGTTCGCTTGTGGACATTGCGTTCACTGCAATTCTTCCGAAATCCAATAACGATGCGAGCTTCCTGTGATCCTCTGCACACTCGACTTTTCTTGCCGATCTCGTGGGCCCGTAGGGTGGCTCTCGCGTGGTTTCGTCCTCAAGTGTTCTTGGTTTGCTAAACCCCGATCATAGCAGGGCGCGGGAATTGGCTCTATGCCGCCCCCGGCGATTGTGCTTCGAGAAGCTACTTGGTTTTGGCGGTTTCAGGCAGTTCGAGAAGCCGCCAGCGCGGGGGGCCGCTGTTTGTCTTCCACAGGTCTCCCCACGGTTCCTGGCACAACACGTTGCGGATCACGCTTGAGAGCGGCTCGGGGGCGACCAGGACCACAACGCGATCGTCCTTATGCTTCTTAAGAAGTTTTGCCAACGTCGGCGCCACTCGCTGCTTGGCCTGGCCGAGTGTTTCTCCCCGTGGCGGGCAAACCACCTCCGGCTGCTCTTGCCATTGTCGGTAGACAGTCGGTTGCTTGGCCTTGACGTCTGCCACCAACATCCCTTGCCATAACCCCAGGTCGAGGTTGGTCAGCTTGTCTAGCGACTTCACCTTGAGTTCAAATGCATTTCCCAGCGCCAAGGCTGTTTCCTCGGCCGATTGATGCGGGCTGAAATAGATGGCATCGATCGGCTGGTCGCGGACCTCGCCCACCATCCTTTCAACTTCCTGCCGGCCATCGGCCGACAACGGGATATCCAACGTGCCCTGAACGCGCCCTTGCTGGTCGAACTCGGTCGAACCCGTTCGCATCAATATCAATTGCACCATACGTTTCATTCTCTTGACCCAACCGAGCCAAGGAAAACCTTCTTGTTCGTCGTGTTTCGCGTGAACGGATAAGTTGCACGTGAACTAACTTGTCGTCATCCGCCCAATTTGCCCCGCCAATGAACGATGAGTTAACGGCATTCTCAACGATATGTTCCTTGCGTACTTCTCGCCTCGGTTCCGAGTTGATCGATAGTGGCAACATAGTTCGCCGTGCCAAAGATGGCGGTCCCCGCCACGAGCAAGTTGGCGCCGGCTTGGGCGCATCGCCCGATCGTACCCAACCCGACGCCGCCATCGATCTCCAGCAGCGCATGGCATTGGGGATGAGCGGCAAGCGAACGCAATTTGGCGAGGGCCGATTCGTCGAACGGCTGGCCGCCGAAGCCGGGCATCACGCTCATCGCAAGAACGATATCGCAAGAGGACAGGTAAGGCTCGATCGCGGAGAGTGGCGTAGGAGGGTTCAGCGCCAACCCCGCCAAGGCTCCGAGATCGCGAATTTCTTCGAGCAACGAGCGTGGATCGGGGGCGGCTTCGATGTGGACGGTCAGTGTGTCGGCCCCAGCCCGGCGGAATGGCTCCAAGTACTTCCCCGGCTCGGTGATCATAAGATGCACGTCGAGCGGCAATGTCGTAACCCGCCGAACGGCTTCCACGATCGGCACACCGATACTAAGGTTCGGCACAAAGTGCCCATCCATGATGTCTAGGTGCAAAGCCGATACACGGGCCGCTTCCACGGCGCGAATTTCTTGTTCCAGCCGCGCAAAGTCGCATGCCAACAGCGAAGGCAGCACCGCGGGACTCGCCCCACGGAGAGATGCAAGAACCTCGTCACGACCTAAACGACTAGACATGGAAGAGGGAAATTACTGCGACGACGAGGCCGGGCATGACCCTGCACCGTGTAGGTTGAACGCATCTTGGCAGAATGAATGGTCGAAGCGGGATGCGGAGTCGAACGCTTGTATATCGATCCTCGCACACCCGTTTCAAGACCAGCCAAGCGAGCCTTAAGCGGTGGTTCGTTAGGTAACGGGAGGAAATATGAAAACTACCACCAACCGTTGGGAGGTGGCCGATGGGGAATCGTTAGGCAGCCCCATATCGTAATCGCCCTCACGGGCGGCAGGCAACGGCACACGCGATGGATTGCAGGGCTTGAACGGCGGCCAGAGGCCCCATTCGTTGACATAAGCCCTTTCACAGAAACATGTTGCATTACTTCGCTATGGATGGCAACCAACATTTGAAGCTATTTGTCGGCGGGGTCCGAGTTCACTTTGTCAAAACCGCGACTCCTGGGCCTGGCCGTGTTCGATAGGCAGCATCTTAGGGGCCCGCCGTAATAATCGGCGTAAACCTGAATCGTAACTGTGGTGTTCGCCGTGCTCCGAGTTCCGGTCGTGCTGGTAGTAACGGCCCCCTTTTTCGCCCCCCCCTTTTGGTATGCCCCCACCTTGGATGGGCCGTGTGGTAGCCTTTGGCATGTCACCTGCGGGGAGGGGGCCAGTTATAAGATAACAGACTGGTCTACTCGCTCCGCCAGCGGAAGTTGATCTCGCGGAGCGGTTGTGACTTTATTGAAAGTGGGCAACTGGATTCGGTACAAGTGGTGGAAATGATCGGTTAGAACTGTGGCCTGGCGGCCGCCGCTGACTCGAATTGACATTGTCATCACAAGTTGGGAGCAAGAAGAGTACATTGAATCCGCCTTTTCGATTGACTGAACAAGGGGTCGCGCGTATCCGGGGCGAATGCTGATGGAAAGTTTAACTCGAGACACTCAACCGATGCCCACGACGCTTGAAGCCACAGGGCTTACACATGAAGCCGATCCGGTTTCCGGGTTGTTGGTTCGTGGAGGAAGCGATGCCACAAACGAAGGCGATGAGTTTATCGAGCGCCGAAAGCGAGTAAGGCACATTACGCCTGGCACGTTTCGCCTCATTCCGCTTTCCGACGAAGGGACGCCGCTCCATCGTGGTGAAGTCACAGTCGTGGGCCGCGACATCACCGTCGCTGGCTTTGGCTTCACCTACAATCGACAGCTCGCGTTCAAGCGAGCGTACATCATGCCCGATGAGCCCGATGCGCCACCGATAGCTGTTGAGATCGAGATCGTGTGGACAAAAAAGAACCCCGTCGGCCTGCACGAGTTCGGTTGCCGACTTGTGCGGAGCGTTTCGCAACCCACGCGACAAGAGCCGTAGGGCCGATCCGTTGTTTCTCGTTGGGAAGCCTCCGGCTTTGCCGGAGGTTCGGCACGATGTCTCCATACATGGATGGCTTAACCCCCAGCCATGCCGAGGGCTGAAAATCCAATTCCCGGACACTCTCAATCATTCAGAAGATACTCTCCCCATGTCACGGACAATTGCTCCTGAATTCACTCGCCTCGGTTGGATTGGCACGGGCGTGATGGGCCGATCGATGTGTGGCCACCTGCTGGGGGCCGGGTACTCGGTAACGGTGTTCAGCCGGACGAAGGAGAAGGCGATCGAGCTGATCGAGCGCGGAGCCCGATGGGCGCCCTCACCGCGCGAGGTGGCGGTCGCGTCGGACGTGACCTTCACGATGGTTGGCTTTCCCCACGATGTACGGGAAGTGGTGCTCGGCGAACACGGCATACTGGCAGGAAGCATGCCGGGTGCCGTGCTCGTGGACATGAGCACGAGCGATCCGTCGCTTGCCGTGGAGATTGCCGAGCGAGCAGCCGCGATGAACATCATCAGCCTCGATGCCCCGGTTTCTGGCGGCGACGTCGGCGCTCGCAACGCCTCGCTTTCCATCATGATTGGCGGCGATGAAGCCGCGGTGGCCGCGTTGGAACCAATTTGGAAGGCGCTCGGGACCAAGTTCGTTCGGCAGGGTGGTCCTGGGGCCGGGCAGCACACCAAGATGGTCAACCAAGTGCTCATTGCCACCGGCATGATCGGCGTGTGCGAAGCACTTCTTTACGGCTACAAAGCAGGGCTTGATCTGGAGCGTGTGTTAGAATCGGTCGCCTCTGGCGCGGCGGGCAGTTGGTCGCTCTCCAGCTACGGGCCTCGAATCATCGCGGGCAACTTCGATCCAGGATTCTACGTCGAGCACTTCCTCAAAGACATGGGGATCGCTCTCGCCGAGTCACGACGCATGGGCCTGGCGATGCCCGGACTCGCGTTGGCCGAGCAACTTTACCGAGCCGTGGCGGCGCAGGGCCACGGCCGCAAGGGTACGCATTCGCTGATGTTGGCCCTGGCCCACATCAGCGGCATCGACTGGCCCAACCGCGTGTAGCCAGCCATCGGCAGCTGCCTTGCTATTGATCCTGCAATCGTCTTGCGGTGGGAGAAGGTCGTGATGCGGCCGGAGAGACCGGTGCCTCGTGCGAAACCGTTCGTATGGCATCGGAATTCGGTGCGAGCAGAAACGACTGGCCGCGCTGGTAGAGAGATAGCCGAACCTGGAGCGAATTGGCCAATTCGCGCGGCGCAGCGGCCAGCGCTTTTTGTTGTGCCTGGGCCGCTTCGCTATAATGGCCGTTGCTGGCTTGGGCGGCGGCCAGCGTATCCAAGACGCGGTAGTCGTTCGGGCCGGAAAGTGCAACGGCCTGCTCGGCCGCGGCCAATGCGGCTCGCGCATCGCGGACCTTGTGGTCTGGGCAAACCGCCAGCAACCACGCCAACCCACGATAGGCATCGACGCAACGAGAATCCCGCTCGATCGCACGATGATAATCGCTCGATGCCTGATCATACCTGCCGAGCATGACCAACAGATCACCTCGTAACGCAAGGCTGGCCGGGTCATCGGGTGCCTGTTCCAGGGCTTGGTTGAGATCGGCAAGCGCCGGTGCCGTGTTGCCGAGCCGGTGGAGTGCGTGTGCGCGGGCTTGATAGATGCCGGCCTCAGCTTGGCCTGCCGCGATGGCTTGGCCATAATCCTCGACGGCTTCTTCCCAGCGGCCCAACGCCGATAGCAGTTCGGCTCGATTCCGATAGGCGATTCCCAACTTCGGATTCAGCTCGATGACACGATTGAAATCGCGCAACGCGGCGGCAAACTGGTTGTGCTGGGCCAGCGATACGGCTCGATTGTGGATCGCCGACGAACACGTGGGGTCTAGCGCGATAGCCGTGTGAAAGTCCTCCAAGGCTTCCTCGGGCCGTTGCGAATCGGCGTGGAGTTCGCCTCGTCGGTTGTGCGCCCAAGCACTTAATCGACGCAGCGAGGTCATCGCCCCGACCGTGGACGAACCACGAAGCCCGCGCTCGCACAATGAAATCACAGAAGCCAACTCCTCCAACGATTCCGCACGAGTTGCCAGTTCCTGGGCCTCCGCCAACCAACCCTCGGGGGTGTCGCTGCAATCCGAGATAATCGTTTCGATCTCTGCCAGCGGAGCGGAAGGTGTGCGCACCGGCGCGGCCCCACCGCTTGGGCTTGAAGCCTCCTGTTTTTCGGCAAGTACCGAGGAAGGCACCGGCACACGCATGGCCCCGGCAATCAATTCTGAATTGCTGCCTGCGGCGACGGGCGCTTCAACATGGATTGGGCGGGGGGCCGAACTTTCCAGCGTGGCAAGTACCGCGGGGTCTGGCGGTTGTGGCTCGCCGGGGTTGGCTTCGATCCACCGCGGCTGAGTAAGCGGAAAAACGTCCGTTGCCGGCTCATCGCGCGGCACGGTGGTACGCGTCGCAATTGGAATCTGAAGAACCTCGCCCGAGGCATTCGATTTTTCGCCCGCGGCTATTGAACCATGTTCTGCGGAGCCAAGGCCGGTCGCCGGTGGTGGAGCCGTTCCCAACCCTGGCGAAGGTGCGAGATGAATGGCGGGCACAGGGGCCGGGGCCACCACGACGGGCGTTTGTGAACCGTTAACAAGCTCGGGCTGAAGGAGCTGATGCTTGGCATCCTTTGGGATCTGCGAGTGCCATCGACTTCTCGGCCCCGAGCGCAGCGCCGCGGAGATCGGTGGAGGCCCCGACTGGCCCGCGAATGGGTTCTGATACTTCGTGGAACTCGCCGTTCCTGCCGTACCCGGCGAGGTCGGCGGGCTGCTTTCCGCAGCGGATTGCGCGGGGAGGTTCACGCAGGCCACGCAGGCCACGATGACGATCGACCCAGCCACGATGGACAGCTTCCGTGCTTCCATGTTCAAACTCCCGGCAGTTAGTGAGTTGTGAGTTGTGAGGATTGCGAACGTAACGTGGCACGGACTTTAGTCCGTGATAGGTGCAGACTGAAGTCCGTACTGCGATAGGGACGGACTAAAGTTGGTGCCACGTTATGCTCGTGGTTCGGTCATCTTCCAGGGGTCGAGTGCTTCGTGCAGTTCATCTTCTGGCAAAATGTTGCGTTCCAGGCAAAGTTGACGAATCGTCTTACCGCTCTCGAAGGCTTCCTTGGCAAACGCGGCAGCCTTCTCGTATCCGATCTTCGGGGCAAGCGACGTCACCATCATGAGCGATTGATCGATCAACTCGCGGCAACGTTCTTCGTTGACCACAAGCCCCGTAAGCAGCTTGTTTACCATCACGTTCGTAACATTCGCCAGTAGTTTCACCGTTTCGAGAAACGCATCGATCATCACCGGCATGGCAACGTTCAGTTCGAACAGCGAGCCGATTCCTCCGAGCGCGGCCGTGGTGATGGTCGCATCGTTTCCCAACACCCGGCACACGACCTGCATCGCCGACTCGGCGATTACCGGATTCACCTTGCCGGGCATGATGGAAGAGCCTGGCTGCGTGGCCGGCAGCGAAAGCTCGAACAGGCCGCAACGCGGCCCGGAGCCGAGCAGGCGGATGTCGTTGGCGATTTTGGAGATGGAAACGGCAATCGTTTTGAGTTCGCCGTGGGCTTCCACGAAGGTATCCTTGGCAGCTTGAGCCTCGGGGTGATTGGCTGCCTCGGCAAACGTGCCGCCCAGTTTTTGGCTGAGGACCGAGCATACCTTGGCCGCAAATTGCGGATGGGTGTTGATGCCCGTGCCGACGGCGGTGCCACCGATCGGCATGTTTTCTTCAAGTCGCTTGATCGCCCGGCTGGCCCGCATCACGCTGTATTGGGCTTGCGCCGCATAGCCTGCGAACACCTGCCCCACGCGAATCGGCGTGGCGTCCATCAGGTGGGTGCGGCCGATCTTGACGATCGAATCCCAGTCGGCGGCTTTCGTAGCCAGGTCTTGGTGAAGCCGCTCGAGCGCGGGGATCAAGTCGCGGCGAATCGTCGCACTGGCCGCGATGTGCATCGCCGCCGGAAACGTATCGTTGGACGATTGCCCCATGTTTACGTGATCATTCGGGTGGACAGCGCCTTCCTTGCCCTTGGCCCCCACGCCGAAACCAAGCCGTTGGTTCGCTAGGTTGGCGATGACTTCATTGGCGTTCGTGTTGGTCGAAGTGCCGGAGCCGGTTTGGTAGATGTCTACTGGGAAGTGCGCATCGAACTTTCCAGAGGCCACTTCCTCGCACGCCGCGATGATCGCGTTTGCGTGCTTCTCGCTCAACTTGCCCAATGCCTGATTCGCTTGAGCGCAGGCGGCCTTGAGTGTTCCAAATGCATAAATCACTTCCGAGGGCACGGGCTCGTGGGCGACCGGAAAATTCTCGATTGCGCGGGCCGTCGAAGCACCGTAAAGTGCTTCGGCAGGCACCTGCATTTCGCCCATCGTATCGCGTTCGGTTCGGTAGTTACTCATCGTGGTGTCGTTCAAGAATATGGAATAGAATGATTGAAGTGGGTTGCACGTGGATGTGGGACCGCACTGCGAACGTGCGCCGTCCGCGGCCCGTGCGTCGAGGGGCCGCCCCTCGCAACGGTCGGCAAGCCGGGCGGATGATACCGATCTTTGCCCGGTAGCGAAACGCGAACTAGCGCAAGCTCGATGGTAGGATTGCGGAACCGCCGCATGCTGGCAACGATAGCGTTTTACGAGGATTTGCGTAAGATGGGGGTCTGACCACGCGCCCGATCGAAGGTTCCGTGCTGGGCGTGATGCTGGTCGCCCGTGCGCCGCCAGGAACCGTTTCCCGAAGAATCGAGCCGGAAAACCACGCCAAGAACCATGCCGACAATCCTCGACAAGATCGTAGCCACGAAACAGGCCGAAATCGAGCGGGCGAAGTCGGCGATGCCGGCCCCCGAAGTGCGGGCCCGAGTGGGCGATGCCCCGCTGGTTCGGGATTTTTTCACCCCCCTTGCCGCGGGTGGACCGGTTAAACTCATCGCCGAAGTCAAGAAAGCAAGCCCCAGCGTGGGCCTCATTCGCGCCGACTTCGATCCGGTGGCTATCGCCCGAACCTACGAATTGCACGGCGCAAGTTGCGTGAGCGTGCTTACCGACACAGAGTTCTTTCAAGGCTCGCTCGAATACTTGCGGCAGATTCGCGAGGCGATTTCGCTGCCCTTGCTGCGAAAGGATTTTGTGCTCGATGAATATCAAGTGCTCGAAGCGCGGGCGGCCGGGGCCGATGCCGTGCTGCTCATCGCCGAGTGCTTAGACGACTGCGGCCTGAGGTCTCTATTCGGTGCCGTGTGCGAGCTTGGCATGACTCCGCTGGTTGAGCTTTACGAACCCGAGAACCTGGAACGCGTACTCGAAGCCGGGGCCACTTTGATTGGGGTCAACAATCGCAACCTGCATACGTTTGAAGTGGATTTGGATCGTACGATCCGCATGCGGTCGGCGGTGCCCGACCATTGTGTCCTGGTTGGCGAAAGTGGGATCAAGACGCGGGCCGATGTCGAACGACTTGCGGCCGCCGGCGTCGATGCCATGCTCGTTGGCGAATCGTTGTCGCGCGAGCCTGATATCGGCCGAGCCGTTGACCGGCTGCTCGGTCGCACCGACTAACCGAACCCGAAACACCGCGATGCTCGCCGAATGCCCGTGCAAAGCCTAACCCGGATTTCTCACCACGGAGCACACCGAGGTCACGGAGAACAAGCCAAGAGATCGTTTGAAGCAAGGTCAATCGCCCGTAGCTACGAGACAGGGTGTTTCCACCATTCATGGTGGTAGGGTACTTGCTTTTGGGTTTCTCCGTGGCTCCGTGCCTCCGTGGTATTGATTGTGAGAAATGCGGACTAACCAAGCCGAATCACCATGATCGAGTTCCTGCAAGTTTCAACGACGACTGCCTCTCGCGCCGATGCCGAACGAATTGCCCAAGAGTTGGTTACCCACCGGCTAGCCGCTTGCGTTCAGATCATCGGACCCGTGCAGAGCACCTACCGCTGGCAAGGCACTGTGGAAACGGTCGAAGAGTGGTTGTGCCAGATCAAGACGACACAAAACCGATGGGAAGCCCTTCAGCAGGCCCTGCGGGCGATTCATCCCTACGAAGTGCCCGAGCTCGTGGCAGTGTCCATCGAACGAGGAAGCCCCGACTACCTTAACTGGCTCGCCGACCAGGTGGACAACCAGAACCCGTAATCCTTCATCGGTTGCGTGGGTCGCCATTTTTCACAAGCATAACCGGAGCCACAATACCTCGTGGTACGGACTTCAGTCCGTACTAACCACGGAGACACGGAGGATGAGTCGATTTGCCATTGGTAAGTTGGTCATTTGAAATTGGTCATTTCTGAAATGGCCAATGACCAATGACCAATTTGCAATGACCAATCCGCTTCTCTGCTTTCTCCGTCGCTCTGTGGTGGAAACCCCGGGCCATTCGCACACAGATGCTTCTACCGTGATGACGGCACGAGGAATGACGCATTGCGGCGTTTCCCTAATGCCGAGCGAATCGTGACGGAAAGGGGGGCGCCTCACCGCTGGCTCTGGTGTAAATAGGCGAAATGCCATTCGCCACGCGCGGCGGTTCGCTCCGTCAGTAGTTTGGCGTTGGGGCGCGGAACTCTTCCCAGCGGATCGTGCGGAACCAGGCGATCGTCTTTTCCAGGCCTTCGCGAAGCCGGGTTTGAGGTTGCCAGCCGAGCTTCGTCTTCGCGAGGGTGATATCTGGGCGTCGGCGGGTGGGGTCATCCACGGGCAGGTCTTTGTGGATGATTTTCGACTTGCTTCCGGTGAGTTCGATCACCAGCTTGGCAAGTTCCACAATGGTAAACTCGTCCGGATTCCCTAGGTTCACGGGACCAATGAAATCGTCCGAACCGTTCATCATGCGAAGCATGCCTTCGATGAGGTCGTCTCGATAACAGAACGAGCGGGTTTGGCTGCCATCGCCAAAAACAGTGATGTCTTCACCGCGAATCGCCTGGCGGATGAAATTGGACACCACGCGGCCATCATACGGATGCATACTTGGGCCGTAAGTATTGAAGATTCGGACGATCCGCACATTGAGCTTGTGAACCCGGTAGTAATCGACGAACAGGGTTTCGGCGGCCCGTTTGCCTTCGTCGTAGCAGGCGCGGGGGCCGATGGGATTCACGGCCCCGCGATACGATTCGGGCTGCGGATGGACCTCGGGGTCGCCGTAGACTTCGCTTGTGGAGGCCTGCAGGATTTTCGCCCGGCAGCGTTTGGCGAGACCGAGCGTATTGATCGCGCCCATGACCGAGGTTTTGAGCGTCTTGATGGGGTTGTACTGATAGTGCCCGGGCGCGGCCGGGCATGCCAGATTGAAGATTTGATCGACTTCGAGCACGAGCGGCTGGGTGATATCGTGGCGAATCAGGTCGAAGTTGGGCCGCCCCAGCAAGTGGGCCACATTGGTCTTCTGGCTTGTGAAGAAATTATCGACGCAGACCACGTCGTGCCCTTGGTCGACAAGCCGTTCGCAAAGGTGCGAACCAAGAAAGCCGGCACCGCCGGTAACGAGAACGCGATTAATCTGAGGCATGGTAGTTTTGGCGAAAGGGGCTGGAACGTGTATTCGCAAACCGCGGTTCAAAGGCGGTCCCTCGAAATCAAGAGCTGGCGACCATCAGGGGTTCGATCGTTTCCGCCTTGGCGATGACAACAATGCCGCTGGGCGAAACCGTAAACCCGCGGGCTTCGTCCTCGGCCCGATCGAAGCCAATGCAAAAACCCTCGGGAATCGAGACGCCCTTATCGATGATCGCTCGACGGATCTTTGCATTACGACCTATGTTGACCCGAGAGAATAGGATGGATTCCTCGATCTCGGCATAACTGTTGACTCGCGATTGCGGCCCGACGATCGATCGTTTCACGCGCCCCCCCGAGAGGATCGTGCCAGCGCAAATGATACTGTCGTGGGCTTCACCGCAGCGATCCTCGGAATTAAACACAAACTTCGAGGGGGGCAGATTCGGCTGGTACGTGCGCACGGGCCAGTGGTCATCGTACAAGTTGAGTTGCGGCTCGACCTGAGTCAGTTCGATGTTCGCCTGGAAGTAGCTATCGATCGTGCCGACATCGCGCCAGTACGCATTGCGCTTGCGGTTCTCATCGAGGAAGGGAAAGGCCTGCACCCGGCAGTTGCGTATCATCGAGGGGATAATATTCCAGCCGAAGTCGTGGGCGCTATCGGGCAGCGTGGCGTCCTTACACAGTTCGTCGAACAGGTAGTGGGCATTGAACACGTAGATGCCCATCGAAGCCAAACAATACTCGGGATTGCCGGGGATGGTTTTTGGCTCGGCGGGTTTCTCTTCAAAACCGACGACCCGGTTGTTCTGGTCCACCTGCATGATGCCGAACTGGCCGGCGGCTTCCTTGGCCTTTACCCGCAGGGCCGCAATCGTGGCGTCGGCCTGGGTTTCCTGGTGGTACTCGACCATCTTCCGATAGTTCATTTTGTAGATGTGGTCGCCAGCCAGGATGACAACGTACTGCGGGCGCTCCTTTTCGAGCGTGTAGATGTTCTGGTACACCGCGTCGGCGGTGCCCTGATACCACTGCTCGTCGATCCGCTGTTGGGGCGGAACCACGTCGATGAACTCGCCCAGCTCGCGGCAAAGGTAGTTCCGCCATCCCAACGTGATGTGCCGATCCAGGCTCATCGCCTTGTACTGCGTAAGCACAAGGACGCGGCGGAGGCCGCTGTTGAGGCAATTCGATAACGTGAAATCCACGATGCGATAGATGCCACCAAACGGAACGGCTGGCTTCGCCCGGTCGCGCGTGAGCGGCCCGAGCCGTTGCCCTCTACCACCTGCCAACACGACGGCCAAAACATCCTTCATCGTGCCCAATCCTCCCTGGTCGCTAGCGAAAACAATTGGAAAGGTTCATTCTACCGCGCAACCAATCGGGGCCAAGTGGCGAAATCGGTCGATCAACACGTGAAATACGACAACACGAACACTACAGCGCTAAGCCGGATTTCTCGCCACGGAGCACACCGAGGTCACGGAGAACAAGCCAAGAGATCGTTTGAAGCAAGGTTAACCGCCCGTAGAAACGAGACAGGGTGTTTCCACCGTTCGTTTTTGTGGTTCATCAGTAAATCGCTGCAATGCTGAACCTTGTGTCATTCGACACTCCGCGTCCTACGACACACTGTAAACCTGGATGTGCTGTTCCACGTATTGTTCCAAACCGTGTTGCAGTTCGACGCGGCCGCGAGCAGCGGCTGAAAGTCGAGCCGCCAATTCGGCATTCTGGAAGATCTGGTCGGTATACCGAGCCCGAGCAGCCCGGCCCGCACGCGATCCCAGCGGGATTAAGAAGCCCGTCTCGCCTTCCACAACGAGTTCTCGGTTCACGGCCGTATCGCTTGCGATGACCGGCGTGCCCGCTGCCATCGCTTCGAGTACGGCAGCCGACTGGGCGACGTTGTCGCCCGCATTCCACAGGACCTCGAAGCATGACATCAACTTGCTCGCATCCGCCACGTCGCCCAAAAAACGGATATGCTCCAGGTCGCTGGCAAGCCGGGCATACTCCTCAAGCTGGGGTCGGAGCGGACCCGCGCCGACAACCAGCAATCGCAGGTTATCGTGCAGCACACGAAGCAGGTCGGCCGCCCAGAGGAGGTCCTTCACCCGTTTGGCCGGCACGAGCTGGCCCACAACGCCAATCAGCCTCGCATCCGATGGAAGCGAATACGTTTCCAGGATTGCGGAGCGATCAAGCTCGCGTGCCGATCGAACCGCGATTCCGCTCGGAAGCACGCGAAACTTCTTGGCCGGCAGCCCATGCTCCACGGCCCATGCTTTCACCGTGGGGCTGTTGGTTAGCAGCAGCTTGGCGTACTGGGCGAAGCGACGCTCGATTGCCCACTCGCAAGCCGACTTCCACCGGTCGATGCGATCGATCGTGGCAACGAAAGGAATGTGGTTTGCAATCGGCCCCAACATGCCTGGCACCGTGTTCCACGTGTGAACGATGTTGGGCCGCAGCCTTCGAACATGCCGCACAAGGCGCAAGTCGGCGAGAGGATCAATCTCGCAGCGGCGCGGGAGGATGGCGGTGTTGATGCCGGCAGACCCCAACTCGCCCCGCCGCGGCGCATCGGCGTGGAGCGCGGCAACGTGAACCTCGTATCCGCGCTCGAGCAACCCCTTGGCCAATGCCAAGAGCTGCGTCGCGGCGCCGTGGTATCCAAGCGAATCAATGATGAACAAGATGCGCGGCATGGTGCAACAATCACGACATGAACGAACCGAGCGACTCCTTTCTGACATCTGCGAGCCGACATCGTACCCCCATTCCAATTCCATTGCATCCTAATACTACAGCGCTAGGTTGATGAACCACCAAGAGCACGAAGAACAGCAAGCAAGCCAGGAAATTGGGTATTCAGGCCTCAACGGGCCGGAGCAAAGTGTTCGTATCTTCCATGAACCAACTT
>JADZFK010000036.1 GCA_020849945.1 Pirellulales bacterium | reverse complement strand
AGCCTGGTAGTTAGAGTAGAAGCAAGGGGGCAAAATCTCTTTCTTATGGTGCGACCTTGGTTGTCCGTGTTCACTGCATTCCTCTGGAGCAACTTCCATGAACATTTCTCATCGCTTTCGTTACGGGCTTTTCTTTGCGGGTGTGTTGGGGCTGGGATCGTCGTCGATGGTGGCTTCGGTGTGTGCGCAGGCCCCGTCGCAGCATGGGGCGGTTCGGGAGCCCACGGTAACGAAGGCCTCGCAAGCCGAGATCGATGCCGAGCGCGTCGAGATATGGAACAGCCCCGATATGCTTCGTGCCCGCGCTTGGCTCAAGGATTATTGCAGCAAGAGCGTAAAGGTAACGCCGGAGATGGCAAAGCAGTATGAGAGTGAGCTTGCCAACATGTCGCCGAATCAGATGCGTCTTTGGCTTATGAAGTTCGACGAGCAGGAGCAAGAGCGTCAGCAGCAGAGCGCGATGTTCCACCAATACAATGCGATGGGATTGCAACAGGCGGCGGCCGCGCACCGACAAACCCAACAGGCCTACGCGGCGCTCAACGAGGCGTCTAGCGCGGCCGCGGGCCAAGCGCAGAAGCAGATAACGGCGCAGCGTGAGGCGGCCCAACAGGCCCAAGAGGATAAGCGAATCGAGCAATCGATCCCCACGACTTACAACCCGTATGCGAACTACTTTCCCTATGGGTTGTACGGGCCCTACGGGGCGGGCGGCATTCATTACCACATTCACAACTACGGCAACTGACGACGCTCTCGCGGCTTGGGAATATCTGTGATATTTCGGATCGAAGCCGCGTGGTGGCGGAGGTCTTCGAGTTCTTTTTCGAAACCGCTGTTGAGGATGGGGAAGCGGCACCAGGTTTTGGGGTCGAGGTTCTCATCATCCAAGTGGAAGGAAGGGGCGTAGCGTTCGCGTTTCCACTGGTTGCGGCACCAGAGGCGGAAGAACCGTTCGACCCAGGTAGCGAGTTGAGTTGGGTTGTACTGGTCGAATTGGGGTCGGACGGCTTCGAGCACTTCGACGGGGAGGAGTTTATCGCGGATGGCGGCCCGTTCGATGGCATCGAGGACGCGGTAGGGCATGAGGTCGGCTTCGTCGGTTTGGTCGGCGGCGGTGGGGCGAAGTTCGGCGGTGGGGCGAAGTTTGGTGACGACTTCGAGGGCGGCGAGCGGCCCGATGCCCGCCGGCCCGACGTTTTCCATCCACCGCAGCCAATCGAGGAGGAACGCTTTGTCGATGCCGGCGATGGGAGCGAGGCCCCCGCAGGTGTCGCCGTCCATGGTGGCGTAGCCGACGGCCGCTTCGCTGCGGTTGCTAGTGGTAAGCAGCAGCGAGCCGCGCAGATTGGCGAGCAGCCACACGCCAGGGCCACGTGCCCGCGCTTGGATGTTCTGCAAGGCCACGTCATCGTGCTGCCACGAAAGCTCGCGTTGTTCGGCGTCCGAGACCGTGCGGACGTACTCATCCACGAGCGTGTCCACGTTCCATTCGAGGAACTCGGCGCCGATGGCTTCGGCCACCGCGCGGGCGGCGAGGAGCGTGGTTTGGCTGCTGTTACGCGTGGATTGATACACGCAGGTAAGAAGCTGGCGGATCAGCGGCCGGTTCGCCACCGGCGCGAAGGGCAGCTTGGCGGCCAGTTGCGATTCACCCAGTTCGCGGGTGCCAAGTTCCACCAACAGATGCATGAGCACGGCAACGGCGGAAGAATCGGCCCCGCCGCTGAGTGAGACGATGCAGCCGCGAGCGTGGCTTTTTCGGATGTAATCGAACAGTGCGAGCGGCACGGCGCGGGCGAACTCCTCTTCCTTTTGGTGGGGACCCGTTTCCCAGCCGGGATGGCCAGGAACTTGGGCGGGGGTGAGGGAGGGAGGTTGGGATGCGGAGTCGCGCTCCGCTTCGCCGAGGCTTTGCGTTGAGGCTGAACGGGTGAGGGTGGCAGTGTAAGAATATACGGGGCCCGTGCCGATGGGGTCGTTGACTATTGGGAAGGTGAACTCCACGGAGACGGAGCCGGGGTTTTCGTCGGAAGTGGGTTGGGGCGAGGCCTCGAGGAAGCTTTCGGCTTTCGCGCGGCGGGTTTGGTCGACATCGATGACGGCGGAGGTGAGCAGCCAATCGGCGAACGAGAATCGAGGTCCGCGGGCGAGCATTTTGCCGCCCATGGCGAGGAGCGTTCCGCCGTCGTAGATCGCGCGGCCGGCCTCGTTCCCCAGCAGGTTTGCGTAGGCATAGCTGACGCAGAAGGCCCGCGAACCTTCGAGGACGAACCGTTCGCGGATTTGCTGTTTGGCGAAGGCGAAATGGCTAGCGCTGGGGTTGAGGATGACATCGGCCCCGCGTTGGGCGAGTCGAGCGCCGGTTCGGTCGGCGACCCAGGCGTCGCGGCAGATTTCAAAGCCGATCCGCACGCCGCCGCACTCGAAAAGCAAGTCGCCGAGCGGGTAGTGGCGGTTGTTGATTTCGATGCTTCCGACAACGCCGGGGGTCCAACGGCGAAACCAGCGTGGCTCGTAGTGGATGCCGTCGCCCGCCAAGTGCTGTTTGGCGGCGAAACCGAGGAGTTGGCCATCGCAGGCCAGGGCCGCCGCGTTGTATAACGCGCCTTCAAAAAAAACGGGCAGGCCGAAGCAGGTGATGAGGCCTTTCGTTTGTGGGATAAGTTCGGCAAGCAGCTCGATCGCCGTGGCTTGCACGCCGGTGGAGAAGTACATGTCTTCGCAGCCGTAACCGGTGATGCACAACTCGGGCAGGCAAAGTATGCCGATGCCGGCATGGCGCGCGGCATGCAAGGCCGCGCGAAGGTGGCGGGCGTTGGAGTCCCAAGCCATCGGAGTTTGATTGACGGCTGCGGCAGCCAGGCGAATGCGATTCATAAGAACTAGATAGCCCGGCCGTTTCGGCCGGGCGGGTTGGTTTTCTTTCCGAGCCGAGACGGCTTGGCTATGTGAACTTTCTTGGCAGAACGGGGGGTTATGTGTTATTGAGCATTGCGAGTCGAAGCATGTTGAGTGCTTGTTTTGCGGAGCGGGTTTTTGTGATTGCCGGGTGGCTGGCGATGGGGAACGACTTTGCCCGGACCGCCGCTTCATTGTCGCCCGAGGCGAGGGCCACGTGCAATGAGCCGCTTGTGTTCAAGCTTGAACAAGCAGCGGCCGTTGGCACGGCATCGGTCTGGGCCGTTGGAAATGCGGCGATGCCCAGGCCGAAAGTGGCCCCGGTTTTTCGTCGAATTGCCCGAGCGAAGGCCTTTGCAGTTTCCTTGCTGGCGGCCAGGGCGGGCGAGAGGTCTATTTCCAGCAGCTTGCAGGCGGTGGCAGGATCGTGGAGGACCACGCCGCCCAGGTAGTGTTGAACCGAGTTGGCAGAGGCTTCGGCGAGCCAGTGGTTGGCGAGGCCCTCGGTGGCCCACTCGGCAATGGCGAGCGATTCGCCGCGTTCGACGAGGAGCCGCGCGACGGCGTGTTCGAGTTCGTCATCCTCCTCGCCAAAGACGAGCACACCGAGCAGCGATCGTATCTCGGCGATGGTCGGTTCCATCGCGGCGAAGCAGGCCTGTTCGTTGGCACCGCTGGCCGTGATGCGAAGCGTGATCGTAGCGCCATGCACGGTGATTCCGACGAGCGGCTCGCGTTGGCGGCGGATCATGTCGGGTAGCATGGCCTCCAGATCACTTTCGCCCACGCCGAAGCACTTGATACGGCGATGGCGAATGACGCGTGGCGAGGGCATCGCGGCAGCAAGGGCCGGGGCGACGGTCGCGTGCCACATCGAGAACATTTCGGCCGGCACGCCGGGAAGGGCGAAGACGCGGCAGGGCAAGCGGCCCGCGCGTGGCACGGCAAGGTCGATGCCCGGGGCCGTTCCCTCGGGGTTCGGTACCATGTAGCTGCCACGTGGGAAGAGCGCTTGCAACCTGTTGCGTTCGGGCATGGGGCGTTTGCGGCGGGCAAACAGGCGTTGGATGTGATCAAGGGCCGCGGCATCCTCGACCAGATCGAGGCCCGCGGCGGCGGCCAGTGCTTCGCGAGTGAGGTCGTCGGCCGTGGGGCCGAGGCCGCCCGTCGCGACAACGACATCGGCGCGGTCGATCGCGGCGCGAAAGACGGCCACATTGGCGGCGAGGTCATCGCCCACGGTGGTGTGAAAGAGCGTGCGGATACCGAGTTCGCCGAGGCGTTCGCTGAGCCATTGGCAGTTGGTATCGAGCCGCTGGCCGCTGGTTAGCTCGTCGCCAATGGAGATGATTTCGGCAAGCATGGGCGGGTAGTACAGAGGTGGATAGTTTGGTGTAGAATGGTAAGAATACGCGATGAAGGACCGGCAAGAAACCTGTTTGGCGTGAAGCCCGGCAGTTTCCAAGGCATTGTGAGAAACTAGCCCGGATTTCTCACCACGGAGCACACGGAGAACACGAAGAACAAGCCAAGAGATCGTTTAATGAAGGTCCATCGCCCGTAGTTACGAGACAGGGTGTTTCCGCCTTTATTGTGGTAGGGGTACTTGCTACTGGTTTTCTCCGTGGCTCCGTGGCTCCGTGGTTTTGATTGTGAGAAACTAGTTCCATGAGGTTCGAATGTAAGATGGCAACTCGACCACGTTTCGGTGTGCTTGGTTTCGTATCGGTTGTTCTCTTGGTTGTGGCCGAGGGGCGATTCTGTGCGCAGGCCCAGGCGCAAGGCCCGTGGGATAGACGGCCGAGCGACGCGGGACAGGGTGGACGTGGCGGGGAGGGCCGCTGGGGCGGCTGGAGCCGCCGAGGCGGAGGGTTCGGCAGTGGCGATCGCGGGCGTGATTCTCGTTTTGGCCGTGGCGGCGATCACCAGGGCGGGCCGAACGCAGGTCCGCCGAACGGTGCGCCTTCGGGGGCGGCTCCCAAAACTGCCAAAGAGGAAGACCCGAAGGCAAAAGTTTTGAATTACGCGAAAGGGGTCGTAAAGAAACACGACAGGAATGGCGACAACCGGCTGCAAGGCGACGAGCGGAATGGTCTGCGAGGTCAACTGGCGGAAGCGGACCTGAATAAGGACGGGACAATAACCGTAGATGAGTTGGTTAACCACCTGTCAGCTTTGCCCCCCGCGATTCCGCCCGGTGCCCCGGCGGCGGGACCGAATGCCAACGCCGCTTTGAAACCTGGCCAACGTGTGCTCTACGGCAATTCGTGGGGCCAAGCGAGCAAGAACGAGTGGGAGGGGCCTCGCGTGTACCGTTTCACGGCGGCCAAAGATCGATTGCCCTCGGACTTGCCAGAGCAATTTTTCGAGAAAGATGTTAACGGGAACGGCCAAGTCGAGATGAGCGAATATAGCCGAACGTGGTCCAAGAGTCTGGCAGAAGAGTTTCGCAGTTTCGATTTGAACGACGATGGGATCATCACGGCGAAAGAGTTTATGAAACAGTCGCCGTGAAGCGTTCGCGAGGTCCTGAGGATGGATGGGGCCACGCTTCCGCTGGCGTTTGCGGAGTGTGTGTATTCGCCGAGGCGGAAGATGGAGCGATTAGTCCGCATTTCTCACAATCAACACCACGGAGCGACTGTGTTGATTCTGTATAGCCTGGACCTCTGTGTGCTCCGTGGTGAGAAATCCGGGTTAGCGTCCGCGGCCGCCACGACCGCCGCGGCCACCCGGTCCACCGCCGGGGCCACCGGGACCGCCGGGAGGGCCACCAGGGAATCCGCCGCCTTCTTGTTGCATGCGGCGGAACTCTTGCATCATCTCCCAATTGCGGCGCATCGAACGGCGCATCTGTTCTTCGCGTGAGTTCTCCTCGTTATTGGGCGGAGGGGTTGCGGGCGAGGCTGGCGCGGCCGCGGTGGTGCTGGTCTTCACATTGCCGAGAACCGAGGTGAGGGCCTGCTTGACGGCCGACGAGTTGGTGTGCTTGAGCGAGACGATCCGCGTAACTTCGGGGGAATCGCCGACGGCGTGGTCGAGTTCGCCGACGAGGGCCTTCACCTCATCGAACAGCGGATCGGGAGCACGAACGATGAGCATGTTGTTGCGGGAATCGATGGCGATGGACATTTTTTGGGCCTGTTGATCGATGCTATTGCCGCCGCGGATCATTTTCATCATTTCTTGCGGGCTGATCGCGCCGCCCGTCCCGGTCATGCGGTCTTGGTAAACTTGCTGGACAATGGCGGCGATATCGGAGGCGGCGGCGTAGTAGACGGGGATGGGTCGGGCGAGGGCCTCGGCTTCAACGTTTTCGGGGCCGGCGCGTTGGTCGAGCACTTTGAGAAGCTGCTCGATGGTGTCGTGATCGGTTGGTTTGGCGTTCACGATGATGGCGTTGAGGCGGACGTCGGGGACGATGTCGATCGAGGCGGAAGAGAAGCCGGTGCCGCCGCCGGCGCCGCCGAGCAGGAGGTCGCCCATCAGGCCGCCGCCAAGGTTGCCAAGCGCGTTGCTGGCCATGTCGCCGATGAGCCCGCGATCCTTTCCGGCGGGGGTGCCGCCGAAGATGGCGGCGAGGACATCGGCCACCGTGGCGGCCTTCGAGTACTTGAGATAGTAGACGGCGTACTCGCGGCTGGAAGAGGCGTATTGGTCGGCCACGGTATTGAGCAGTTCCTCGAGTTCGTCGAGTGCTTCGAGGTCATCGGAGGCAATGATCGTACCGCCCGGGCCGGGGGCCACGATGACGGGCGAGCCTGGGGTCGAAACGCCTTCCTTCGGCATCACGGTGGCCGAGGGCGGGGAAGCAGACGGCGTGGCCCCCTCGCCCTGCCTTTCTCTGGTGGGGAGAGAGGTGGAGGCTGCCGGTTGGGGTTGAGGCGGCGGTTGCTGGTTTGCGGTGGGATCGGCAGCAGGCGGGGTAGGCACATCGCCTACCAGCCGGAAGACGCTCCGCGGAGGGAGCGATGCAGCACGTTCGGCCGGGGCCTCTTGCTTTGCACCCGTGGGATTCGGGTTGGAACCATTGGCCGGTGGATTGGGCGTGGGCGGTGTGGGCGGGGTATTGGGCGGGGTAGATTCGCCAGGTGCCGAGTTGCGGGCCGGCGTGGTTCGGTTGCCGGCCGAGGCGCGGTCGCGGAGGAATGCGCGGTAGGCTTCCTGTAACAATTCCGACGAGGAGCGTTCGGCTGCAGCGGCTTCGCTGCTGTTCGATTCGGCATCTTTCTCGCCGGTGTCTTCGCTCGGTCTGTAACTTTGGATCGTGCTCGAGGGCGTAACGATGCGGATGCGGTTGGGGCGCATGCTGGGCCAGATTTCTTGAATCTGGGAGATGGCGGAGCGGGCGGCCGAGCCACTGAGGGGCAGCATGCGGACGTGTTCTCGGTTGGAGGTTGTGTCGGAGGCCTCCTCGGTTTCGCCGAGCCTGCGGAGCAGATCGCGGATTTGTTCGACCTGAGCGACCGTCCCACGAACCATCAGGCTGCGAGTTGTAAGGTCGGCATCGATGCGCGGGGCGGTGGGATCGGGCTTGTCATCAAGGCTTCCAAAGAGTTTGTTTATGGCGAGGACAGCAACTTGCGGATCGACATTGGAGAGGCTGATGACATCGACTTGCCTAGCTTCGCTTTGGAGTCGCGCGATGGTCGCCTTGACGGTGTCTTGCACGGCCGGAGAGGCAAAGGCGATGACGTGGCCGGCCGCCTTATCTGCCGTTAGCACGACGTTCGGGTCGTTTCGGAGTAGAACTTGCAGCGTTTTGACGACAACTTCGGGGTCGGCGGTGGTGACCGAATAGACTTCGAGCCTAGCAGCCCCCGCGAGGCCCGAGGCGGCCTCGGGCACGTCGATGAGTCGCAACACTTCGGCGAGCCGGGCCGCTTGTTGGGCCGGGCCGCGAAACAGCAGCTTGTCTCCCAAGGCGCTCTTGGTGATTTGCACCGAGCCATCGGGCGTGCCAAACGTATCGGGCGGGATGCCGAGCATCTGGCGGATCGTCAGCATCGCGGTTTCAAACGTGAGATTATTGAGGGTGAATTCTCGCATTCCGGCGGCACCCAGCTCGGGCTGTTCGACCGCGTTCACAACCGAGCGAATCGTGCGGAGGCGGCCAGCCGTTTCGGTCACTTGGATTTGCCGGGCCTGAGGCAGCACGATGACTTTCCCCTGCGGGCCAAGAAGGGGCTGCACTTCGATGGCCGCCTGCTCGGGTGTCATGGTCCACACGGAAAACAAGACGCGAATCAGCTCGTACTCGCCTCGCCGATCGAGTTCGGCAAGCGATACGTCGGGCACGAGGTTCGGCGGAATGCCGTCTTCCAGGTCGATGACCACGAGCATCCGCTCGCGGCGGACGAGCGTGTAACCCTTCGTGAGCAGCACACCATTGAGCACGTCGAGGGCCTCGGCCACCGTGTACTTGCGGGGATCGGTGTAATTGAACGTGCCGGGCGGAGGCGATTCCATTAGCAGCGAAAGGGCGGCCTGCTCGGCAAACCAATCGAGCACGGTTTGCCACGGTTGATTGCGGAAGCTGAACGTGAGACGGGAATCTGCCGAGGCCGGCACCACAGCGGAAGGCAGGGCCGGTGGGGTAGAATGTGCAGATTGCGAGTCGCTCTTGGCCTCGGGTGTGGCAGGGGCTGGAGATTGGGGTGTGGCAGAGGCTGGTTCAGAGGCTAGTGCAGCGGTTGGCTGATCTACTGCGGGCGTTGGCGCGGCGGCTGGGGTTTCGGTCTTTGTTTCGGCGGGGGCTTGGCCCGATTGCTCGGTTGTGGGCGGGGCAGAGACCTGGGCTATGAGGGGAGAGGATAGCAACACGAGCAGTGCGGCCAGCCCGGCATGGCAAACGGGGTAGGAAGCCCGGCGGCAACGACGCAACATGAAGCGGACCAACGACATGGAAAAAACTCCATGGAAAGGGGTGGGCAAGCCGGGATCGGCAAGGGAGGGGGCAAGGTACCCGGTGGAACCCGGATTCCCGCAACTTCTATCGTACCAACAGCCAAAGGCGAAAACCACAACAGCCCCGGGGCGGCCTTGAGAGATCCCAGTTCACCAAGTAGTTCTAACCCCGCAGAGTGGAAAAAAGGGCGGCAAAAACGGCCGGAAACGGTCGATTTTTTCTGACGGGGGGGGTGGAGATTTTTTCGTGTAGGGTGGCGAGGTGGCGGGACTGTTGGTTGTTTTTGGGGAGGACGCGCTCCGCTACGCCGAGCCTCCGCGTCGCGGTTAAACATCCTTATGTTCGTAACGCGCCTGTGAGTTTAGCCGCGACGCGGAGCGGAGCGTGGGGCGCGGGGCGAGGCTACTTGTGAGCGGCCCGCCATTGGCGCCACTTGGCGATGGCCTCGGCCCGTTGTTGGTCATTTTCGCGGAAGATGGATTGGAGTTGGTACGAACGGGGCGTTGCCATGTGTACGTTGAGGTACCCGTAGTCGGAGGGCGATTGTTCGGTCAACGAAAGCAGCGTGACCAGCGCGACATCGCGGACTTGCACACCTAGCGGCGGTTTACCAGGGAGCTGCTGTTGGAGTGAAATGCAAATCGTGGAATCTTCCAGCAGTGGTTCGACATCGTCCACGTTCTTGCGAGACCCGAACTGGGCGACGACCAGCAGCGCTCGCCCTTTGGTAAGAGGTTGCACGTGCATGTAAAGCGGGTCGTTGGAAATGATCCGCAGGGCGAACGGCAGCCCATCGGAAAGCCCGATGGAAGAAATGACGTTGATGCGCTGAAGGAGCGAGCCATCGCTGCGATTGGGGCATTCGACGAGCCAAGCCAGGGCCAGCTTGCGAAGCGGTGTTGGAGTGGCATCCTGATTGGTTAACTGGGTAAGCGGTGGCCGCTGGAGCAGGAACGCGAGTTGGGAGACGTCGGTGTCGGTGACATTCATCGAATCGAGGGAGCCGAGAAACAGCATGGCGGCGCAGCTGCCCAAGGCGGGCGGAACGTTGCGGCCGCCGTAGGGTGCTTCCCAACGCGTGAGCTGCTGCAAGCGGGCTTCCCACAGCGATTCGGGCTTGCGATCGCTCTTGCCGAGCACCGCGGCGATGAGTGGGCCTTCTTGTCGTTGCATATCGACGAACAGCGAGCGGGCGGCGAGATCGCTGCCCACGAGTTTCTGAAATTCGTTCCAGCCTGGGAGCGTGCGGCCTTGTTTGCCCTCCACGTCGGCGGCAAACGCATCGACCTTGCGCCGAAACTCAGTACGCTCGATGATCGCCAAAAGCCTTCGGGCGGATGTGCGAGTTTCCGGGTCGGTGCCCTCGGCCAGTTTGGCGAGCGGCACTTGGGCCGCTTCGCCCGCTTCGAGCAACCGCTCGCTGGCCTCTTGCCGAACCGCGTAGGCATCGTTGCCAAGGTCTTGTATCCAGCGTTCGATCCGTTCTGGTGGCGGCGGCTGGGCGGGGGAGTCCCACGAGTTGGCGGGGGCAGGGCGTGCGTCGGCTGCCGGGGGCTGAGCGGCTACGAAGTGGATCGATGCGAACCACGTGGTGATCAGCCCCGCCAACGCAAGGCCAGCGAGTCGGTTCGCGCCGCGAGACCTGTTGGAACCGCGAGGGCATTGAACAGCGGGTTTTTCAGCGGGCGTTGGCACGCGAATCAGGGCCGGGAATTCAGACCCGTCACGGTATTTGAACTGGGAGCGAGCGGAGTTTCGTCGCTTCCATCCTACGCAGGCATGGCGATTTTGGCCACGGTGAACGTTTTCAAGCTGGGAGCGTCGCAAGTAGGTCCCGCTCGGCTGGCGGGACCTACTTTT
>JADZFK010000035.1 GCA_020849945.1 Pirellulales bacterium | reverse complement strand
TTAGGCTGTGATTTGTTTATCAGTCAAAACCCTTTTTCTACCAACGGTTGAAGCTAGCTTGTGTTTGCTATCGCAACATGTTGTTTTGACTAATGAAAAAATCACAACCTCTTTGCCAGGGGTTCAGCCAACCACGCATCGTGACATTGCGGCGAACCGCCGGCAAAGCCGGGGGCTGAGTGCGGTTCCAATCCCCGTGACACCTTCAACTGTTTTGTTGCAATTGATATTTGAATTCACCAGTTTGAATTCACCGTTCTCAAACCACTACGATCGTGGTTTGAGTTTCCAGGTACACGCGAGCAGAACGGTTGCCAACAGGCCGCAAACCAAGATGCCGGAAAACGCCAGCGACCATGCGTACTGGGCATCGTGAGACTTTGTGTACGTATGGATTGTCGATCCGATTCGGCTCGATTGGGCCATCTTGCCGAGATAGCCGACGAAGCCGATGAATCCCGCCGCGGTACCGATGGCCTTCTTGGAAACGAGGTCGAGAGCCATGATCGTAATCAGGTTGAGCACAGGGTAGATGAAGCAACCAATCGTGATCAGAATAAGGTAATCGAGCCACAGATAGCCAGGCGGGGTCAAGGGGAGGGCGGCAAACGCGAGGATGATCGGCAGCATGCACAACGTGGCAACCAAGCCGCGACGCCCGCCAATGCGGTCCGATATCCAGCCAAAGCAGATGGTCGAAGGGATGCCACCGAATTCGATCGCCAACACGGCCAGCCCGCCTTGGTTCAGTGTGGCCTGCTTCATCTCGCGGACGTAGGTCGGCCCCCAGTCGAGCATGCTATAGCGGGTGATGTAGGCAAAAAAATTGGCAAACGCCAACAGCCACACCCAAGGGTTCAGCAGTACCTTATCGACGATCAGCTCGCGATAGGAAAGCTCGCGTTCAAGCTCGGCCTCCGGAATCCCTCCAACCGGGAAATCATTGCGGAACTCTTCGATGGGCGGCAAGCCGACGGATTGGGGGGTGTCGCGCAATCGCCAAAACAGGTAAGCCGCCCCAACCATCGCGATCACCCCCGGCACGTAAAACGCATACTGCCAACCGCCGAATTGTCCGACAGCCCATGCCGCCAGCACGCCGGCGATGCCGCCGCCAATGTTGTGCGACGTGTTCCAAATGCTGAACGTAAGGCCGCGTTCCGATTCGCTAAACCAATGCCCCATCACGCGGCCGCACGGAGGCCAACCCATCCCCTGAAAAAAACCGTTCAGCCCCCAAAGGAACATGTGAACGTGGTAGTTGGAAACCGCGCCGAACGCAAAATTGCACAATGCGGTCAACAACAACCCGATCGCCATGAACTTGCGGGCATCGCTACGATCGGAAACGGCACCCATGATGAACTTGCTCAGTCCATAGGTCAGTGCGGTTATCGCGCCGAGGTCGCCGATCATTTCCTTCGTGTACTGAAGTGAATGTTCGACCTCTTTCACGACCGTCGAAAGGTTGTTGCTGCGCAGCAAATAATAAGTGGCGTAGCCCAAGAATGTCGCTTCAAGCGCTCGCCAACGGAAATAGGGGTAGCGGGCCTTGGCTTCGCTCTCGGGCAGTTGGGGGGCCGCGGGTGGAGGTGCAAAATAGCGAGCAACAGAACGAAGCGGGTTCATTGCACCTTATCCTCTATCCTCGAAGGCATCCCACTCGCGATTCTTCCAACATCTGCCGCAATTCTCCCAAGTGTTCGACGACCAGATCAGGCTGATTCGAAGCGGGGCAGTCGTCGAGATCGGATCGCTTCGTTTCGCCCGTGAGCGTTAGAATCGCAAGTGCTCCGGCGGCACGGGCCATGCGGATGTCGGTGTACAACCGGTCTCCCACAAATGCAACTTCGTTCGGTTGAAGGTTCCGCTCCGCAAAGAGGGCTTCGAGCATGGCCAGGTTCGGCTTGCCAGCAATCGCGTCCGGTTTCCGCCCGGTCGCGCTTTCCAATAGTGCGCAAATCGCGCCGCAATCGGGTAAGATGGTTGCTTGGTCGGTCGGACAATAGCGATCGGGGTGGGTTGAAATGAACGGAAGCCCGCGGCCGATCCAGTAAGCCGTATTGCATAAACGATCAAACGTAAGAGTCGTATCGTACCCAACCACCACCGCTTCCGGCGGCGGCGAGGCATCAGCACCCGCGCTCATATCGGCAATTTGATAATCGGCAAGGGCCAGATCGTCGCACAATCCTTCGGTGCCGAGCACCAGCAGGGTCGTGATGCCCGGTAGCCACGTTTGCAAGTGCCGAATCGTGGCATCCGCCGACGTGCGAATCATGTCACGGGTTGCATCGATCCCGATCTTCTGAAGATGCCGGGCGTACTGCACCCGACTGCGAGCGCAGTTATTGGTAAGAAAAGTATGGCCGATCCCAAGACACCCAAGCTTATCCAGCAAGGGCCTGGAGTCGGCGAATAATCGGCCTCCCAGGTAAAGCGTGCCATCTAAATCGAAAGCAACATGACGGAGTTTTGCTAGCCTAGAGTTCATGCCCAACCAATGAGGGGTGCCGAATCTGATGGGTATGCCTTATCATGGTCGGAATCGCCCGGCGATCCAAGGGATATTTTGTCCAAAATCACCAATTCCCTCAGTAAAGCAGCGAAATCGATCGGGCCGTATTCCCTTCAACTCGACCCTTGCCATGCAGGAGATTCTGATAAAATCACCAGCTTTTACAAGTGCAACCGCGATGGTTTACGTGCCCTAATTCCTACAGTACTAAGTCATTTCAACCACGACGGCACGACGGGAAGATTGGACAGGATAACAGAATTGGCCGGATTCATCGACGATGAATTGAAATGCACGGTAAGGGTTATCATGGGGGATCGCGGTTGTGATAATAATGTCCTTCGGTTCATTATGCACGGCGTACTGCCGATCCTGTTATCCTGTCCTGTATTGTTCCGTCCCTCATGTCCGCTGGGTCGTCATGGTGAATAAGACTCAGTGCGGCAGGATGAAGTGCCAGACCAATATGCTGCAACCGATGAGAAAAGGGATATGAAACTTTCTTCCGAGCCTGCCGGCAAATCGCGCGAACTCGCCTTGCGCCGGTTGACCGAAACCCCGCTCGACGTGCTGGTCGTCGGTGGCGGTATTGTCGGCTCGGGGGTCGTGCGCGATGCCGCGTTACGAGGCCTGAGATCGGCCTTGATCGACCAGGCCGATTTTGCCGCGGGCACGAGCAGCCGTTCGAGCCGTTTGCTGCATGGCGGGTTGCGCTACCTTGCGCAGGGTCGCCTTGGGCTCGTGCGCGAGGCGAGTGTTGAAAAGCGGACGATCGGCCAAATTGCTCCTCATCTGGCGCAGCCGTTGGCCTTCCTGTTTCCGGGGCGTCGAGGCACGAGTTGGGCCTTATGGAAACTGGCCATCGGCGTGAAACTTTACGACGCCCTGTGCGGCATGCGGAATTTTGGACACAGTAGCGTGCTGAGCGTCGGCAAGGCACGCCATTCGCTGCCCGGTATTTCAACCGACGGGCTAACAGGTGCCGTTCGTTATTACGACGCGCTTACGAACGACGCGCGGCTGGTGCTCGATACCCTGCGATCCGCCGAAAAACATGGCGCTACCGTTTGCAATTACACTCGATTGGCCGCGGCCGAACGACGCGGCGATGTGTGGCGCTGTTCGGTGGAGGATGTCGAGACGGGCACCTCGCTCGAACTGAAGACGCGAGCGATAGTCAACGCGACAGGCCCTTGGTCGGATAAGCTGCCCCATGCGAATACGTCGTTGCGTTTAACGAAAGGCGTGCATCTGGTCATCGATCGCGATCGCCTGCCGATGGCCGATGCGGTTGTGATGGCCGAGGGGGATCGCATCCTCTTCGCCATCCCGTGGGGCGAGCGGATGATCCTCGGCACGACGGATACCGATTACACAGGCGAATTGGCCGAACCATCGTGCGATGCGTCGGATATTCGCTACGTGTTGGATGTTACAAACGCCACGTTCCCTGAAGCAAAACTTGTTGAAAGTGATTTGGTGAGTACGTGGGCTGGGCTGCGGCCGCTCGTGGCCGATCGCAACGGCAATCCTTCCGATATCTCTCGCCGGCATGAAGTGAAAATGAATGAGCCAGGCTGGTGGGATGTCACCGGCGGTAAACTCACCACGTATCGCCTGATGGCCGAGGAAACAGTCAATGCGATTGCGAGGTTCCTGGCGAACGGCGCGGTTCGGTGCGAAACCGCGAGCCGGCCCCTGCTGGAACCGAGCGAGGTGGGTCATGCCAGTGCCATCGTGCCACCGGCCGTGTCGGAATCCATCGTGCGGCATTACTGCCAACACGAGTGGGTTCGGCATCTGCCCGACCTCATGATCCGCCGCACCAGTTGGCGGCACTATCGCCGCGATCATCTGCGGGTGGCCTCCGAAGCCGCCTCGTGGATGGCCGACGAACTGGCATGGAACGAGGCGACGACCCAGGCCGAAATTGCCCAATACACAACCTTCTGTGCGCTGGCACAAACAACAACGAACGGTTAAGGTGATCTCAATGAGGCGAGTTCCTTCCCTTGCATTGATTGTACTGATCATGGGCGAACTAGTAACGCCGGCGTCGGGGCAGTTGATCATCGGTCACCGGGGTGCGTCGCACGACGCCCCGGAGAACACGCTCGCGGCGTTCAAGCTGGCGATCGAACAAGGCGGCGATGGATTCGAGGGAGACTACTGGCTGGGTGCCGGCGATCGCATCGTTTGTCTTCACGATGCCGACACCAAGCGTGTGGCCGGCGTCAAGCTTTCAGTCACCAGGACGCCCTGGGAGCAGTTGCGCGCGCTAGACATCGGCAGTTGGAAGGCACCGCAGTGGAAGGATGAGCGAATCCCCACCTACGAACAATGTTTGGCTATTCTGCCCGCCGGTAAGAAGTTCTTTGTCGAACTAAAATCCAAAGGCGAAGTGGTCGCGCCGATCCGCAAGGCGATCGTGGAATCCAAGTTTCCTCGCGAGCAGATCGTGTTCATCAGCTTCCATGCCTCCGCCATTGCCGAGTGCAAGAAGCAAATGCCCGATGTGAAGGCGCTGTGGCTGTGCGGCTTCGATAAGCCCAAGAAAAAAGGAGACAAGCGAAAGACCGCCGACGAAGTTGCAGATACACTCGACGAGATCCATGCCGACGGCCTGAATGCCCAAGCGGTTCCCGATTACGTGGATGCGAAGTTCATCGCACGATTGCGCGAACGCGGCTACCCGAAGTTTGGCGTGTGGACCGTCGATGACCCGAAGGTGGCGAAGTTCTATGCCGATCTGGGCGCGTCGGCCATCACGACCAATCGTCCCGGTTGGTTGCGCGAGCAACTGCACGACAATCCGCGCTAAAGGCTTTCCAGACCGGGTCAGGAAACTCACAGGCTGGTGATTTCACCTATCCATTGCAACAAACCAGTTGAAGCTGTCCGGGAATTGGAACCACTTTCAGCCCCCGGCTTTGCCGGGGGTTCTGCGATCCACGGACCGAAGCACTGTGGCAAACCCCCGGAAAGGCCGGGGGCTGTGTATCCATTGCCCGGTCACTCTCAACTTGTTCGACGAGCAGAGAAAGCGAGGACTTTCCCCTTCGGAGCCATCTCCACATCCCACTCTTTGTCGTAACTCCAATCCGCTATTGTCTGTCGCATTTGAGTTTGGTGAATTCAAACTTCAATTGCGACACTTTGGAAGCCAACTTAACAGGCGGTTTTCGAGGCTGCTAGCAGTTCGCTCCTGGAATTCTCGGGCTGACTCGACAGTCGCTCGAAAATCGCGGCACATTCATGCTCTTTCCATTGTCGCATTTGAGTTTGAATTCACCATTTTGAGAAGCTGGGGCTGCTGGTGAGAATCTGGGTGTGGAACGAACTTCATCCCTATCGGAGACCGAGCCATGGCTCTCAGTATTGTGGATGCCGTGGCCACGCTCAAGCGGAGCATGGCCGAGTGTTTGACTGGGCGGCCACAAGTTGCACTGGCCGCGGCGAGTGGCCCCCGGCATGGGCAAAGCTAACCGGCCTCGTGACCACCGCCGACCAACAAAAACTCGGCGTTTACGATGCAACTAAGAACTAATCGCCGAGTATTGGCAAACCGCAGGACGGTAAACAGTTCCTTTCTTTCCGGCAGGAACCGACCTTTCTACGAAGTGGCCCCTGGCACACGGTGGCGATTGACTTGTCTGTGCCATGCCCAACTCTGTGCAGCACAGTATGTACGGTTGTGTAGATCGTGTGGCCGGTTTTCTATAGAGCCGGTCAGGAGCCATTTTTTGTGTTCCGAACGCGCCATATCCACTTATGAAGTTCGATAGCGATCAAGATTGTTGACGCGAGCAATATCATGACCATCCAGGTGGATAAACTAACAGGTTCAGTACGCAGTACGGATTGCAGCAACGGCAAATGCATCGCTATGACATGCAGCAAGAACGCGCCGATGGCGCCCGCAAGTAAAAATGGGCTGCGAAACGGCGACAAGCGGAAGGCCGAGTGGGTTTCAGAACGGCAGTTGCCGATGTGTACGTTTTCGAACAATACGAGAAGTAGGAGCAAGGCATTGCGGGCGGAGTCGTGACTCCATCCGGCATGAATCATCCAAGAGAACGCAATGACACCGACAACGGCCATGACGCCAGCGGCCACCATCGTCCGTTCCGCCATTAAGCGATCAAAAATCGGCTCGGAGGGGCGACGGGGCTTTCGACGCAGGATTCCTGCTTCGCGAGGTTCAAACGCCAAAGCAATTCCCTGGATGCCGTTCGTCACTAGGTTCAGCCATAAGAGTTGTACCGGCCACAACGGAAGTGGCAAGACACTGCCAACGGCAAAGGCTAGTCCAATAAGCAGGACCTCTGCCGCCCCGGACGAAACCAACAAGTAAATCACCTTGCGAACATTGTCATAGGCGACGCGACCTTCCTCAACGCCAGAAACAATTGTGGCGAAATTGTCGTCACTGATGACCAATTCGGCTGCTTCCCGCGCAACATCGGTCCCCGACTTTCCCATGGCGACGCCGATATTTGCGGCCCGCAGCGCTGGTGCGTCGTTGACACCGTCACCGGTCACGGCTACGAAGTGACCTTCAGCCCGTGCTGCCTGAACTAGTTCCAGCTTTTGCCGAGGGGCCACGCGAGCAAAGACACGTCCCCTTCGTATAGCGGCTCGAAGCTCTTCCAAACTTTGGCCAGAGAGTTCGGTCCCGGAAACGACCTGGTGTGGTTCCGAAGCCAAGCCAAGATCACGGGCGATAGCGAGTGCCGTGACGGGATGATCGCCAGTAACCATGCAGACGGTAATACCGGCCGCATGGCATGTTTCAACCGCATCGCGAACGCCGGGGCGTAGCGGATCGATCATGCCCACAAACCCGCGTAACTCTAAGCCTGATGGTTGAGGGGGAGTTGTCGTGGGACTCAATTCATCCACGACTTTAGCATCCGCCAATGCCAGAACGCGATACCCTTCTGAAGCCATTGATTCTGCCATGGACTGGAATTCAGCGAGTTTGGTTTCATTGCCAGTCCAATCGCACATGTTTAGCACGCGTTCGGGAGCGCCTTTAATATAAGCCCAAACGCTTCCATCGACGCAATGATAAGTGGCCGCGAATTGGTGTTCGGGCTCGAAAGGGATTTCATTGATTTGGGGGAGGGCACTGAGGCAATCTTCGCGCTGGACCCCCGCTTTATGGCCAAAGGATAGTAACGCAATATCGGTAGGATCACCGTGCCAGACCCAATTGCCATCGCGTCGGTGCAAGTCCGCCTCGTTGCAGAGGACGGCGACACGCACCAACTCGAACAGTCCCTCGCGGTCGGCCGCATTTACATGTTCATCGCCATCAAAGATATCACCTTCGGGGGCAAAACCCTGTCCGCGAACTATTAAATTGGTTCCATCCGCGAGTCGAACATCTCGCACCGTCAATTCATTGCAGGTGAGAGTACCGGTTTTATCGCTGGCGATCATCGTGCAGCTTCCCAATCCTTCAACAGCGGCCAGTCGGCGCACGATCACGCGGCGCCGAGCCATTCGCGAGGTGGCGATGGCGAGTGCAACCGTGAGCGCCGCTGGCAAGCCCTCGGGAATTGCGGAGACGGCTAACGCGACGCCAAACAGGAACATGTCTTTAATCGTGTGCCCATGAATGAATATCCCCATTACCGACACGATCGCCACGGCGACCAGCACGGCGTACGCAATCGTGTGAGCAAAGCGTTCCATGCGTTGGAGAAGCGGCGGCTTGCCGCCGCTTGCGCTCAAAACATCGACGGCCAATTGGCCAACCATCGTATTCGTGCCGGTGCTAACGATAACGCCTTTTGCTCGACCGCGAATGACGATTGAGGCGGCGTACCCCATATTAAGACGATCCGCGATCGGTACCGATTCATCACCTTTCCAATCGAAAACCTTCGTTACCGCCACGGATTCTCCTGTCAGCAGCGACTCGTCGACCTCAAGTCCGTGGGCTGAGATGAAGCGCACATCGGCCGGAATACGATTGCCCGATTCGAGCCACACGACATCGCCAGGTACCAATTCTTCGGCGTCGATTTCATGTACCTCGCCATCGCGGACGACCGACGCGCGAATGCGAAGTAATTGTTGCAACGCCCGACTGCTTTGTTCCGCACGCCATTCTTGATAGCCGCCGATCACGGCGTTAACGGCTAGCACAGCGGCGATGAATCCGGAATCTTTGAAATCGCCCGTGCTGAACGACACGATAGCCGCCGCCACCAAGACATAAATGAGCGGGCTCTGAAATTGGCGGAGCAGGATCTGCCACCAGGTGGGTGGGGGCTGCCGCGGTAATTGGTTCGGCCCATGTTGTGCGAGCCGTTGGCGCGCCTGTTGGGAGGACAGTCCTTGTTCATTGGATTGTAGAGCCTTGAAGACATGGTCAAGGGGACCCGTGTGCCAGGTCACGGCTGCCATTGTTGTTTGTTCCATTACTTTGCTTTCTTCCTAACGGCGTTTTCGCTTGTCGAACGTCCGTTCAAGCACAGACTCGATCTTGCGTAGCGCCCCCGAGAGCGCGTCAGAAACTGTGGGTGCGCAGGCGCTGGCCGTAATGGGCTGCTTCCGTGCTAGCCGCACTTCTAAGAGGCAATGCTTGTCATCTCCGACCGACTTGACCGCACTGCTTTCGTCGCGGAAATGAATTTCAACACGCGTAATCCGGCGACCATATCGTTCCAATGCATCTTGGACGGTTGTCTCGACATAGCGAGACAGTGCATCACCGCCGGTTATGTGGCTATCCGTATTGACGATGATTTGCATCTGCAACTCGCTTCCAGTGGGGGGAAGCGTGTGGCTGGACCGATAGGAGGCGCACTTGTGAAGTATGACGGCAATGCGGCATGGTTCATCGTTCTTGCTGAAGACAACTCACCTCCACACAACTCAGGCTACTTCGGTGCTGTAACTGGCGAAACAAAACTGGCCGGTTTGACGGCCAGTATCGAGCACGGAACAAGTGGCAGCAGTCGTTCGGCCGTGTTACCCATAAAAACACCAGAGATGCCAGTCCGGGCGATAGTTCCCATCGTCAGAAGTTCAATGCCGTGGTCTACGATATACTTGCTAATCGTATCAACAGGATCGCCTTCAATAACCACTACCTCCGGAGCGGCGCGGAATCGGTAGCCTTGCAACGGACGTCCAAGTAGCGAACGTGTCTCCGCTAATTTATCCTCGAGTGGCCCTTCGAGCAGGTAATGAAAAGTCGAGTCCTCGTATTGCTTTTGTTCAATCGCGTGCAATATGTGCAGTGAGGAACCGTGCAACTCAGCGATCGAAGCCCCCAATTCCAAAGCTAGTGCGCCGACCGGCGAAAGGTCATGTGCCACAAGCACGGTGTGGATATGCGCATCTCCGCTTGGTTTCGTGACCCACACGGGGCATGGGCATTTCCTCAACAGCTTCATGCCTGTGCTGCCAAACAGCATTCGTGACACGATGTCGCGATTTCGTGTGCCAACGACGACCAAGTCGTGCCGACACTTGAGCACCCTTTGTACCAGTGCCAACCATGCATGCCCTAAGGCAACTTCAACCGACGAACTTACACCCAATTGCTCCGCCTTGCGAACACAACCAGCCAGCACGTCGCGGGCTTCGTCGACAATCGTATGCTCCTCTTGGGAATCCAGTAGAAGTTGCTTGGCCTGGGGACACACGTCGAGTGCGTACAAAAACGTTACGTGGGCCTTATTCAAACTCGCAACCCACAGCGCATGCTCAACTGCCTGGGCACTGGGGGCCCCCAATGATTTGGCTACAAGCCGATCGCCATCGGCTAGATCGACACCCACCAATATGTTGCGAAATCGCTTCATTGAACTTGCTGGGAATCGATGGTTTATTACACTGGTTATCTGCCTCGGCCGTGTTGGAAAAGGCACGACGGGTAATGCGGCAGCGTGCACTTCCGCACATAAGCGGCTGCTTTGAGACAAGTTCCCCAATTATCCGCCACAGAAGTTACATTGGCCATAGGTACAGCAAGTCTTGTACCGCGCCGAACTATGCTGCCGAAATCTAACAAAAGGGGGGCAGGACTTTTTTTCACGAGTCCTGAACCTTTTTGTGTATTAGAAGCCGATGCTTGCGCCGCCGTCGACGGGGAGGAGGACGCCGGTGACGAATTGGGCGGCGGGTGAGCAGAGGTAGGTTGCGGCCCAGCCGATGTCGTTGACGGTGCCGAAGCGTTGCATTGGGGTGCGGCCGAGGATTTTGTTGATGCGGGGTTGGTCGCCATCGATGGCTTTGTGCAGCATGGGGGTGTCGATCCAGCCGGGGGCGATGGCATTGACGCGGACGTTGTGCTGAGAGACTTCAACGGCCAGGGTCCGCACCATTCCCACGTAGGCCGACTTGGCCGCCGAGTACGCGACGACTTGCGGCATGCCGATGAGAGAGGTCATGGACGCGATGAACAGCAGGTTGCCGTGGCGGCGTTCGATCATGCCGGGCAGCACCGCGCGGGAGAGAGCCTGGGCCGCTAGGACGTGAGTCCGCATGACTTTGTCGAATTCATCCACGGTTGTTTCCGTGGCGAGTTTTTTGAGGTGAACCCCCGCGTTATTCACGAGGATCGTGGGGGGGCCAACGCGGTCGGTGATGCGTTGGACAAGGTTGTCGACTTCTTCGAAACGGCAGACATCGAATGTTTCGTAGGAAGCCGCTTCGCCAAGTTCCGCGCAGGCTTGTTGCAGAACGGTTTCGCGTCGGCCGACGAGAACAACCTTCGCCCCCGACTCGACAAAGCAGTGTGCCATGCCAAAGCCAAGGCCCGAGCCGCCGCCGGTGATGATCGCGGTTTCTCCGTTAAGCTGAAAGACGGGTGTTGTCATGGTCGTTTCCTATGAGGCCGATTCGGCTCTGCAGCCGCGTTGTAGTGTAGGTGTGCTTTGGTGTTTGTAGACGATGATGTATTCGTGGTGGCCGAGCAACTCGGGTTTCGAGGGGCAGCCGTTGACAATTTGTTTAACGAGGGAGAGCAAGTCGTTGCTGGCCTGTTCGAGCGATTGGTTTCCGCGGAGAACGCCGCTGGCGTCAAAATCCATGTCACCTTGCAGATTACGATAAGTCTCGGCGTTTCCGGTGATCTTCACCAGGGGTGCGATGGGGCCGCCGATGACACTTCCCCTGCCGGTGACGAAGAGCACGACCTGAGCGCCTGTGGCAACGAGATCGACGATTCCTTCGGTGTCATTGGGGTTCGTGTAGCCGAACTGCATGAAGTGAGGATCGGGAACGCTATCCAGCAGCCACAGGCCGGGATTCGGTGGTCGTTCGGCGACGCGGACCACGCCTTGGATAGGGCGGCTGCCGCTTTTGGAAAAAGCGCCCAGGCTTTTCTCTTCGATCGTGGTCAAACCGCCGGCGAAATTTCCGGGCGATACCGAAAACTGCCGGACTGAACGGCAGTACTCCATTGTTTTGTCGTAGGATGCGCCGATCTGGTTGGCAGCTTCCGCCGTTGCGGCGCGTTGGACCATGACATCTCGCAGGCCGATCAGCTCGACGATCTCCTCGAACACGGCGGTACCGCCGGCATCGACAAGCGTGTCGAACAGCCGCCCGACGACGGGGTTTCCGGCGAGCCCGGAGGTGAAGTCGGACCCGCCGCATTCGCAGCCGATCGTCAGGTCGCTGAGCAGGAAAGGCGCACGGACCGCGCGGCGTTGGGCTTCGGCGTGGAGTTCGGCCACCAGCCGCTTGCCCTTCTCGATGCTGGTGGCGGTACCGCCGCTTTGCTGGATGAAGAACCACTCGGCGGGGCGGCCACTCTCTTGCACTTTCTGGGCGATGCGTTCGGGTTGCGTGTACTCGCAGCCCAAGCCCACGCACAGAACGGCACCGACGTTGGGGTGCCGCGCCAGTGCCAGGATAAGACGGATCGCGTATTCGTTGTCGTAGCAACCGGGGAAGCCGATTACCTGGGTATCTGGTTCGTTAGCCTGGATTGCGTGCGCGACGTGCTTCGCGCACTCGACGGTGTACACCACCAACACCAGATTGCGGATTCCCTTGCGTCCATCTGGTCGCAGGTAGCCCTGGCTAATGACTTCGGAAGTGGTGATGGGATCATTCATACCGGGTATCCGTGGGGCAGCCGTCCTCGAGCCGCAGCGACGCCGAACGTTCGTCGTACTGGCTGCGGCAATTGTGCAGGTGGACGTGCTCGCCGGCGTGGATTGGTTGGGCCGCCAGCCCGATGACGACACCGTACTTGATGATGGGGGCGCCTTCGGCGATATCGACCAGCCCAACCTTGTGGCCTCGCGGGATCGAGGAAAGAAGCGTAGCTTGTGTTGCCGTTCCTTCACCAAGCACTTGGCACTCACCGGCCATTCCGTCGGTAAGCATCGTGGCGACATTGTCGCCAGGCTTGATTCGAAAACACCGTGGATTGGAATTCATCGTCGTTACGAGCTGCGCTGCTACAGGATGCCGTACTTCTCGAAAGCGGCCGTGCTGGACAATCCCTGCTCGATTTCCTTTCTCACCAGTTTCTCCGCGCGAGCCTTCTCCAGCGCCCGTTCAATGACTTCGGTCTCGATATCTCGCGGCACGATCACCACGCCATCGATATCGCCGAACACGATATCACCAGGATGAACCCAGGTCGCTTCGACTTCGATCGGGCATCGGAAGTCGACGACCTTCATCCGCGGGGCGGAATCCTGAGCGTAGCCCCCACGGCTGAACACGGGCCAGTGTTGCTCGAGCACCTTGGGTGTGTCGCGGTGGTAGCCATTGACGACCGCGCCCGCTGCGCGGCGAGTTTTGGCGGTGGCGGTCATGATCTCGCCCCAGTTCGCACACCGCATGGCCGTGCCGGTTGCAATGTAAACTTCGTTTTCCTGGAGGTCGTCTAGCGCTTGGGTCATCAGCCCGAACGGCTTCTTCTGCGGCCCGAAGACATCCATTTGCAGCACCGGCATGGCCCGGCCCGCAACGACCATTCCCTGTGCGATCGGGCGAACCTGCGGCGGAAGGAACTGGTGAAAGCGGCCCACCTGGTCGAGTATGTCTCCGACCACGGGCGTGTAGAGCGTTGAACGCACTAGCGCGAACAATTCGGTGTCGTTCTTCCATTCGGGCATGGGGTTTCTCGTGAAAATGGGCAGTCGTGGGGAGGGGCCGCTTTTCAAGACGCGGTTATCGATGACATGATTGCGATAAGATAATTCGCTACCACCCCGATCGCAAGAAGCGAAGAAAGCGCTGGCCGCCAGGATGGGGCGGCTCCTCTTGTCGGCATTTCGCCACTCGTCACGGCTTCCTGTGCCGCGCGGTGCATTTCGAAGAATGGATGGGGTATCTCCAAATCTTGCTGCAACGCATCTTTGGCGGTCGCAAGGTCCCCCGCGATCAAGGCATCGATAACTTGAATGTGCAGTTCGAGCGCCTGTTGGCGAATACTATCGATAGCAAAGTGCTGGGTTTCATAGTCGAGTAGCAGTTCGTAGTACGGATGGTGACGCTCGAAGAAATCAGCGATGTATCGGTTGCCCGATTTCTCGATGATGTAGAAGTGCAGGCTGTGGTCGATTAGCAGCGGGTGGTCGTTGCCTTGTAGCAGCACGTTCGCATGCCTGATCTTTTGGAGGTCGGCTTTCACCAAATGTGGCATTGCCAGTTCCAACGCCCGAAGCTCCAGAACGGTACGCGTGTCGATGTACTCGTCGAGGGCATTCTCGTTGAATGGAATGAGCCGCCAGCCCTTGCGCGGCAAGTGTTCGACGACCCCCATGCCGGAGAGCCGGTGGAGCAACTCGCGTACCCGCCGAGTGCCGATGCCAAACTGCTTGGCGAGCTCGGACTCTTTAAGGGAGACGGGCTTGCCGCGTAGGCTCAAGCGAACAAAATGCCTGGTGACGGTCTTGAAAGGGTCCTGCGGGGGAGCCGGCAGCGAGACGGCAGAATCCCCTTTCTTGCGTGCGTTGCGGGCGGCCCTCTTGCGGGGGTTCAAGGTCAACCGGTTGTTGTCCCCCTTGAGCAGCACCTTCTGGTCGATTAGCCGACCGATAGCTTTTCGCACGGGGGTTATGCTGACGGAGTAGTGCTTGGCGAGGGCCTGAAGCGTAATCCTTTCGGGCAGTTCCAACCCCTCGCGGATGCGGGTTGTTAAGTCCTGACAGATGTAGTCGGCCCAGGTCATATCGGCCCATTCTAGCTAGAAAGTGATTTTCTGACAAGAAACAGTTGATTTAATGACATTAAATAATTATTCTTGTCTGGGTAACAAGTGCGTTCCAAGATTGCTGCGGTTACCCATGGCATCCCCCACAAGTTTTATCGGCGAAGACTTCCTGCTGACGACCGAGCCTGCGCGCAGGCTGTACCACGACTACGCCCAGGGCCTGCCGATTATCGACTACCACTGCCACCTCCCACCTCGGGAGATCGCGGAGGATCAGTCGTTTGAGAACCTTACCCGCATTTGGCTCGATGGTGACCACTACAAGTGGAGGGCGATGCGGACCTGTGGCGTCGATGAACGGTTTATTACGGGTGGCGCACCGGACAAAGAGCGGTTTTTGCATTGGGCACAAACGGTGCCAAAGTTGCTGCGGAACCCGCTTTACCACTGGACGCACATGGAGTTGAAACGCCCCTTCGGCATTCAAGATAAGCTGCTCAGCGGAGCGACTGCCGAGGCGATTTGGGGCCACTGTAACGAACTCCTCGCCACGCCCGAGTTTTCCTGTCGCGGCTTGTTGCGGCAGATGAATGTCGAGCTCGTTTGCACGACCGACGACCCCACGGATTCGCTGGAGCATCACCGCAGCCTTGCGGCGGAGCCGAAGGCTGGGTTCACCGTCTTGCCCGCATGGCGGCCCGATCCGGCGATGGATGTGAGCGACCCCGAGCGGTTCAACGCCTGGGTCGATCGGCTCGAAGCTGTTGCCGATGTGAGCATCGGTAGCTTCCAGGATTTCATGACCGCTCTGCGTCGCCGGCACGAGTATTTCCACGGCATGGGGTGTCGACTCTCGGACCACGGGATCGAGCGGGTTGACGCCGAGGATTATACGTTGGCCGAAATTGGCCAACACTTTTCGAGGCTGCGTTGCCGCGAGGCGTTGGACGCTGCCAGCGCCGCCCAGTTTCGTTCGGCGATGCTCTACGAATTCGCGGTCATGGACCACGAGAAGGACTGGACGCAGCAATACCACTTGGGCGCGATGCGAGACTGCAACACGCGGATGAGCCCCACGCTGGGGTACGACTCGATCGGTGATTTCCCCCAAGCCCGCGGCCTAGCAAAGCTGCTGGACCGACTGGACGCGACAGGCCAACTGTGCCGCACGATTTTGTACAACCTGAACCCACGAGACAACGCCCTTATGGCGACGATGTGCGGTAACTACCAAGACGGGCGGACGGTGGGCAAGCTTCAGTACGGCAGCGCTTGGTGGTTCCTCGACCAGCTCGACGGCATGCGAGAGCAACTCGATTGCCTTTCGAACATGGGAGTGTTGAGCTGCTTTGTGGGCATGTTAACCGACAGCCGTTCGTTTCTCAGTTACCCGCGGCACGAATACTTCCGGCGATTGCTTTGCAGCATGTTGGGAGAGGACATTGAGAAGGGGCTGGTGCCCCGCGACTTCGAACTTGTGGGCGGGATGGTACAAGATATCTGCCACCACAATGCCGAGCGGTACTTTAGGTTCGAGGCGATCAACCCATAACTGTAAGCAACGCACGCGAGGTTGCAAACGCCCATGTCACTCACACTTGCCAACGCCCGAACAACGCTCGGGCTGATGATTCTTGTGCAAGCGGGGTGGCTGCTGCTCGCTAGCCCACCACCAGCACTAGGGTCTACGCGCGTTGCGACTCCGCTTGAAGTGGTCACGATCGACGAACCGGCATTCCAGGACAAAGACTTTGATATCCGCGAAACCGGCGCGGAGCCGGGCGAGCGGTCATGCTCCGAAGCGATCAACCGCGCGATTAAGGAGTGCCACAATCGTGGCGGCGGGAGGGTGGTTATCCCGTCGGGAAGATGGAAGACCGGTGCGATTCAATTGATGAGCAATGTCAACTTGCACTTGGCCGAGGGGGCCGAGCTCCACTTCAGCGACTCGCCCCAGGACTACCTGCCAGTCGTGTTCACACGTTGGGCGGGTTTCGAGCTCTACAACTTTTCGCCGCTGATTTACGCTAAAGACTGCGAGAACATCGCGGTGACGGGACCGGGGCGGCTTTTTGGCCACGGCGAGAAGTGGTGGAAGTGGAAGGCGAGCCGTGATGCCGCTGAGGTGGTTTATCAAGACTATATCTTGAACGGAAAACCACCCACGGAACGCGTTTTTGGCAGGGTCGAGGACGGGCTCCGCCCTCCATTCATCGCCCCAATCAACTGCCGAAGGGTTTTGCTCGAAGGATTCTCGGTCGAGTCTCCTGGCCCGTTCTGGACGATCAACCTCACGTACTGTTCGTCGGTCATCGTCCGCGGCCTCCGCATCAACGCGGTCGGTGGGCCGAACACCGACGGCGTAAACCTCGACTCGTCGCGCAACGTGCTGGTCGAGGATTGCGAGATACGATCTGGAGACGATTGCATCACCTTGAAGTCGGGCGTCAATGAGGACGGCCGCCGAGTCGCCCGACCGACTGAGAACATTGTGATCCGTCGCTGCCGCACCCACGAGGGCCACGGTGGGGTGGTAATCGGTAGCGAGATGTCGGGCGGAGTGCGGAATGTGCTGGTCGAGGACTGCGAATTTGTTGGCACCGACAACGGCCTACGAATCAAATCGAACAAGTCGCGAGGCGGTTTTGTGGAGGATATCACTTACCGCAAGATCAAGATGCGTGGCGTCAAACAGGACGCGATACAAATCTCCGTCGTGTACAACGCCTACCTCCCCGACAAGCTGGGAGATTCTCCGCCGCTCTTACGTCGGCTCGTATTCTCCGAGATCGATTGCCAGGGCGCGCAGTACGCCTTCCGCGGCGTCGGGATAGCGGAGCGCCCACTGTCTGATATCACACTTAAGGACGTTCGGATGACTGCTGACCAGGGAATGCAATTCCACAACGTTAATGGGTTGGTGTTGGAACGCCTCAAACTGAACATCAAGGACGGATCGGAAATGACATTGAACAACTGTAGAGACATCGTACACAAGAAACCCACGGAGTAACCCATGAAGAACGGCAACCTAACCCTACGCGGTCGACTAGGACGGCGTCAAATCCTGGCAGCCGCCTTGGCATTCGGCGCACTTGGCACCCAGGCGGTGGCGGTGGAGATCGTGGTCACCGACGTTGGAGCAGTCTCAGACGGCAAGACGCTCAACACGAAGGCGCTACAGTCGGCCATCGACACGTGTACGGCCGCCGGCGGTGGGCGGGTTCTCGTACCGGCAGGCCAATTCCTAACCGGTGGCCTCGTCCTTAAGGACCATGTCACCCTCGACCTGGAAGCAGGCGCCGTACTCCTCGGAAGCACCCGGTTGGAGGACTATGAACAACATACGCCGAAACTCCGCTCTTACACCGACGTGAACTACGTCGATCGAAGCCTGATCTACGCCGAAAACGCCCGCAACATTGCCATCACAGGCCGGGGGGTGATCGACGGCCAGGGAGACGCGGAAAGCTTCCAAAACAAACCCTACAAGCAGCGGCCCTACTTAATGCGAATCATCGGATGCCAGAATGTGCTGGTGAAGAACATCACGCTGAAGGACTCGGCGATGTGGGTGCAGCACTACCTGGGTTGCACCGACGTACTCATCGACGGCGTCACGGTCGATAGCCTGGTGAACGCCAACAACGACGGCATCGACATCGATAGTTGCGAACGGATGAGAGTTGCCAATTGCGATATCGCCAGCATCGACGACAGCATCGTTTTGAAGGCGACCATGCCTCGGCCGTGCAAGCATATCGCGGTTACCAACTGCAACCTCATGAGCCGGTGCAACGCCCTCAAGTGCGGCACCGAGTCTACCGGCGGTTTCGAGGATATCGCCATCACGAATTGCACAATCTACGATACGCGGCTAAGTGGCATCGCGCTCGAAGCGGTCGATGGGGGATCGCTCCGGCGAGTTCTGATCTCTGGAATTTCGATGGTGAACACGTCGAACCCCTTGTTCATCCGCCTGGGAGACCGCGCCAGGCCCTACCTGGCGGATTATAAGGCCTTCAAACGCGGCGAAGTCGTGCCACCCCAGCCGCGTCCGCCCGTTGCCGAGCTGCACGATGTCGTCATCCGAGACGTGGTGGCCAAGGGCGCCAACATATTCGGTTGTGCGATCGCGGGGATTCCGGGCCACCCCGTCCGCGAAATCCATCTTTCAAACATCCACATCACCACTGTGGGAGGCGGCACCAAGGACCTGATCGACCGGGATGTTCCAGAGCCGAACGCGGTCTACCCCGAATTTAACATGTTCGGCCGCTTACCTGCGTACGGGCTTTTCTTTCGTCATGCCGAGGGCATCAGCCTCAACAACGTGCTGATAGATTGCGACACCCCCGACGCCCGCCCCGCCGTGGTGATGGATGATGTGAGGTCGGCGGATATCACGGCGCTACGAGCAGGCAGCAAGGGCGGTGAGCGACTGGTGCTGCGAACGAGCGCAC
>JADZFK010000034.1 GCA_020849945.1 Pirellulales bacterium | reverse complement strand
GTTGAATCGAATAAGTTGGTTCATTGAAGATGCGAACAATTTGCTCCGGCCCGTTGAGGCTTGAATACCCATTTTCCTGGCTTGCTTGGTGTTCTTCGTGTTCTTTGTGGTTTATCAACCTAGCGCGGTAGTCATATGTCACCACGTAACCTGGGTGCGCTGGCACGAGAAACACGCCCCCGTGCAAGTTGAGCCGGCCAATCACTCCCGCGGCGCCAACACCTCCTCCAGCACACGGTATAACTTCTGCCAGCGTTTGGTGACATCCTTCTTGCTGCCGTACTGGAATTGTTTCACGTTCGCTTCTTCACGCGTGTAGTGAAATGCCGAGATCTCCTTGTCGCGGGCAAGCACCGCCGCGTACACATTGGCCACGTGGCGAATGTTATCGTCGTCGTACACAACCGCGTCGATGTCGTGCTCGGCATCGTGGAGCAGCGTCAGCAACATGGCTCCCTTGTGCTGGCCGGCCGTCATCATGATGCCATCTTCAAAACTGATCGGCCGCGGATCGGAAAGGTCGTACTTTGCGATCTCCTCTTGCGTCAGGCCATCCTCATGTGGCCGGTCGGGGTGGAATGGCAGGAACTCGCCGCGGGGCAGTCTCTTCACTTCGATGGCCGACTTGGCCAGGTCGTAACCGTTCCGCTTGAGCTCGCGCTCGGTGGCATCGCGAAACTCGGGGCCTCGCGAAGTGAGCACCACGGTGCGCACCCCTAATTGCTGAACGCGCCGCAACAGCCGCGGCAAATTCTCCTGCGGCGGATGCATCGGCTGCAGGTTGTACAGCAGCCCCTGTGCCGCCAACAACCCCGCAAACGATTTCGCCACCAACAACTCCGATTGCGGCTCATGCTCCAACAGATACTTCTGCCACTCGAACCATTGGTCGCTGCCAAGCGGCGAATCCATCGCGAGCAGCGTGTTATCCAAATCAAGCACCAGCAAAACACGGACCGGTTCGAACCGATTCGCATACTGGGCGACCGCAGTCCCCACTTCCGCAAACTCATCCGTTTCCGATAACTGCCCCGCACTCGCCAAGCGCCCGACCCATCCGGCCAGCAGCAAGGCGAAGACCACGCTTTTCCAACCAGCGGCCACCACCGCTTTCAGTTGTTGCCTGCCCATGAGAAGTCGATCCAAGTTGGAAATCTGGAAGCGGTTATGGTATACCCTTCTAGGATAGTTGAGTGCGCCAGAAAATGCGAGATAACCACATTTCGCGGCCATTCATGGAACCCCGGCCAATTCATGTGCCACCCGCCTTCCAGGCCCCCTATGGACCGCTTTCTACAAATGGCCCTTGAAGAAGCCCGCCAGGGCCTGGCCGAGGGGGGCATTCCCATCGGCTCGGTGCTGGTGATTGACAACGCGGTCGTGGGTCGCGGGCACAATCGGCGCGTGCAGCAGGGAAGCGCGATCCTGCATGCCGAGATGGACTGCCTGGAAAACGCCGGTCGGCTCCGCCCCGCCGAGTACCGTCGCGCCACGCTTTACTCAACCCTTTCGCCCTGCGACATGTGCAGCGGCACCGCCTTGCTCTACCGCATCCCGCGGATCGTCATCGGCGAGAACCGCACCTTCCGCGGCCCCGAAGAGTACGTCCGCTCGCGCGGCGTATCGCTCGTAATCGTTGATGATGAAGAGTGCATCCAACTCATGCGCGAATTCATCGCCGCCAGACCGGAACTGTGGAACGAAGATATCGGAGAAGTGTGAAGAGTTAAAAGTCTTTCGCCGAAACACGCAGGCTCGGCGAAGCGGAACGCGGAGCCGTCGTTCCGCCGCGCAACGCAAACAAAAAAGCGCGGCTTGGTGGCAGCGATCCGTGCGCCACCAAGCCGCATCCGACCGGATTCTTTCATTTAGCCCCCGGTCAACGACCGGGGGCGTTGCCAGCGGCTCCTAGGACATTGCCACCGGCCCCCAAATACACTTACGCCACCATCAACACCGACTCCGTCGATGCCGTGCCTCGCACGCCATCAATAAACTCTTCGAACACTCGCAAGTCGAGCGCCGAAGCCGTGTCGGCCTCTGGGTGGAATTGCGTTCCAATCGCAAACCAATCGGGGATTCGGCTTTCGATCGCTTCCACAATTCCGTCTGGGCAACGCGCCGTCACCTCGAAGCCGCTGGCCACTTCATCAACGGCCATGTGGTGCATGCTGTTGACTCGAAGCTCGCCGTCCCCATACACGCGCTCCATGAGCGAGCCAGAAGCGATCTCGAGCGTGTGCCGATGCGCCGGGTCCAGCGGGTCGTGGTGCGGAAGAGCCGTGGGCCGATCCTCGGGTATGTGCAGCAGCAAATTGCCGCCCATCGTCACGTTCAACAGCTGCATGCCCGAACCAATGCCGAACACGGGCATCCGACGCTCGGCGATGATCCGCACAAGCCGCCGATCGAACATTTCGCGGCGCTGTGCCAACAGGCGAATCGAGGGGTGGAGCATCCATCCATCGCGGCGAGGATCCAAATCGGCGCCGCCCACAAGCACCACTCCGTTCAGGCGGTCGAGCAATTGCTCGATGTCTTCGTCCTCTCCGAGCGGAGGGATGATGACAGGAATTCCTCCGACCTTCGTAATGGCATCGTAATAACCTGATGCCACGTACGTAAAACTTGGCTTATCTCCAACCGAACTGGCGAAATCCGCATTAATGCCAATGACCGGCTTGACCATTCTTGCACTCCCTTAGTTTCGCGCCTTGCCGACGCTTCCCTGGTAGTTCCTTCGCACCAAGAAAATCGTTCCAATATCATGCCACACAACTTACACCCCTGCGCCACCGCAACGGCTTGGGTTCCACGAGTGGCCATTTCGTTGTATGCGCATCCGCATTGCTAACCCCTCGAGGTGGCACAGCCGGACCAAGTCCTTGGCTCGTCGCCCTTTGAATGCTAGCAACTCTTGGCGAGCATCCGAGCATGCCCTCGATCTCTTCGAAGGCTTGCCGCAACGCCGTTTCTTAGCGGGGAAGAACTCCCTTTCTTAATATAGCCGTGTCAAGCGGCAGCCTTGGGGGATGCAAGAAGGTGCTTAGATTAAGACTTCGCAAAGCGAAATTCAAGTCTTTGTGCATCTTGAGCTCGCTCGGCGATGCTAGCACAACATGGTGCGGTTTTCACGGCCTGCGCCGCTTGCAATGCTAGCAGACACATGGCCAGAAATACTCCGCTCCCATTCTCAATTGGTCGCACGGTATACCAACCACGCCAACTTCCTCAGCCACTTCGCACCCTGCGATCAAGCCCCCAGCACGGGCTGAATGAGCGGATAGCCTACGCCAAAAAATATCCCTGCATCGATCAACAGGTGGCTGAGCCACGTATCGAAGATCGAGCCTGTACGATCGTACAGCCACGCCCAAAAACACCCGCCCATCGCGATGCCGCCGGAAAGCAAGGCCACGAACCACAAAGCTGTGGGAAAGAAATGCATCAACACAACCACGTGATGAAGCGTAAACGCCACCCCGGAACCAACCACCGCCCAGCTCATCGGCACCATTGCTCGCAACTGGCGGAATACAAACCATCGCCAATAGTACTCTTCCATCAGCGAATGAAACAACGAGTAGAAGCTGGAAAGCACGATGAACTTCGCCACACTGTCGATGCCAAAGGAATCGACTTTCCCATGAATCCGCTCGGCGCCGGCCGCGAACATCGGCAATTCCCGCAGCACGAACTGGAACAACGCAACCCCCGCCGCCACTACGACCACGCCAAACACCGCGCCAACCCCCAGGCCCCATGCCGTCGGCCGCCCGGTCCGGATCGGCTCGCGCAACACCCACAACACCCACAGCACGGGAAACCCAAACTGCACCACCTTGGCAATCAGGTAAACCGCCTGCTTCATCCCTTGCGGATACGCACTCGCAAGCACAAAGTACGCCCACGTGATCAACGTCGGAAGCAGCATGGCAAACAACAGCCCTGCCCACCGAACCTTCAGGCTGCTCGTGTCGTAACAATGTTGTGGCATCCTATTCCTCCGAACGCGGCCAGAAGTGGTAACAAGTCGCACAGTCCAATGCCTGTGCCACGATCCGCCAGTGTAAAGCATCCCATCCAAAAAGCAAAAAGGTTCGTGGATCAACAGGAATGCACTCCTCTCGCCCCAATCCTACAATAAAATGTCATTGCGATTAGCGGCGGCCGCCAGGCCGCTGTTTGAACCATTTATCTCCGCCACTCGTTCCGAAATAGGAACCCACCCACCACCGCCACAACAGGGCCGATCAGTTATTCAACTTGGACCATTAACCTGCATTTTCGGGTGAACGCGATAGCAGTGCGAATATCGAGGTTTCCGACATGCCATCGGTAAGTGACGGCCTTGATTTTGCGTGCCAAAGCGAAAACTGATCGGCCCTG
>JADZFK010000033.1 GCA_020849945.1 Pirellulales bacterium | reverse complement strand
GCCGCGCGTTATTCCCGGATCGTTTCGGTGAAATCGAATTGCCAGCCGGGGAGGCCGGGGTTGGTGGGTGGTTCTTCGCCTTTGCAGATTTTTCGCAGGGTATCACGGACTTGGAAAGCGGCCTCGATGACTTTCGGGTCCCATTGTTTGCCGGCGCCATCGCGTAGGATTGTATCGAGCTTGTCGTCGCTCATTCCTTTGCGATAGTGACGGTCGCTGGACATGGCGTCGATGGAATCGGCCACCGCCACGATGCGCGCCAAGAGTGGCGTTTCCTCGCCCTTCAGGCCGGCGGGGTAACCGGCGCCGTTCCAGGCTTCGTGGTGGTGCCGTACCACGGGCAGCACCTTATCGAGCTGCGTTACGCCTTCCAATATGCGGCAACCCAAACCTGGGTGCTGTTGGATGTGCTCGAATTCTTCGGGGGTCAACGATCCGGGTTTTCGCAAGACATTATCGTCGATGCCGATCTTGCCGATATCATGCAGCAGGCCGGCCAGGTAGATCGTGTGAAGGTCGCGTTCGTTGCAGCCGAATTGTCGGGCCAGGCAAACGGCCAGTCGTGCGACGCGGTCGCTGTGCCCGCAGGTGTACGAATCCTTGGCGTCGATGGCCGAGGTCAATGCTCGCATGACGCTTCCGACGAACTGGGCTTGTTCGCCGTAGAGGTTGAGGTTGCCGCAATGGATACCCAAGATCGTGGCCACACTGGCCATGAGGCAGGTTTCCGCGGTTCCGAACTCGGGCTTGCCGCTATAGGTTTTGTTGTTGCCGTTGTGATTGAAGGCCATGAGCCAGCCGAACAATCGGTTTCCGTCGCGGATGGGCACCGAGATCAACTCTCGAACGGCCGGATAGGGCCAACTCGAGACGGAGGTCGAGGATCGGTTGATCGCAATGGGTTCCAGTCGGGCTTCGGCGCCGAGGTAGGCCACGAACGATTCCAACTCCTGGCTGGAAAGGGGGCAGGCTCCGCGGGAAACAAGTCGTTCGAGTCGATTGATCTCTGGGTCTTTCTCCGCTTGCCGCGCGGAAGCGGTGATTCTCGTCCGACGATCGGGGAAGAACAGGATCGCCTCGGCGGGAACCACGTCTCCGAGCCAGTGGACGGCGAGTTCGCTAAGGTCCTCCGCGCTCTGGGCAATGGAAAGATGCTCGGTCAGGCGGTGGAGCAGTGTGATTTCCTCGAACGCAAGCAGCAGGTGGGAGGATATATCGGAGACCTGATGTTTTAACTGGAGTGCCATGCGGCGGAGCGCGGCCCGTTCAAAAACGGCCTTGCTCACCTCGAGCAGCGCATCGGCCGTCCAAGGGTCTTGATGACGGGCCCACTCGAGCATGTCGGCAACGGGCACGTCGCATTCGCGCGCGGCCGAGGCGACCTCGGCTTCCTGCCTGACGGTAATGGTAACAAACCCGCCGACCGCCACGAACGACGCCTCTTCGGTCGGATCGCTGAGCGGAATCGCAAGGAGCAAGACCGGGCCGAATTCATCAACAATTTCGGGTCGGCCGCGCCGCGTGACTTGTTCGCAAACGGCAAAATATCGCCGAAGATCGAACGACAGCCCGTGGGGAGTATCCCAAACGCTTTCGCCCGTGCTGCAATCGAGGATCGAAAACTTTTCCCCGAACACTTGCTCGAGCGACTCGAACAGCTCTCGCGCGTCCTTCGGTAAGAACGGCAGCCGTTCGGGCGCATGAGCCCCCCCGCCCTGCGATTGGGGCGTTCCCGCCGAAGGATATCGTTTGCGAAATGGTGAAGCCACGGGTGACAAAACTCCAATTCAAGGCAGTCCATCACTGCGGAACGAACGGGGCGTGGAGGTCAGTCGGCCTGACAAAACCCACAGGCAAGAATACGTTGCCCCGGCAATTCGTGGGTATTGGCCTCGCCGGGAACCCGTCGTGGCGGCCGTGGATCATACGGCTTTCGGGGGGCCTGCGTGCCGGTCGGGCCGATCGTGGCGATTACGCCGACGAATGATGAAATGCCTAGTACTACAGCATTATGCCCCAAACGCGACCCCCGACGGCAACACGTGGGACGGACTTTAGTCCGTCACCTGCCACGGATTGACGTTGGTGAATTCAACATTCAATTGCAACAAACCCGTCGAAGGTGTCCGGGAATTGGAGCCGCAGTCAGCCCCCGGCTTTGCCGGGGGTTTAACCATCCACGCCTCGCGACACTGCGGCGAACCCCCGGCAAAGCCGGGGGCTGTCTATCCCTTGCTCGGTCACTCTCAACTTCTTCGACAAGCAAAGGATGCGAGGACTTTCCCCTTCGGATCCATCATCATCCCACTCGTTATCGTAACTCCAATCCGAAATTGTCTGTTGGATTTGAAGTTTGAATTCACCCGTTTCTAACACGTACGCACTGAAGTCCGTACCACAACGTGCGGGCTGAAGTTTGTGCCACATGTTGCGGGGGAGAGAGGAGGTTTTTATCCCTCTGCCAAGGCGTGGTTCAAGATTGCCTCGGCGTGAATGCGCGTGGTGTCGTAAAGTGGCCGGGGGCTGTCTTCGGGGTGGATCAACAGGCCAAGCTCGGTACAGCCAAGGATCACTGCCTGGGCACCTTGCTGAGTGAGGTCGCCGATCATGGCTCTCGCCGCGGCTCGCGATTCGGGCCGCACCATGCCATGCGTTAGTTCTTCCCAAACGATGCGGTCCAGTTCCTTCCGGTTGTCGGCATCGGGAACGACGGTCTCGATTTGGTGCGAGGCGAAGTGTTTTTGGAAGAAGCCGAACTCCATCGTGGGCCGTGTGCCGAGCAGCGCGACTTTGCGAAGGCCATCGCGAACAAGCGCCTCTGAAGTGGCGTCCATGATCGTCAGGATTTCCAGGGGCGAGCGATCGCGGATCAACTCGTAGGCGTTGTGGGGCGTGTTCGCCAGAATGGCCGCGAACTCGGCGCCCGCATTCTTCAGTCGCACGAGTGCGTCGAGCAGAATCGCGGCAACCTGGTCCCACTCGTTGCGGCTGAAATGCGGAATCAACATCTGCAGGTTCAGGCTTTGGAGTGTGATCTCGGGGAAGTTTAGCTGCCCGGCCTGCCGATTGTACTCGCGGCAGATAATTTCGTAGTAATGAACAGTCGATTCGGGGCTAAGGCCGCCGATTAGGCCGATGCGTTTCATGTGCGAGACCCTTCCAGCTTATGTTGTTGAGAGTGGCCTGTGGACGAGTCGGAGTTGCCGCCTGCCGGGGGGCCTTCCGCAAGCCACGTATTGATCATGGCAACAAGCTCCGTCGAGTTGATCTCCTCGTGGATTGCGAACGAAGCGATGGTCAACTCATCGGGAATGCAACGGGCACGCTCGAGGTAGCGCGAACCTGTGGGGCGGAGCCGCTCCTCGATCCAAGGATGCTCGGCCAGCAACACGGCCAACGACGATCGCTTGGTCACACGTCCGCGTTGGTGCAGGGGGTCGCGGTGGAACATGGTGGCCGTCGTGCAGATGGCGAACAACAACAAGGCCGACCACTCGAAAAGCGCGGAGATTGGCATCACGCGGAACGCGGTTGGCGTCACCAAGATTGCCAGTTCGGAGCCGACTCGTAAGAAGTTGCCGACGCCGATCAGCAACAGAATCGGAGCAGCCAAGCCCGGGAGCGCCAGCACGGTGCGATCGAGCACGGGGACAATCCGCTGGCCCACTCCCAAGATGAGCGTGGTCATGAACCCGACGGTGAGAGCATGGCGCACGGCACCCATGTAGGCATGAGGAAGAGAGCCCCCCGCGTTGGCCTCGTAGAGAGTTCCGCCAGCCATGAGTGCCAGGGCCGCGAGCAACCAAGAGAAGGCGAGCGGGGGAAAGAAGTCGAGCAATGCGTGGCCTTTCTCTGCGGCGTAAGAGGTGCGTTGCCTGCCGACAAAGCCGCGATGGCCAATCGCAAACATCACGGCCCCACCCACGAGTAATGCACTGCCGGCGACCATCGCTTGCCCGCTAGTGGTGTTGGCCGTTGCCAGGCACACCACGATCACCCCCGCGTTGTGCAGCCAATGAGCAAGTTCAATCGCCCAAAGGCGGGGGGAACCAATTCTCAGCAAGCCGGGCAACAGCATTTGGCCGAAGCCATAAATCGAATTCATCGCGAAGCCGAAGACGGCCAGTTCGATCAGGAGCAGCCGCTCGGGGTCGGTATAGATGCCTGGCCCCGCGTCGCCGGCATTCCAACGGAGCCATACGGTAAATGCCGCCCATGCGGTAAGCCACCAGCCGGAAAGGAGCACGGCACGAGCCCACGTGGCGGGCCACTTGGTTCGAAGCAGCAAACCTTGCAACCCCCAGAAGACAAGAGCCATTACCAGCAGCAAGGCCGCGGCGACAAGGCCCATCGCCGGAAGCGATTTCGGATACAACGACCAATACATACTCGCCACGATGCCAACAATCGCAAGGCCCAACAGGCCGCGGCAAAGCCACACGCCCCATGGCGGCCTCGTGATCCCCTGCAAAACGGTGCGAAGCGAAACGCCCATGACGAACAACACGATAAAGCCCCATAGCTGGGCCTCGCCATGCGCGATGACATGGGCGGCCGGCACGGCGTCGAACGCGCCTTGCATCCCAATTCGCCACAAAAGCCACGCCCCCCATCCCGCTCCGAGCGAAAGAGTCAACACGAGCGACGAAAGGAGAAATCCATGGTGAACCCGTTCGGCGAACCGACCAGAAAGCTCGACGGGCACCCCGGTGGCCGCTGCCAATTCGGCCAGTAGCGACTCGAGCGATAGACCACGGCGGCGGGCAAAATGCGTTAGCGGTTCCAAATGCCCAAAGCGAGACGGAGGACTGTCTCGCTCGCCATACTTGCGGAAGACGGGTTCCGAGTCCGGATAATCGACCACGACCTGACGGACCGTCATCTCGGGCCGCAGCGTCTTTCGTGCATAGGAACGGGAGTTCATCAATCTCACTTTGCCTGGCGCAATCGTTCAGGATAGCTTTTTTTCACCACGACGACACGACGGACACAACGGACGAGAGAAGACATGGACAGGATATCAGGATCGGCAGGATGAACTGGATCAAGGCGTTCTTGAACGAACTGAACAGGACCTTTTTGGCATGAGTGAACCGACATCTCACCGCTCAACTTGAATTCCGTTGCATCCTGGAGATACGGCCGATTTCGTTATCTTATCGATTCTTCTCGTCGTGCCCGTCGTGTCGTCGTGGTGAATAAGATATCGCGCTGCAGCCCCGAGGAATGCGGCAAAGGCGGCCGAGCAACCATCGAGCCAGCGAAGAATCGCCTGTCTGCATGGCGCATGGTGGGCAATATCACCACGCGGGCGGCGGCGTCATGCTTGCCAGGGCCGCCTGGAAGGACGACATATCTTGCTCAAGGACGTTGCCCACGAGGCAATCGATCAGCGCGGCGCGTTGATCGGGAAATTGTTCAAGAAATCCTCGGAAGCTGAAGGTTGGGTCGTAGAACGCGCCGATGAGTTGCCGAATCACGCCGATCCCTTTGGTGAGCTCGCCGGCAAACGAGCCGAGGCGAGCCGCCGAAATGTCGCCCGACTTCAAGGCCTCGTCTACGCACTTGGCAGCCAGTTCGGCCGAGGCAAGTGCCAGGAAGAGGCCCGAGGAATAGATTGGGTCGAGAAAGGCGGCCGCGTCGCCGACCATGACCCAGCCATCGCCGGCGATTTGCCGATTGCGATAGGCCAACCGGCGGATGCCTCGCACGGGCTGCGTTCGCTCGGCCTTCGTAAGCCGCTGGGCCAACGGCTGGCACCGCTCGACCTCGCGAAGAAACACAGGCTCGAACTCTTCTTGTTCATCGAACAAGTAATCGGGCGATGCGACAATGCCCACGCTCACGATGTCATCGGGAAGCGGAATGTACCAGAACCAACCGCGGTCTGCGATCATAAAGACCGTCGTTTCGCCTCCGTCGATTCCCTCGAGCCGATGCCCACCGCGATAGTACGACCATATGGCCGACTTATTCAGCCCCGGCACATGCTCTCTAAGGTCCAGTTGCTTGCCGATCAGCGTCGTGGCACCGGTCGCATCGATGACGACCTTGGCCCGAATCTCGCGTGGTTTGTTTTCGTCGGCTCGCGTCCGTACACCGACGGCGCGGCCGTTCTCGAAGAGCACCTCGTCGACCGCTACCCCGCTGCAAATATCCACGCCGTTCTCCCGCGCGTTGTCGAGGCACAGTTGATCGAACTCGGACCTTTCGACCTGCCATGTGCGCGACATCTCGCCCGGAATGATTTCCGAAAAATAGAAGGGGTTCGATTCCTTGCCATCGGGCGATACGAACCGCACGCTGAATTTTTCCGGAAAGTGCGACTCGCGGAGCTTGGGGAGAAGCCCCAATCGCTCGAGCGGACCAAACGTATGGGGGATCAGCGATTCGCCAATGTGATAACGCGGAAACGTAGATTGTTCGAGAGCCACGCAACGATGCCCGGCTCGTTGCAGGAAGGTAGCGGCCGCCGTGCCGGCCGGGCCCCCGCCCATCACGCACACATCGTAATCGCCATTCGTTCGCCCGTTCGCCGCCATGGGTTATTCTCCCGTAGTGATGTTCTTGATGCCGGTGAATTCACATATCCATTGCAACAAACTCGTTGAGCGTGTCCGGGAATTGGAATCGCAGTCAGCCCCCGGCTTTGCCGGGGGTTTAACCATCCACGCATCGTAACACTGCGGCAAACCCCCGGCAAAGAGGTTGTGATTTTTTTATTAGTCAAAACAACATGTTGCGATAGCAAACACAAGCTAGCTTCAACCGTTGGTAGAAAAAGGGTTTTGACTGATAAAAAAATCACAGCCTAAAAGCCGGGGGCTG
>JADZFK010000032.1 GCA_020849945.1 Pirellulales bacterium | reverse complement strand
TCGGCCTGGCAGGGAAGCCTTTCGCAAACGAATTGGAACACGCTCATCAATACGAACGATCGCGACTTTGCTTTCATCCGTGCCAGTCGTGGCGGTACCACGGGCTTCGACCACAGAAATGACGGGCTGCTGACTTCCAATGCAGATTGCAATGGAGTCAGTACCCAATCCTGCCTTTCACGCCGCTACGATGATCCGTACTTCGGCCAGAATATCACACGGGCCACGAACGCCGGCTTGTTCGCGGGAACGTACCACTTTTCGCGGCCAGATATCATCGCTTCTACCGCTAACACGAATAACATTGCAAACTCGGGTACCGACGAAGCGGATCACTTCATCCAGATGGCCCGCGCCTGGATGCGGCCGGGCTACTTGCCGCCGGTGTTCGATTTGGAGGCGGGGCAATCGCAACGCACGAGCGACGAAATCGCGCAGTTCGCGATTGACTTCTCCACCCGTATTTATGAAGTGATGGGAATACGCCCGGCGATGTATATCAACGGCAACTATTCGAGTATTTTGCAAAGTGCTTCGAGCTCACTACGCAACCAATTAGCACAACCGCCCAGCGCACTACCCAGCGTCGTCGGGCCTGGTTACCCCATGCTGTGGAATGCTCGCTACGGAGATCAGGACGAATCGGGCTTCGATTGGACGGCCATCCCCGTTCAAACCGCAACCCCTAAGACTTGGCCTAGCACCCTCAGCAGTTACTATGGCCCTTGGGACGACTACGGCAACGCCCAGCCGTGGGCGTTCTGGCAGTACGCCAGTGTGGCGCGGTTGAGCGGTTACAACAATGGAAATAGCAATATCGATGTCAACGTGTCGCACGGCGACATTGAGTTTGTGAAGGATCAGCTCATTCCCGCTCTCTGGTGGAACAATTCAAGCGGTGATTGGAGCACACTGTCCAATTGGAACAGCGGCCAAACGCCCATCGCGCCGCAGGTTGGTGCGAATCAATCGCCCGTTCAGGGCACAACCACGCTACCGACGGCCAGATTGCCAGGCGCGGCCGGCAGCGGCCCCACGGCCGGTTCAAACGATACCGTTATTTTGGAACGCCCGAATGCCGATATCACCGTGACGCTTTCTTCAGGCAATCATAATATTCGCAAACTATACATGCGCGAGACGCTCGCCATTACGGGCGGCTCACTTACGATCAATTACGACCCCAACTATTATTCCGACACCATCAACTACCCTGATGCGATGCGATCAGGGCCGATTTCCGCCCAATTCAGTGGGCCTGTGTCGCTCAGTGGGGCAGGGAGTTTGAGTGTCAATACGCTGCAGGTGGATTCCCAGCAGACCTTTACGCTCGGCGGCGGGGCCGGGGCACTCACATTCCAACAAATCAACTTGATGCCTCATGCCTCCTCGCCTGCCAAGATCGCCGTTACCGGCGACGTAAACTTGAACCCCCTGAATAACTCGGCGGCGGCCATTTCGGTCGGCAGCGGCGCAGGCAACGCAGGAAGCGTGGATCTAACGGGCGGCACCCGAGCTTTCAACGTCGGAAATGGTGCGGCTGCCGTCGATCTTGCGGTCAACGTCCCCGTGGTGAACGGATCGCTTACGAAAACCGGGGCCGGCACTCTCGCCCTCAATGCAGCAAGCACTTACACCGGCGATACTCGCGTACAAGCGGGAGCACTACGGCTGGCAACGGCCTCGCTTTCGAATTCGGCCGATGTTTATCTTTCAACCGGCGCTTTGCTCGACTTAGCCTACTCGGGCCAGCCCGATTCGATCAATCAGCTCTTCTTCGAGGGCTTACCGCAGGCCGTGGGGGTGTGGGGTGCCGTTGGTTCAGGTGCCCAGTTCACCAGTTCGTTGTTGACAGGCACGGGTTTGTTAAGCGTTACTTCCATCGGCTCCCCCTCGCCACCCGGGCCGGCCGGCAATGTGATCGACGACTTCGAGATCGACGAAGGCCATTTCAACTGGAACTACAACTTTTCGCCCAGTTCGCAAACGTTTGGCTTGTCCGGCGGTCCGGCAAACTCCGCGGGGCCGAGCGATCGCGTAACAACCGAGCACCAAGGTTCGGGCACCGCTTCGCAATTGCTAAACCTGGTGATCGATGCCACGGGTGATAACGCCTGGCAACTTCGCCACAACTCGGGCATCGGCACGGCCGCCACGCCGGCTGGCAACGTGCCACTGCCCGGTACCGGCTACGTTGGATTCTGGCTCAAAACCGACGACCTGGGAACATCGGTCCGCATCGGCATTGATGACCCGCTCGGCGCGAATACGACGGCCTTGGAAATAAGCTCGACGAAGAGCGTGACCGCCGACAACCAATGGCACTTGTACCAATGGGATTTCGGCGATGCAAACTCGTGGTATGCATTCGCGGGCGGGGCAAATGGCCAAATCGATGCCGAGAACGGCAACGTCTCGATCGATTCGATCTGGTTCAACGGTGCCGGCAACGTTCAGATTTACATGGATAACGTTATGCACAACCCTGCGGGCCTCATCACGCCCGGGTATATCCCCGGCGACTTCGATGGCGATGGCCTCGTGAATGCGGCCGACTATTCCGCTTGGCGCACAACGTTCGGGCAGGCGGTCGCCCCGTGGACCGGCGCCGACGGCAACGGCGATGGCACAGTCAACCTCGCCGATTATATCCTTTGGCGCAGGTACTTCACGACGCCAGGCAGCGGCACGGCGCTCGGAGAGTCTTCTGCCATCCCAGAGCCAGCGGGGGTGCTGCCAATTGCGATAGCACTCGTCGTTATGCTTCTCGGCAATCGCAAAGCCATCCTCATCCATTCATAACCGTGCGGCGAATGCCCCAGAACTTGGTTCACCCTGAGCCAGCGGCTGGGCGAAGCTACCCAATCCGTCCGCGTTGGTTCCCAGTTGGACGGCTCACGCACAAAGGTTCATTCTCCCGGCAGCCATCAGGTGAGCAAATCACGCCTCTGCAAAACGCCAAAGACCACTCAGGAGAACGAACCAGATCGTTCGTTTCATCCTGGGTGGTCTATGCCGCCACGATAGATTCGGAACTGCACCAAGCGGCTGCCCGGGAATACCAACGTCAGCCCCCGGCTCTGCCGGGATCAATCTAACCACATAACTGTCTTTGGGTGTCCAGATTCTCGATTGCCAGCGCCCGACTCCGCCGGACGTTTGTTCTGTCGCACGATGTGTGGTTGTTTTGACCCCGGGCAGAGCCGGGGGCTGAAAGCATTTTCGATTCCCAGAATTGTCTCCCTAACTTTAGCGACGTCGGGCGAATAGCAAGGCCACGGAAGCCAGGCTGGAGAGCAACAGCACCGAAGGTTCGGGAACGTATTCCAAGTGCATGTTGTCGAAGAAGGCCTCGGTGCTGGCGTTCGAAAGGCCCGAACCGATCCGAATGTTGTCGTAACTGCGGATCGAAGAAGTCGAGCCAATATTAATCACCCGTTCAGCAAGCACGTTATCCACATAAAACTCGTAATCGGTGCTGAGGCCATCGTTGGTGGTAATGACGGCCTTCAGGTTGTGCCAGCCGAGCGACCGCGAGCCAACGCCAAAGTCGTTTAGCTTAAAGTACGCACTGGCCCCTCCAACACTTTCATTCGGGCCGCCATCCGGATCTGCTGTCGTGGGAACCGTGTATCCCAAAATGCGGGCCATGTAGTATTGACCGCCACTGTTGGCACCAGATTGGTTGTTGTTCAATCCCATCGAGACCAACTGATTCGTACCAGATGGGGCAGTCGTATCCTGCAGGTTGGAGTAGTTGCGGGCCGGGGCGCCGGTGGGCGCACTATCGTAGAAATCGAAACTCCAAATCACTTTTTCGCCGATGCCCAGATTGCCCGATGAACTGAAGGTGCTGGTTTCAGTGAAGCTTCGCTGATTCCGGTACTGACTAGTGGTGCCAGTCCCCGGCACTTGAATCGACTGGGGAGAACTCGAAGATTGGGCGGTGGACAAAACTCCGCTCTTGGGGGCAACCGTGCCGATGGGAGTCCAAGCGGCTTCAAACGCGGCCTGATCGGCATATCCATCGAAGTTATCGCTCAAAATCAGCCCTGCATGGGCACCAGAAACGCTACCGCCCACGATTAGGGCGGCAATTGCAAATTTGAAAAGTTTCATTAGCGACCTCCAAGCGGTAGTTCAAGAACGGTGACGATGTTTCACGGATACAACAAATATTATTACTCGACTCCACGCGACAAATGCAAAAGGTTCAAGTAATCGTGGCGGTCCTCCAACTTCAAAGCGCCCCACAAGAACCCTCTCTATTTCATGCTAACCGGTCGATACGTTTCCACAACGATTATTGCGCAGTCATTGCTCGCCTTTACGCAGCCAACCCACGTGGAAAACCGATCTTGTTTCCATCAAAGCATCCCCTGTTCGGCGGGGTGACGAGCTTGTTCTCCTAATCGAGAATCACACCCAAGTGGCTTCCTCGGCCCAATGTGCCACGCGATTCGCTTCATCCCCAACTTCATCACTTCAACACAAAATCGATCGGCTGATCCTGGCCAACTTGTACGCTGGCCTTCAGCGTGCTCTTTGCCCGCGTTGTGTACTCGGCCGGCAACACGATCTTCGGAGGCGGCATCGGGTCGCCTTCCTTGAACCCTGGCGGCAACGCATTCACCACTTCCACCGTTGCCGTGTACTCGCCCGGTGCCAGGGCGGTCGAGTACTTGCCCGCTGCCATGTTTGTCATCGTGGGGCGTCCCTGTTGCGGGAAGAAGGTCAATACCCCCGAGTCGATCGCTTCCCCTTGAAACGTAACCTGCCCTCGAACAGTCAGCGTTCCATCCGACTTCGAGCAGCCGCCCAACAAGCATACGAGCGCCAACACCAAGCACGCGTGAACTGCCGTCCTATCGCAACCGAGCGGCGGCGGATTGAAAACGAAACTAAACTGGAACGGCTTCTCTTTCATTCGATTTTCAAGTTCGTTGTGATCTTGGTTGCTGGGAGCTGTGTCCTCTCCGGGCGGCCGCCAAGAAACGTGAGTTCGCGCAGAGCTTTCGCCCACAACCTGCGGGCCTATTGCTCGCTTACGGTTTCGTTGCCATTCCGCGAGCCGAGCGCCAGGTACAAAGCCGTATCGATATCATCCGGCATCCACTTCACGCTGCCGTCGCCGTAAGAAAAGTTGACTCCTCCCGTGTGGAAGCTGGCGAACGGCAAGTTGTTGAGCGAAAGCGTTTTCGCCGACGTACTAGGAACCTGCGGCCGATCGGTGGCATTATCGTGCAGTTGGTAGCAACTGATATTGAGGTTGTAATTGATCGGCACCTTGTCGCTGAGGTTCTTGCAATTGAAGAAGAGCGTGGTGGCCTGGGGGCCAACGGGTGGCGTGGAGTCGGTCGACCCGCTCCAGTAAGCGCCGATCATCCACGCTCGGGCCTGGTACCAACGTTCGCCGATGAGCAGCGTTTTGCTCGTGCCGTCCGTGATTTTCTTGAGCGGGGTTGGCCAGCCTTGAACTAACAAGCCATCATAGTTGTTGACGCCGCTCAGGCCGGTCGCACAACTGCTGCATGCGATGCAGTAAGCCCCCGACGTTTTCGACGTGGGGCAAACGCCCGTCCTGGCATAGTACGAACCCGTGACGCCCACATAAGTCATACCGCGGCGGTTCTTCGTGGTGCCATCGAATTTGTCGTTGAGCGTGGCAATTTCAGAATCGCTGGGGCACAAATACATGGGCAGCATCAGCGCATTGAGAGCATCCATGCCGGCGCCGGAGTAGGCGTCGTCGTTCGTTTTGTATTTGGCCAACGCATCTTCACTGACCATGCTCTCTTCGATAAACGGCAGAATGAGCACCTGCCAACCCAATCCGCTCTGGCGCTCTCCCTTCGAGATGGTAGTACCTGGGGGCAGCGTCTTCTTGGCCGATTCGTAATTCAAGCAAGACAGTGAGATGTTCTTGAGATTGTTGACACACTTGGTCCGCCGCGCCGCCTCTCGCGCTGCCTGAACCGCCGGCAGCAACAGCGCTACCAAAATGCCAATGATGGCGATCACGACCAAGAGTTCTACGAGCGTAAACGCACGTTGGCCAGTAGGTCCGCCGAGCCGCGGCGGACTTGGGGGATTTCGGATTGCGGATTTCGGATTGCGGATTGAGATACGCAAGTGGAAAAGAGGATCGGTTAATGAACCATCCAACGCGAACGAAGGGGACGCTTGCCATTTCGGTGGCATCGATTCTGGGTTCACCACCAAGTCGTTTCGAGATGGCATTCGGCTGTTTGGCAATCCGCAATCCGAAATTCGCAATCCGAAATAGGCATAGGCCGCACAGTTCGCGGCCCGTACGACGCTGATTTTTCGTGGCGTATGACGAATGACAAATGACTTCGTTAAGTTGGGCTTCATGCCTAGGGGAGTATTTACCATCGCGAGTCCTCGCGCATGACATCGTGGAGATAGTGCGGGAAAGGCCTGGCCAAATGTGGCCAGGCCTCGGTTCTACATCGCAGCCAAACCGATTTCTCGGTTCGATTTAGCAGCGGTAACGATCAAACAATAATGGCTACCTTGCGCAACGACGGGTACGGGCAGCAGTTGCCAAGGCCATCAGCAACAGTACCATCGAACCTGGTTCGGGAACGCTTGCCCCCGTGCCAATGCCTGGCGAGGCGGCAATCGTCAGCAGCACTTGCGTCAACGTGTTGTCTACCGTAACCGTGTAGGTATGACCGGCAGGGCCCGTAATCGATGTGAAGCTCGTGGCCAACGCGGCCGAAGACGCGTTGTAATCGATCAGAACATAGGAGCCGTTGATGTCATTCACACCGCCGCTCAGGTCGTTGACGACGATCGAAGCCCCAACGCCTAGCGTGGGGGCGGCGACAACCAGCGTATTTGCCGTTGTGCTGGTCATGGCGAAGTAATCGTAGTCGGTGCCAGGAGTTCCCGCGGAAAGGATATCAAAGTTGAACACCGAAGAATTGTTAAGCGTTACCGTTCCATCGGAAATGAATGTTCCGATGGCGCCGATGCCGCCTGGCTGCAAGTGCCCGGTGCTGTTCACGGTAATGCTTTTCGCCGTGCCGGTGCCGGTAAGCGTACCGTTGGCGCTGATTGTAGAAGTGCCGGTGAGAACGCCCGACGCATCAATCGTTACGGTACCGCCGGCGATCGTGCGGCTACCGCTTGCCGTACCGGAAATGTTGTCGGCCCCACCGGCGTTCACCGTGGTGCCGCCCGTGGTTGAACCGAACACATTTTGCACACCACCACTGTTGATCGTGGTCGTTCCGGTGACTCGCCCACCCAAGTTCACGTTCAGCGTGCCAGCCACCGTAATCGAGCCCGTACCCGTGGCCGAAGTGGTGCCCGTGTTGTTGGCGTTCAAGATCGCACCGGCCGCCACGGTGGTGCCGCCCGTATAGGCATTGGAACCGGCAAGGTTCATGGTGCCGCTGGAGACGGTGACCGATCCGGTGCCGCGGACGACGCCAGTCACGTCGAGCGTTCCGGAGCCGGCCTTGGAGATACCCGAGAGGTTGGCGATATCGCCCGAAAGGGTCAGGGTATCGGAGCCATTCGAGATCGTGGCTGTGGTGGCCTTGGCAATCGTCATGGGTGCGGAAATCGTATGATTGCCGTTCGTCACGTTGATCGCCGCGTTGCCCGTGTAGGTGTTCATCACCAGGCGGTTGATGCCAGAAGCGGTGATGGTGTACCCCGAGGTATTATTGAAGTTGAGGGTTCCAGCCGTCTTGTCGGTATCCGAAAGATCGACCATGTGAGCACCCGTCCCCGCGAAATTCGCAACGGCACCTGGGCCGTTCGGTGCGCCCGAGGGTGACCAGTTACTGGCATCGGCCACTGCGGCCGACCAGTTGCCGTCTCCCGCTGCAATCCACGAACGATTTTGGGCCGTGCTGGAAACGGTGACTTCAAACCGCTTGGCAATGGTGTTATCGACAAGGCTGCCGACGAGTTCCATGCCGGTGGCGTTGTTGAAGATGACGCTGGCCAGCGAGCCGGTGTAGCCTGTGTTGTATTCGAGCACGGTGTAGGTGCCGCTAGGAGTAACGTTGCCGCCGCCGGTAACGGTGACGATGCTGCCGGCATCGAGCGTGAGCGCGTTGGCCGCGCTGACGATGAGCTTATCGGCCGTGCCGACACCGCTGGCGGTCGAGCCGAAATTGGCGCGCCACACGTCGTAGTCGGTGCTATCGACAACGCCCGGGGTGGGGTCGTTGGGGAGCGTATCGGTTGGGCCGGCCTTGCGCCACACGACAAAGTCGGCCGCATCCACGGTGCTATTGTTGTTGAAGTCGCCTGGCGCACCGCCGGGCGCACCGATCATCACTTCCACGTTGCCGCCGGCTGCCACCCCCAAGGTGCCATCGACGGTGAGGGAAGAACCGTTCGCGGTTCCAATGCCACCCGTGATCTTGCCGCTAGAGGCCACGGTAACATCCCCAGGCACATGACCCGTACCACCGAGTGTGCCGCCAGAATTGACCGCCACGTCGCCCGTGCCCGTGCCGGTTGCACTATTGGAATCCACCCGGCCGCCGTTAATCGTGGTGCCGCCCGAGTACGTGTTGAGCCCAGAGAGAGAGAGCGTCTTAGCGATGTTCCCGGCAATGGTGTTTTGCTTGATGAGCGAGCCGTTGCCTTCGATGACGCCGGAAAAGGTCGTTGCTGCCGTACTGGCGCTGGTGGCAGGGTCCACCGTTAAGGCAGTCGAGTCGCTCAGTTTAATCGTGCCACCCGTTCCGCCCAAGTTCTCCACGGCTTCCGCGCCATTTTTCAGCTCCAATGTTCCCCCATTCACTGTCAGGTCGGCGAGGTCGCCGCAGAGCGACCCGCCGGCATCGACCGTGATCCCGCCCGAGTTGAGCGTGACTAACCTATTAATCGTGTTAACGCCCTGGAAAGTGATTGTGCCGGTGCCGTTCTTGACGAGCCCGCCCAAGCCAACCGTACCGCCGCCGCCACCGGCGTTGGCGATGTCTTTCAAAGCCCCCGTATACGTTGTGCTGCTTGACCCACTGATGGTGAGATTTGTGGAAGTCGTACCCGCGATGCCCACATCACCGTTGCCAGAAAGTGAAGCAATTTCTTGTGCCACGCCGTTGAGATTCAAAATACCAGGGCTGTTGACCGTTACGTTTGTCGCAATGGGCAGCCGATTGGCGCTGGTGCGAATTCGGATTTCGCCATTGTTAATAATCGTATCACCCGTGTAGGAACCTGCCCCCGCGATTGCGATGACGCCGGGCCCTTCCTTAACCAAATTGCCCGTGCCGGTAATCGAGGAAGTCGGATTGATAAGGATCAGTTGATTGGCGGTTGTGTATTCAATGGTTCCGCCACCGTTCAGGTTGAGATCCGAAAGCGTGCTGATGAACGAACCCGCAAAACCAGTGTTCGTATGCTTGAGCGTGGCGGTTGTGCCATCCAGGCGGAACGTGAATCGCTTACCCGTCGGTGCGGAAAAATTCACGCCCCCTTGGCGAAGCGTGGCCCCCGCCGCCACTTCCACGATGGAACCATCGATCATTGAAAAGAGATTGCCAAACCGAACTTCGCCTTCTTCGATAAGGACGCCGCTGAGCGCGCCAACGCCCGAGGCGCCCGTGGTCCCCAAGCTACCCGTGATGTCGGTGATTTGGCCATTAAAAGCCTCGCTCGCATTAGCGTTGGTTCCCGCGGAAAAGATGGCTCGGTCACCCGTGACCCAGGTAGCCGTGGCAGCCAAACCAGCTGAATCCGTACTCCAATTCGCCAAGGTGGCGTCACCATCGGCTTGGAAGTCGATGGCATCGGTCGCCCCCGTATTCACGCCGTTGATGTCCCAGTACACATCGGTTGCCTGCAATGATGGAACCGCAATCAAAGCAAACGCCAATACACCCCCAGCCAAAAACAAAGAGCGACTCATTGATAAACCTCCGCCCACAGGAGTTGAAAAGAAAAGCAAACAAAAACGATGCTGCCCAACAAGGCCATCGCTATCGTCAGACTACAAAGAGAAAGCAATGATGCAAAGAAAATATGCGCAGTCTTTTATCGCTTCAGCGCAGCAACGCCCGGGTGGCCGGCGACCGACCAACTCCTTGGCGGGGTTTCATGCGTACTCAGGATGGTGGCTAACCAACCATCCGTTCGCGCTTGAAGAGCGGGAGTATGGCAAGGCCGATCAGCACTGCAGCCAAAGCCGCGGGTTCAGGCACTGCCCCGCCGCCGTTTAGCGAGCTTCCCGAACCGCTGCCCGAAGTGTTGCCGAAACGGGCTCGCCATTCGGTGTAGTCTTCGGCAGTGTTCGAGCCGATCGTGGCGACTTCGTTTTGCAAGGGACCACCTTTGCGCCACAGCACATAATCGGCGGCATCGACGATGCCGTTATTGTTGTAGTCGCCCGGCACGCCGGCCGTTGCAACTTGCAAATCGATCGATGTATTCCCCACGTTGTCTACCAGCGAGTAAGTGAAACCTGCTGGCTGCGTGCCGAGGACAAGGTTGGAAAGAAGCCCACCGAAGCTGGTGTTGTAGTCGATCAATGTGTACGTGCCGGCTGTCATGCTGCCGGCATCGATCAGGTCCAGCGTGCCGCCGTTGATCGTCAGGCCATTGGCCAGCCCAACGATAATCTGATCGCTCACATCGTTGCCAGACACGGTATCGAGTTCAAAGCTGAGCTTCGAGCCGCTGCTCAGGGTCAGTGCGCCATCCGCGTGGAAGGTGCCGATGCTATTCCCTGGCGCAAGCGTTCCACCAGTGGCTATCGTAATCGGGCCAGCAACATAACCATTGCCACCGAGCGTTGCCCCGGTATTGACCGTCAGTGCGGCAGTACTGGATGTGAGTGAGGTGCCGCTGGGGTTGTTCAATATCAGCTTCCCGCCGTTGACGGCGCTGGCCAACGTGAAATTGCCGGTTGCTTCCAACGTACCACTGATAATCTGGGTTCCCGCACCGTTCTTCGTGAAGATTCGGCCGGTAGTCACGCCATCACCATAAGGATCCCCATTGCCGCCATTCGCGACGGAAAGTCCCATCGTCCCCGTGAATTCGGCGGGCGTCGTGTTCGCACCTGAAAGGGTAAGATTACCGTGGTTTACGAATTTGCCGGAGCCTGCCAAGGCGGCGAATTGGTCATTCACTTTATGAGTAGAATCCGCATTAAAATCTAAGGTGCCAGCCGCGCCGATGTTAATCGTCGAGAGGTTCGAAAGACCTGCCGCGTTATCGTTGGAATACTGCAATACGCCCTCATTAATGTTGGTAGCGCCGGAACCGGTCCAATCACCTGTGGTAATCAGAAGAGTACCAGTGCCCGTCTTCGTCATGCCGCCATTGTTGATAGCGGTAGATGTCGTAAGCACGTTCGTTCCAGTCACGTTTACATCGGTGGAGGCCGTGAACGTCATCCGTGCTGTGATGGAGTGACTGCCATTCAAAACATTGATGGCAGCATTTCCGCTGTAGGTATTTGTTACCAATCGGTAACTCGTGGAGGAAGCGGCAATCGTGTAGCTGGCGGCAGCGTTATCGAGGATGACCGTTCCTACCGTCTTGCTAATGTCACTAATCGTAACCGTTTGGGAAGGATTGGTGGGAGAAGTCACACCGAAACGAGCAATCGAGCCGATGCCGTTCGCCTCGCTCCCCGTGCTCCAGCTAAACCCTTCGGCAAACGCCCAGTTGCCGCCGTCATCATCGATCCAAGTACGATCCACAACGGTGTTGCCAACCGTAACTCGAATCCTTGTGTTGGTGGCATCGTTGGTCACGGTCGCGTCGTAACCCGTGGCGTTGTTGATGATCATGCTGGAAAGATCACCCGTGAAGGAGGTGTTATAGTCCATGATCGTAAAGGTCTGGTTCGAAGGATTGCTGACCGCGGTAAGTGTCAACGTACCGCCATTGAGGTTCAATCCGTCTTGGGTTGTGACGTTCAGAACATCGCTGTTGCCACTGGCTCCCAGCGTTGCATCGACATAAGTTCCAAACGAAAAATCTGCATTGGAAACCGTCAGGACGGAATTTCCGCCACCGATTCCAGCGGCGATTTTGCCCCCCGCGCTCAAAGTGATCGAACCACTAACGCTGCCCGTGCCAGAAAGCGTGGCCGCGTTGTTAATGAAGATGGCACCCGAACCCGTAGCGGAACCGGTCGTATTCGTCACCCGCAGGGTTCCGGCATTGATGTTCGTCTGGCCTTGATAATCGTTGTCGCCGGAGAGGGTCAGCATCAGGCCGCCCGTCTTGTTGAAGCCGCCGAGGCCCGTAATCTTACCGGGAATTGCGGCGTTGCTATTGTCCACGCGGAAAGTGTTGACCCCCGTATCGGTGAGCGTGAAGCCCCGGTTAACATCGGTCGTTGTGGTGGTGACGCCCGAACCACCCACAAATCGCAACGTGCCACCGTTCAACGTCACGGCATCGGCGAGCGGGCTGCCAGGCACGGCACCCAGTTGTGCATCCGAGCCAAGCGTAGAGGCTTGCCCCAACGTGTAAGTGCCTTCGCTAATTATAAGTTTCTGGAAGGTGAAGGGCGTTGTGCCATAGAATCGTGCTTCGCCCGCCCCAATCTTGGTCAAAGTTGTGTTGCCAGGTCCAAGTATGGCTCCGGTGTGGAGCAGGATTTGACCCGAGTTCGGAACGTCAATCGTGGCGCCGCCTGTGCCCACGATGATACTGCGGTTCGGTGTCAGAAGCACACCGCCGACCGTAGCATCTGTATTACGAAACGTACCGTTATCGAGCGTGACATTGCCCGAACCCACGCCAGTCGATCCGATCTGCCCCGACTTGGACAGCTCCAATGTGGACCCTCCGGTAACCGATACGGCACCGCTTATGTTGTTCAAGTTGGCGGGTTCGTTTACGACCAACTTGCCGCCGCCCGACAGGCTGTACCCCGCAGTTCCTGTCATGCGAGCCGTGATCGTTGCCGTATAAAATGGATCAACCACGATGCTCGCGGAACCGGTCAGTGCTATCGACCCGCGCGCAGAGGCTCCCGTAGTTCCCGATCCCGTTGCGCCGATCTCGTATCCATCCGCATGAAAGGCAAGACCAGTTGCACTGCGAATGTTAGCGAGCGTGGTAGCGTCCCCGGCAGGGATCGTGACAAAGCCTGAAAAACCGGTGAAGATGGCATCGTTTCCATCGGTCCATCCGAGCAGAGCACTGTTAGCGACTCCGTCCCACCAGTTGGCGGTTGGAACGTCCCACGTACCGCCGCCGCCAAGCCCCGAGCCTGAGCCCGAGTCGTTGCCGACGCTCGTCGTATCCGTGTCCCAGTAATAGGCTGCACCCAAGCTCTGGCCAGCAACGAACGTCAACAATGCAATAGCGAGTGAAAAGTTCTTCATCGAAACGATGCTCCATCCTGATGAAAGCTCTATTAAGAGCGTTCTCTAGGCACAAAAAGAAATACGGTTGATTCGGCCCATGACGCCGCTCTATTTAGAATAATTGTTCGCAACAAAGGAATATATTTTCTTGGCGCATGCTTCTCTCTTTTTTCCGCAATCTAGGCCGAAAACCGCATTGCTTATCTAATTACACTTTGGAATATCGACGAAAAAGAATTGCGAAAAGTTACCTCCGCAGGGGGGGCAAGTGGAGGAAGTCGGTCAAACCATTGCCAGGGCGGGCCCACCCGAGCCGATTTCGAGAAACGGTAAGACGAATGAATACTCGATTGGCGAGGGAACGCAATCAGAGTTCGCTGGAGTCCGCAGCCATCGCTCTTCTTCGGCAGTTTCCGATCCTGCTGTTGTTTTTCGAGCATGGCAACAACGGGGTGCCGGAAGTAAGTAGCACTCGTCCGATGCAACGTGCTACGTGCGTGTTGGCCTCGGTGGAGTTTCTGATTTCTCGGTACAGTGAAGCACGTGCGGCTGCTGAAACCGTGCTCGATTGTTTATAATCGCGACAGGTGCCGCGCCGTTTCCACGACGCACTTCGGTCTCATCGTGAGGCCGTCTGAGCAGTGGCAGGGTGCCGCTTCTTCTGGTCTTGGCTTTTCCTCAAGAGCTGCGCTCGGCAAGAGGCTCACCCACCACAAATCGATTGCTCATTGGCAGCAGGCGATTTCCGAACGCCTTCAATTATTGGTTCAACGAGTTTCTCAGGCCGAGGATTCTTTCGATGAAGAAGTATCAGATGATTCGTAATTCACACGCGACCATTCTCCTAGGAGCTAGTGCGATCAGTTTACTCGCAGGTTGCTATTTCGGGCCGGCGGCAGTCAAACAACCTGGAATCGACGCGTCCCGCGCAGGCTCTTTGGCGATCGAGACATACGACAAAGACGGCAACGGCGTCATCTCGGGCACCGAACTAGACCAAGCACCCGCGCTGAAAGCAGCACTGCCACGGCTCGATACAAACGGCGACAAAGGCGTGAGTGCCGATGAGGTGGCCGAACGGGTGAACGCCTGGAAGGCCATGCAGAGTGGCATGACTAGCGTGCGGATGCACTTTAGGTTTAACGGCCAGCCACTGGCCGGGGCTACCATTACGCTGGAGCCGGAGTCTTTTTTGGGTAACGAGGTGAAGCAAGCGACCGGCGCAACGAGCCAGTTTGGAGATGCGTCGCCGTCGATCGCCCCAGAGGATCGTCCCGCGCCAAACTTACCGGGCGGAGCCCACTTTGGACTGTATAAGGTTCGAGTCTCCAAAGTTGTCAACGGCAGAGAAACGATTCCAGCCCGTTACAATACGGAAACCACACTAGGTCAAGAGGTTTCTTACGATGATCCAGGTATGAAGGGCAACAACATCACCTTCGCGCTGAAGAGCGAGGGTTGAACAAGAATTACCGAGTGAGTGACTCCGAGTGGAACGCACTCGACGCCCATTCCGTTTAGCTGCGACGCGGTGCGGAGCACCGTTCATTGAATCGCTTGGCGACCAATCTGACAAAGAATTGCATGCGCCGCCGAACCAATTTATTGTCGTCCTGAATCACTCTGGAAGCTGGGCCGTTTGGCTATCGAGACGGTTGGCCAGGTAAGTGTGCGTCAGCGGCTCAATTTCGTACGAGATGGCATGTACCGAGCCATCGCACATCGCCATGTTCATGGCACCCGCGTGGGCACTACCGAACGCATAGATGTTCGGTGTATCGGTGCCAATTGTATCCTGACGCGGTTGGTAATTTGGTTGATCGGTAGTGGGTAATCCGGGGTTCCACGCCACTCGGTGATTATCCCACTCAAAACCCGAGTAGGCCGCTTGGTTGTCACCATATCCACGGTTCGTGGCTTCTGCTGCTTCGTACATCAAAGGCGTAAGAAACTTCTCGCCAATCAAGTAGGTGTGGCTCGTGCCATCGGTGATCTTTCTGCCAGAAACTTCACTGCGATAGTAGATGACACCAGTTTGATAGAACCGGGCGTTGGGCCCCGTCCTCTGATCCGTGGGAGTCCAATTACTAAATGTTCCAGCTTTCACCGATGCCGTACTCGGGGGTATCTGGAATTGATCGCTCCCGAATCCGTTTCCGGCGTGCGTCAGTGAATCTCCGGTGTTGGCGGCATAGTCTCCCTTGATGACGAGCGAGCTGGCAGAAGCAACCCACGACTGCTCGTTCATGGAACCCCACACATGTGGATATGCCTTGGCGGCACGCCGAGTCGGGCAATTAAAAACGGTTACGGGTGATTGATGAAGTTTCAAGGAATCGGTTTGGAACCCACTCGAAGAAAGCGCTTGCCCTTTACCAAGGTCTCGCAGTGCATTCTCTTCGATGTAGGTAAGCACATTGTAATACCAACCGCCAGGCTGGTTCGGGCCATACCCCATGTTCGTATCTGCCGTGAAGTGCTTACTCCACCCGCCCGAGGGTAGCGCCTTCTGCGTATCCTCATGCAACAAGCAACCGAGCGATAACTGCTTCAGGTGGTTCTTGCACTGGTTCCGCCGGGCTGCTTCTCGCGCCGCCTGAACGGCCGGCAGCAGTAGCGCGACCAAGATGCCAATAATGGCTATGACGACCAAGAGTTCCACCAGTGTGAAACCATGTAGGGGTCTAGAGTCGAGGGTCGAGGGTTGAGGGCCGGAAAGCAGATTTCGGATTTCGGATTGCGCATTGCGGTTTATCGAACGCCCGAAAGCAACTTCTTTGTTTTGCCGAAAGGCGGGAGCAACCTGCCCGAAAACTCGCCGACGCGAGCTTGCTTGGCCGATACCGATTCGAAAATTGAAGTCTTGCCGTGTAACGTCTTGTAGAGTCATCGTGCGATCTGTGGGAAATATAAAAGGATGATGCAATCGTAAGAAGAGGAAGGCCTCTTCTTCATAATAATTCATTCTAGACACAAATCCTCGGGCGGCCATGAACGGGGGCAATGGGTGATCGAGTGGCATCCATGCACAACGAGGGGGGTCACGAACCCTGCGACGGGGCCGCTGCCGCGCCTTTCACACCCGGCAGGGGTTCGATCTCGTACCGCTCTTCGAGCTTGTCGCCATCGACCGTGATCTTGTAAGGCGAACTGGCCGCCCGCATGTACTGGGGCTGGA
>JADZFK010000031.1 GCA_020849945.1 Pirellulales bacterium | reverse complement strand
TGGCGAAGCACCCAACCAACGACGTTCCCCCACCCCTGCGGTTAAATGTTCGCAACCATGAGCAAAATCATCGCTTATTGCAACACCCCCACCCGGGAAAACACTTCATTTCCCGGAAGAATCGCGCGGCCCCCGGCGCAAAAAGCGCCGATTATTGCATCCAAAAACACGTTTCCACGCCCGTTGCAATACGCGCAATATCCCAGGCCCGCCTTCGCGCCTATTCCAACACCATCGCGGGCTGGCTCATCTTGCCGTGCTTTCAAAGCAACCCATGTGCCTCCCCCAAGGCCAATCGGCATTTTCGCGTTGAGAAGCCTTCGGCTCTGCCAGGGAGTGATTGATCTTCCGTTTTCCGCACATCCAAAAACGACGGATCGACGGATCGGCTGCCTGGGCTTTGCCCTTGACGGCCCCCTCGAATGTGCTATGCTTATAACTAACCAACTAAGGTGCGAGACCTACAGCGGCTTTGGCCGCGCTAGGTTCATTCGAATTCGATTGCAGCGGCCATCGGGGCTACGATCACATCGCCCCGGTATCTCTTGCTTACGACCGCGACTGATTTTCTTGCTCCTGAACGTGCATTTTGCACGCGGTTCCCGCTGGCGTTCAGCGGTCGAGCCACTCCGATTTCCAGCACTTCGACAAGAATCTCTGCGTAGAGGCTCTGTGTTCGCGTGCGACCTATTCCCCTAGCGGGAAGAACGAGAATGTTTCGTGATGAATTTTGATCAACTAGGGCTTGCAGATTCCTTGCTCCGCGCCGTTCGTGGCGAAGGATATGAAACGGCAACGCCAATCCAACAGCAAGCGATTCCACCGGTGCTCGCTGGCCGCGACCTGATGGGCTGCGCGCAAACGGGCACCGGCAAGACGGCCGCGTTCGCGCTGCCGACGCTGCACCGTTTGAGCACGATCGCAGGCCCGGCACCCAGCAACCAATCGGCTGCCCCGCCCATGCGTCATACGAAAGGCAGGGGCCGCGATTCCTTTTCCCGCGCCGAGCGTCGGCCGATCCGGTCGTTGATTCTCGCCCCCACGCGCGAATTGGCCGCCCAAATCGGCGAGAGCTTCAAAACCTACGGCCAGTTTACCGGCCTGCGCTACGCCGTCGTCTTTGGCGGTGTTGGCCAAGGCCCGCAGGTGAAGGCCCTGCAAAACGGCGTTGATATCCTGGTCGCCACGCCCGGTCGGCTGATCGACCTCATGGAGCAAGGCCACATCAACTTGCGGAACGTGGAGATTCTGATCCTCGACGAAGCCGACCAGATGCTCGACATGGGCTTCATCGTGCCGCTTCGCCGGATCGTGGCGGCCGTGCCGAAGCAGCGACAGACGCTCATGTTTTCGGCCACCATGCCGCCGGAGATTCGCAAGCTGGCCAGCGAATGGCTGCGAGAGCCGGTGCACGTGCAAATCGTGCCCGTGGCCACCCCGGCCGAGTTGGTCGAGCACTCGGTTTTTCATGTCGAGCAGCAGAACAAGCCCCAGTTGCTCGTGCACTATTTGCAGACCACGGCCCAAACGCGCACGCTTGTGTTCGCTCGCACAAAACATGGCGCCGACAAAGTGGTGAAACACCTTGAACGTGCCGGCATTCGCGCGGCCGCATTGCATGGCAACAAGAGCCAAAGCGTTCGGCAGCGGACGCTGGATGCATTCAAATCGAATCGTCCGCCCGTACTGGTGGCGACCGATATCGCGGCCCGCGGATTGGACGTGGACGGTGTTTCGCACGTCATCAACTACGAACTACCCGACGTGGCGGAGGTGTACGTGCATCGCATCGGCCGCACGGGCCGGGCGGGTGCCACGGGCATCGCAACCTCGTTCTGCGGCAGGCACGAACGCGACCAATTGCGGCAGATCGAACGGCTCACACGGTGCTCGATCAACGTTGAGCAAGAGCATCCCGAGTACAAACGCGAGGCGGCCAGCGACCATCGTCCGACCGGCGGTCGTAGACCTCAACGCAGACCGGGCGGTGGTAATGTCGGCAGTGGGGAGCCACGTTCGAGTGGCGGTGGCCGGGCGAAGTCTTCACGGCCCGTGAAGAAAGCTACTTACGCCACGGTTGCCGTTGGTGGCAGCGGCCAAGTCACGCGCCGACGCCGTCGGCCGGGTGGGGCCAAGAAACGCGCACTGTAGTCCGCTACCAGCCAGGTTGCTGTGCGTCCATCATCGTTTAACCCCATCGAATGACAACTTGTGTCGGCCGTTTGCGAACGTTAGTTCGAAGGTTTCCGGATCGATTACGCAAATCGAGTTCGCTACCAGTTCCTCGCGCAGGTCCTCGCTCGCGTACAGTGTTTCCAAATGCAGCGTGTTGGGGATGACCACCCAGCCCCGCGCCCCGTAACGCTCGGCCAGCGTATAGAAGAGTTCCTCGTCATCGCGCAGCGTGACCGGTATCTTAGCCCGGCCCATGTGGCCTGTTGTGAACGTGTTGAGGAAGGTCTTTTTCTCGTCGATCGCGTCGCGCAGCCGGCGGGTGATGAAATCGGCCAGGCCCACGCCGATGGCATTGCCCTGCGACGCCTCGGCCAGCGAAAGGGCCGCAATTACGTGGATCACCGGCGTCGGCAGGTCTTCGCCATCACGCACGCCGCGGTAGCCGATGACGTTCGTATCCATGCCGGTGCCGCTGTACGTTTTGCCGATGGCATCGACCACGAGCACCTGAATATGGTCGAGCGGCAACCGGGGAAAATAGCCGCGGTGTCGTTCCACAAGCTGCGGTTCGCGCCGCAAGAAGTCGTCGGGGCGCACGGCATGCAGTTCGGCCGTTTGATCGAAGCCATCCTCCAGAATCGCCAGCCCGGCCCAAATCTTGCCCGAGTCGAGCACCACTTGCCCCATGTCGAGCAGCATCTGCTTCATGGTGGGAGTGGGGGCCGAGTGGAACGTGGTGGCCGACGGCGTTTTGCCCATGCCGACGACCACCATTTTGAGAAGCCCGCTTTGCACGGGCCCGGCGAAGCAGGTGTGAAGCTTCACACGGTTGAGTACCAGTACGCCGTCGGCTTCGTGGGCGTGGCGATCCATCCACACTTCGTTGAATTTCGGATTTCGGATTTCGGATTTCGGATTGACCGATCCGCAATCCGCAATCCGCAATCCGCAATCCGGTACCTCACCAATTTTCACTACGTCCATCGAAGCGCGGATTGGGATGCCCATTGCCGCTTCGGTAAGGCCGAGCGACTCGATCATGGCCTGTTGCCCCTCGGCCGTGCCGCCGTTGTGCGAGCCCATCGCGGGGAACAGGAACGGCCGGGCACCGTGGTCGCGAAGCCAATCGCCGGCCGCCCGGGTGATCGCCGCGATGTTCGCAATCCCGCGGCTGCCGGCCGTGATGCCGACATCCCCCTGCGGCACTTGGAGCCCCAGTCCATCGAGCTGGGCAAACACGGCCGAGCGCACATCGGCGAGCGGGTTGGATACAAGTTTCTGGTGAACACGAAGAAATCTCATGCGTTCCATTGTATTGCAGGAAGGCTTCGGAGCGGAAAGGGCATTGGTCATTTAGCCCCTGGTCACTGAGGCTTTCCCGGCAGTAAACTGCTGGGCTATTACCGCAGCGTCCGTACGGGACGAAGAAATGGGGGGAAGCCCCCGGTCACCGACCTAACCCGGATTTCTCACCACAGAGCACACAGTTGTCACGGAGAACAAGCCAAGAGATCGTTTGAAGCAAGGTGAACCGCCCGCAGCTGCGAGACAGGGTGTTTCCGCCGTTCCTTGTGGTAGGGGTACTTGCTACTGGTTTTCTCCGTGGTTCCGTGCCTCCGTGGTTTTGATTGTGAGAAATGCGGATTAGCCGGTCATTTTCTTGTTAACCGGTCATGTTCTTGCCGTTGGAAGTGCGACCGATTGGCCGGGTTTGGGTACAGCCCCGGCTAACTTGGCGAGAACCGGAGGCCGTTTGTCGGTCGATGGGGCATGGGAAGTTGGTTCACCTAACAGCCTGTCCGAGAATCTTTTCCCTTTGAGGCTGTGAATTATTGGAAAGTGGGCAAGCGGAATTGGTGCAAGTGGCAAAGATAACCGGTAAAAACAGCGGCCTGGCGGCCGCCGCTAACTCGAATTGACATTTCTTCACAAGTTTGGCGGGAGGGGGTATTCGGATCGACTCTTACAGATTCACAAGGCAAACGGCCGACGAATAAAAAATTCTCACGAGAGCCGCTTGGATGCGGTTGACAGTGTTTCACTTTGAGAGGTATCATCGCTAGTTCCCCATGAGTTGGAAGGCTGCATGCATTGCGGTGCTTTCCTGGGTGGGGGAGCGGTATTCTTGTTGTTTGATAACTAGCGCCGGTGGCGATTAAAGGAAGTTCAGAAGTGGCAACTTCAAAGGAAATCATTCGCATCCGAATGGAAGCGTACGACCACTCGGTGCTGGATCAGAGCGCGGCGGAAATTGTCGATACGGCGAAGCGGACCAATTCGGTCGTGCATGGGCCCATCCCGTTGCCGACTCGGATCGAGCGTTACACGGTTTTGCGCAGTCCCCACGTCGATAAGAAGTCGCGGCAGCAGTTCGAGATTCGGACTCACAAGCGGCTGATCGATATCGTGCAGGCGACCGCCAAGACGATCGAGGCGCTGAACAAGCTAAGCCTGCCGGCCGGTGTGGATATCAAGATCAAGGCAACCAGCGGGTGATCGATTGCGGATTTGGGATTTCGGATTGCGGATTGGCTCGGTTCAATCCGCAATCCGAAATCCGCAATCCGAATTTGTAAGACGCAGCAAAACATGATTGGAAGTCGAGCGGGTAAGCAGGGCTTCGGCCCTTGTCTCCCGCCGGGCAACTGACAAGGTACACTTCGATGGCAATTGGACTACTCGGCCGCAAGGTCGGGATGACGCAACTCTACGATGAATCGGGGGCGGTGGTGCCGGTAACGGTCATTCAGGCCGGGCCGTGCCACGTGCTGCAGCTCCGCACCATCGAGCGAGATGGTTACGAAGCGGTCCAGTTGGGTTTTGAAGATAAGCCACGTCGGTTGGCCGGCCGCAGTGCCCGTGGGCATGTTGCGAAGCTCGAAAGCAAGCGTTCCAGGCGGCGTTCTGCCGGCGGTGTCGAAGCGCTCGCCAAAGCGGGTTGCGAGCCGCAGCGGTTTATTCGCGAAATACGTGGCCCGGCAGGCGATTTGGCGGTTGGTGCCCAGGTCAAGGTCGATGCGCTGGCCGAGGTTAAGTCGGTGGATATCACCGGCATCTGCAAAGGCCGCGGGTACTCTGGCGCGATTCGCCGGCACAACTTTAGCGGCCAGCGGGCGACGCACGGCGTGAAGAAATGCCATCGTGCCTTGGGTGGCACGGGTGCCAGCGCGTTCCCTAGCCGAGTCGTAAAAGGCAAGCGCATGCCGGGCCAATACGGCAACGTGCTCAAGACGGTCCGCAACCAAAAGGTTGTGAAGGTGGACCCTGAAAACAATCTCCTTTTGATTTGCGGTGCCATACCCGGCCCCAACGGCGGATACGTCGTGATACGTGAAACAAACATGGTGAAATAGAGCTATTAGCCATTAGCTTTTAGCTCTTAGCTAAAGGCGGATTGGCTAACAGCTAATGGCTAACAGCTAACAGCTTCACAACAATGCCCAAGCTCAACATATTCGATCGCAAGGGGAATAAAGTGGGGACGTTCAACGTCGAGCCTACTGATTTCGCTCCGCGCATCAACAAACAGCTCTTGCACGACGCGGTTGTGATGTACCAGGCAAACCTTCGCCAGGGCTCGCATCAATCCAAGTCGCGTGGCATGGTTGCTGGTTCGACCAAAAAAATGTACCGCCAAAAAGGGACGGGCAATGCCCGTGCCGGGCACAAGCGGAGCGGTATTCGTCGTGGCGGCGGGCATATCCATCGCATCCACAATCGAGATTATTCCTACCGCTTGCCCCGCAAGGCGCTGCAGCAAGCCACGCGGATGGCCCTGGCCTCTAAGGTTCGCGACGACGAAATCATCATCCTCGATGAATTGACCATGACCGAGCCGCGGACCAAGGACATCGTCTCGATCCTCAACCACGTCGAGCGCAAGCAGGGTGAAACGCTCTTGCTGGCGACGGAAAAGCATGACGCCAACGTCTACCTTAGTGCACGCAATATCCGAGGAGTGTCGGTGGCGCCGGCTTCCGATTTGAACGCCTACAACGTGCTTTCCTCGCGGCGATTGCTGGTTACCAAGGCGGCGCTCGAGTCGCTGGTCGAGTCGGCCAAGAAGACAAATTCCGCCAAGGTGGCCGCGAAAGCGTAGTGAGAAGGGTTAGCAAGCCATGCCACGTGCCGTACCACAAACAACGTCGATCGTCCTCGAGCCGCACCAGATTATTCTGCGGCCGCTCGTGACCGAAAAAGGCGTGCACCGGTCTAGCCGGAACAATGCTTACGCTTTCGAGGTGCATCGGTTGGCTACCAAGGCCGATGTTCGCCGCGCCGTGGAAGAGCTTTTTAACGTTCGTGTGCTGCGTGTTCACACGCAAAACCGCAAGGGCAAGCCGCGCCAAACCAAGCAGCAGTTTTCACGAACGGCCGCCTGGAAAAAAGCGATCGTTACGCTGGATGAACAACACCGGATTGATTTCTTTTAGGAGAAAGCCATTAGCCATTAGCTATTAGCTATTCGCCAAACTATTCTGGCTAATAGCTAATGGCTAACGACTAACAGCTCTACACATGGGTATTCGCAAATACAATCCGACAACGCCGGGGCGCCGTGGTGCCACGGTGAGCGACTTTGCCGAGTTGACGCCAGACGCCAAGCCGGAGAAGTCGTTGCTGCGCCCGAAGAGGGGCACTGGCGGCCGCAACAACCAAGGCAAGATCACGTCGCGTTTCCGCGGTGGTGGCCACAAACGGCAGTATCGCCTGATTGATTTCCGCCGCAACAAGGACGGAATTCCCGCGCGGGTAGATTCGATTCAGTACGATCCGAATCGTTCGGCCCGTATCGCGTTGCTCAACTATGTGGATGGCGAGAAGCGTTACATTGTTGCCCCGCACGGCCTGAAGGCGGGCGATACTGTGATAAGCGGCGATGATGCGCCCCCCAACGTTGGGAACTGCTTGCCGCTGACAAAGATTCCCTTGGGCATGGCGATTCACAACATCGAACTGCAGGCCGGCCGCGGCGGCACGCTTTGCCGCAGCGCCGGCACCAGTGCCACGCTCATGGCACGCGAGGGCACCTGGGCGCAGATTTCGCTTCCCAGTGGCGAAATTCGCCGTATTCCCTCGGCCTGCCGCGCAACGATCGGGACGACCGGGAATCCGGATCGCATGGCGATTGTGTGGGGCAAGGCGGGTCGCCGGCGGTGGCTCGGCCGCAAGCCGCACAACCGCGGCACGGCGATGAACCCGATCGATCATCCGCACGGTGGTGGTGAAGGCCGAACCAAGGGTGGTCGTCACCCGGTTAGCCCCACGGGGAAGAGCGCCAAGGGTGGCATGACACGTAGCCGCCGCAAGGCATCGAACAAGGCAATCGTCCGTCGCCGGCGCAGCAGAAGGTACGGCGTACAAAAACTAGCAACAAAATAGTCATCAGCCGTCAGTCATCAGCTTTCAGAGCTGACAACGGACAACTGAAAACTGAGAACTAATTTTATGGGTCGTTCACTCAAAAAAGGTCCTTATGTCGATGCCAAGCTCTTCCGCAAGGTCGAGCGGCAGAACGACTCTGGCGTGAAGGAAGCCATTACCACTTGGGCGCGGGCTTGTATGATCATCCCCGAGTTCGTTGGGCACACGTTCATGGTGCATAACGGCAAGCAGCATATGAAAGTGTTTGTTACCGAGGATATGGTCGGTCATCGGTTGGGCGAGTTCGCCCCAACCCGTAGCTTCCGTGGCCATGGCGGGAAGGCCAAGGCCGAAGCCAAGGGTGGAAAGGGTTAAACCATGGGCTATACGGCAATCCATCGACATGCCCGCATCAGCGCCCGCAAGGTGCGCCCGTTGGCCGATCTCATCCGCGGCAAAGCCGTGGACGATGCCCTGGCCATCTTGCGTTACCAGCCCCAACGTGGCGCGCGCATGCTCGAGAAATTGATCAAGAGCGCGTTGGGTAATGCGGAAGACCTTCGCGCGCCGAATGTCGGTGGCCTGGTCGTTACCGATGCCCGTGTGGATGGCGGGCCGATGTTTAAGCGGATGCGGCCCCGCGCCCGCGGCATGGCTCACGTCATCAATCGTCGCACCGCTCATATTCAAGTCACTGTGGAGTAAGAAAGAAGCCGTCGGCTTTCAGTCGTTAGTTCCTGTTGGGAACCGAAAGCTGAAGGCTGAGGGCTGACAACTGAGAGCTTACCTATGGGTCAAAAGATCAATCCCGTCAGTTTTCGAACCGGCATTATGATCGGTTGGAAGAGTCGCTGGTACGCCTCGAAGAAGGAATTCGGCGAGCTGTTGTTGGAAGATCACAAGATCCGCAAGTACATCAACGAGAAATACAAATTTGCTGGCATCCCCAAGGTTGAAATTGAACGCACCCGCGACGAAGTGAAGGTGGTGCTTCATGCCGCGCGGCCAGGCGTCATCATTGGCCGCAAGGGGCAGCAGGTCGATCAACTGCAAGATGAGTTGCAAAACCTGGTGGGCCGCCGGATCAATATTAAGATCGAGGAAATCACCCGCCCCGAAATCCAAGCCCACTTGGTGGCCGAGGAAATAGCCGAACAGCTGGCGAAGCGATCCAGTTTCCGGCGCACGATGAAGCGAGCCATCGATACGACGATGGAGGCTGGGGCGAAGGGAATCAAGATTCAACTTGCGGGCCGCCTCGGCGGCGCCGAGATGGCCCGCTGCGAAAAACAAATTGCCGGATCGATCCCGCTCAGCACGCTGCGGGCAAAAATCGATTACGGTTTTGTGGAAGCCAGTACGGCCCAAGGCAATATTGGCGTTCAGGTGTGGATTAACCAAGGCATGTACGAGGACGAGACCGATGGCGCTGATGCCCAAACGGGTGAAGCACCGAAAAAACCAAAGAGGACGTATAAAAGGTAACGCCACGCGCGGCCAGCGCGTCGTCTTTGGTGAGTTCGGATTGCAGGCAGTGGAAGGCGGCTGGGTGAGTGCCCAGACGATCGAAGCGGGGCGTATTGCGGCGACGCAATATATCCGCGGCGAAGGGCGTTTGTATGTCCGCGTCTTCCCCCATAAGTCGATCACCTCCATCCCCCTTGAAACTCGTATGGGTAAGGGGAAAGGTGAACCCGAGTTCTGGGCGGCTGTCATTCGGCCGGGTACCGTGTTGTACGAATTGGGCGGCGTGACCGAGGCGGCAGCCAAAATGTGCTTGGCTCGCTTGGCTCACAAAATGCCCATCCGCGTCCGTATGGTCAAACGACATGCTTGAGAAGGCGTTAGGCGTTAGTGTAGATGGCATTTACTGGGGACTTGCTTAATTCCAACACTAACGACCAACGACTAACGACTAAAGCCCAACGACTAACGACTTCCCATGGCCAAAATTACCGAACTCCGCGACATGAGCGACGAGCAGCTTGGGCTGACGCTCAAGGAAACCAACGAATCGCTGTTTCGTCTGCGGATTAAGCAGCAAACCGAAAAGCTCGATGCCCCCAGCGAACTCCGCCGCAACCGGCGCCTGGTGGCACGAATCAAGACACTTCAAACCCAGCGAGCCAACAAAGCGGCCGCTCAAAAAGCTGTTAGCTATTAGCTATTAGCTGCAAGGCAATCTGTTTTCCGGCTAAGCACGAACAGCAAGAAGCTAACAGCCAACGACTAACAGCTACGATAAGAAACCATGCCCAAACGACAATTAATCGGCGTAGTGACCAGCGACAAGATGAACAAGTCGCGGCGGGTCGAGATCGAACGGCTTGTGCAGCACAAGCGGTATGGCAAGTTCATGCGCCGCCGCACGGTGTGCCACGTTCACGATGAAAACAACGAGTCGCACGAAGGGGATACGGTCGAGATTATCGAAGCGCCGCCTCGTTCCAAGCTCAAGCGTTGGGATTTAGTGCGGATTGTGAGTCGATCGCAGCAGGTGGATATCGCCGCGATGCGAGCCGCCGCCGATCTTAAACAAACCGAGACAGGCGAGTCCGAGTAGGTGGGAAGCTGTTAGCTGTTAGCCAGAAGGGCTATTAGCTGTTTGGCTAAGAGCTAACAACTAACAGCTAAAAGCTAAAGGCTAAGAGCTAAAGGCTAATACAAATGATACAAATGCAATCCAGACTGGACGTGGCCGACAACACGGGTGCCAAGGAAGTCATGTGCATCAAGGTGTTGGGTGGCAGCCGCCGTCGCGTGGCCGGCCTGGGAGACATCATCATCTGTAGCGTAAAAAGCTCGCTACCGACGAGTGAAGTAAAGAAGAAGGCGGTGGTAAAGGGCGTGATCGTGCGGACGAAAGCCCCCACGCGTCGGCCCGATGGCAGTTACGTGCGGTTTGATTCCAACGCCGTCGTGCTGATTGACAACGACCGGAATCCACGCGGCACCCGCATCTTTGGTGCGGTCGCCCGCGAACTCCGCGAACGCAAGTTCATGAAAATTGTAAGTTTGGCAAGTGAAGTGGTGTAGGAGCCATCAGCTTTCAGACGTCAGCCAGAAAGAATTGAATTGGGTGGCTTGACTGAAAACTGAAGACTGAAAACTGAAGACTATGTTAATACGCACTGGTGATACCGTTGAAGTAATCGCGGGCGATGATCGCGGCACTCGTAGCCGGGTGCTGCGGGTTGATCGCGCGGTCGGCAAGGCCGTCGTTGAAGGCGTCAACGGCGTCAAGAAACATATCCGCCGGAGCCAAAAATATCCTCAGGGCGGGGTCCTTAAGAAGGACATGCCGGTGCAGTTATCGAACCTGCAGTTCGTTTGCCCGGGCTGTCATGGGGCGGTCCGCCTCGGCGCCCGCTTCCTTGATGACGGGATCAAAGAACGCTTCTGCAAGAAGTGTGGCGCGAGCGCCGGGCAAATTGCCCCGGCCAAGAAAGCCCACTCGGCAGCGGCGTCCAAGAAGAAGTAGCAAATCGCAATCGCTCGGATACCAACATTAGCAACGTCGGGGTCGGTAAGGCTCTAGCGGGAATCACGTCACAAAGAGCCGCATCGCACAAGCCATGGCCAAGAAGAAAGAAAAAACTGAGTCGTCCTCGGGTGCCCACGCGGTGCCGCGCTTGAAAAAGCTCTATGAAGACGAGATCGTTCCGAAGCTCAAGCAGCAGTTCCAGCGTGAGAATCGTTTGTCGCTGCCCCGGCTGGAAAAGATCGTCGTCAGCATGGGTGTGGGCAGCGCCATGACGGATAAGAAGCACATTGAAGAAGCCACCGCGGCCCTTGCGGAAATCACCGGTCAAAAGCCGGTGCGCTGCAAGGCCCGCAAGAGCATTGCGGCGTTTCGCCTTCGCGAGGGCGTCGATGTCGGTTGCAAAGTGACCCTTCGCCGTGCCCGCATGTACGAGTTCCTCGATCGACTGATCTCCCTCGCGCTGCCCCGTGTTCGTGACTTCCGTGGGCTCAGCCCCGATGCACTCGATGGCAACGGCAACTACAGCCTCGGCCTGAACGAACAGCTTGTCTTCCCCGAGCTCAACCCCGATAAGTACACCCGCGTTCAGGGAATGAACATCACGATTTGTTCACAATCCAGCACCGATGACGAAATGCGCGAGTTGCTCCGTGGTTTCGGCCTGCCATTCCGTCGCGAAGATACTGCCGCTTAACGACCTGCCCCACGCTTACTGCACAACAAACCTTTACGACATACGCATAGCGACTCACGTTCAGAAGGAATGAATCTCCCGTGGCAAGCAAATCCAAAATAGCGAAGGCCAAGGCGGAACCTAAGTTCAGCACGCGCCGCGAGAACCGCTGCAAGTTGTGCGGGCGTCCGCGTGCCGTGTACCGCAAGTTCGGTATCTGCCGCATTTGTTTCCGCAAGTTGGCCGATCAAGGCCTCATCCCTGGTGTTCGTAATGCAAGTTGGTAGAAGAAAGGGTTGAAAGTCGAAAGTTGAAAGTTCAACGTGCTTCTCAACGTTCGATGGAAACCCTCAACCCGCAACCCTAGACCCTCAACTTTCCTATGATGACCGATCCAATCGCCGATATGCTCACCTGCATTCGCAATGCCGTGCGAATCGAGCGCCCGCGCGTCGAATTGCCGCTCTCCAAAGTGAAGCGCGGCCTCGCCGAGGTGCTCAAGCGGGAAGGGTATATTTGGGACTGGTGCGAGGAACAGCACGAAGGGGCACCGAATAAGCAATTGTCGATCGAGCTGAAGTATGGCCCAAACGGCGAGCGCGTCATTCGGCACATCCGCCGCATCAGTAAACCCGGCCGACGGGTTTACAGCCGTGCCGATCGCCTCCGACCCGTCCTGAACGGGCTCGGAATCTCGATCATTAGCACGAGCCGCGGCGTAATCAGCGATCGCGAAGCCCGGCAGCGGAACCTGGGTGGCGAAGTTTTGTGTGAAGTTTGGTAAGAAGAAGTTGTTAGTTGTTAGCTCTTAGCCGTTAGCCATTCAAGGCAATCCGCGGATAGGGCTAAGAGCTAATGGCTAGTAGCTAACAGCTAAGAGCTTTTACAATGTCCCGAATTGGCAAGAAACCAGTAGCCGTGCCCAGTGGCGTGAAGGTGAGCGTCGCCGGTCGCGTCGTATCGATTGAAGGCAAGCTTGGCAAACTCGAATACACCCACCGTCCGGAAGTTACGGTTGCGGTGGAGGGTGAAGGCAAGAGCATCGTCTGCGATCGCAAGGCGGACGATCGCGCGGACCGCGCCTACCACGGCCTCACGCGTGCCCTGATTCAAAACATGATCGTCGGCGTCAGCGAAGGCTACGAAAAGAAGCTTGAAATTCAAGGCGTCGGCTACCTGGGGGCCGTTCAAGGGAATACCTTGCAACTTCGCGTCGGCTTCGCCAACGAAGTTCACAAGACGATCCCCCAGGGCCTTACCGTTACTTGCCCGGACCAAACGCACATTGTGATCAAAGGCACCGACAAGCAGCAGGTTGGCCAGTTTGCCGCCGAAGTGCGCGCGGTGCGCAAGCCCGAACCGTACAAAGGGAAGGGCATTCGGTACGAAGGAGAACAAGTCCGCCGCAAGGCTGGCAAAACAGCAACTTAGTCGAGAGCGGAGAGTCAAGAGTCAAGAGCCGGACGTCTGGCTCTTGACTCTTGACTCCAAGCGCTTGACTCCTTACTTCCATGGAACATTCCAAACAACTCCGAAAACTTCGCCAGCGTCGTGCTTTCCGCGTTCGCAAGCGGACTCGCAGCACCACGGAGCGTCCGCGGTTGAGCGTTGCGCGAAGTCACAAACACATTTCCGTTCAGGTGATCGACGACGAATCGGGCCGTACCCTGGCCTCCGCTTCCTCGCTGGATAAAGGCCTTTCGGGCCAGCTGAAGTCCGGTGGCAATGCCACGGCGGCGCAAGCGGTCGGCAAGGCGATTGCCGAGCGCGCGTTGGCCGCCGGTATTAGTGCCGTGTGCTTCGATCGCGGTCCGTATCGCTATCATGGTCGCGTGGCGGCCCTGGCGAATGCGGCACGAGAAGGCGGATTGAGTTTCTAGAAAGGTTTCCTATGGCCTCTACAACAAGCGAAAGACGCGGCAAGAACGATCGCGGCGATTCGCAGGAACGCTACGAAGGCGAACTTTCCGAACACATCGTCAAAATCAAACGATGCGCCGCCGTTGTTAAAGGTGGCCGACGCTTCAGCTTTGCCGCCATGGTCGTCGTTGGCGATGGCAAAGGCAAAGTGGGCTGGGGGTATGGCAAGGCGAATGAAGTGCCGCCGTGCGTCGAAAAGGCCCGCAAGGAAGGCATGCGGAGCCTGGTCACGGTAACGCTCGATGGTTCCACGATCTCGCACGTAGTGGAAGGCCGCTATGGCGCTGCTCACGTCATCCTGCTTCCCGCCTCGGCGGGGGCCGGGGTGATCGCCGGCTCCGCCGTTCGCGCCGTCTGTGAAGCAGCGGGCATCCACGATATCCTTACCAAAAGTTTTGGCTCGAATAATCCCGTTTCGCTCGTCAAGGCCACGTTTGCCGCGCTCCAGCAGTTGCGGCCCAAGGCCGATGTCGAACGCTTGCGACAGGTTAATTTGTCATGAATCTTAACGATACCCATCGCGGCATCCAGAAGAACAAGGCCCGCAAAAGGCTCGGTCGGGGCATCGGCTCGGGCCAAGGCAAAACGGCCGGCCGCGGCCACAAGGGCCAGTGGTCTCACAACGGCGTTTCGTTCCTGGCCGTCTTTGAAGGCGGTGCCAGCCCCTTGGTCCGCCGCATCCCCAAACGGGGCTTCAACAACCGCTGGGCCAAGACGATTCTGGCGATCAACTTGGGCGACCTCAACAACGCTTTCAAGTCCGGCGACCATGTTTCACCCGAATCGCTCGCCGCGGCCAACCTGATTAAGGGTACCTTCGACGAACTCAAAATCCTGGGTAACGGCGAAGTGACCAAGAAGCTCAAAATATCGGCCCACCGCTTCAGCAAAAGCGCGGCCGAAAAAATCACCGCTGCCGGCGGTGAGGTTATCGTGTTGCCTGGCAAAGCACCGGTCGTTAAGAACAAAAAATCGAGCAAGTGAGTGCTTGGCCCAGTGGGCTGGTAAGTAGCTATTGGCTGCTCACCCAATCTCCTGGTTGCCTACTCACGGATGGGACGGACTATGTGGGAAAAAATCTCCGTCATCTGGAAGATTCCCGAGCTGCGGACCAAAATCGGCCTCACGCTCCTGATGCTGGCCATCTATCGGGTCGGCTTCCAAATCCAAGTCCCCATTCTCGATCAGGAACAGGTCAAGCGGGTGACCAATCAGGCCGGCGGCGTTGCCGATATGTTCAAGACGGTCGCCATGCTCAGTGCTAGCCAGTTGCAAGATGTGACCATCTTCGGCCTTGGCATCATGCCTTACATTTCGGCCTCGATTATCTTCCAGCTCTTGGGCAGCGTTTATCCGCCTCTCGAACAGTTGCAAAAAGAAGGTGAGGCCGGCCGAAAGAAAATTAACGAGTACACCCGGTACGCAACCTTCTTCCTCTGCTTGTTACAAAGTTGGTTCTACATCGCCAGTTATGTGGAAGCCCAAGGCATGGTCGCCGCCGACTTCCAGAATAGCGCCGGCAATCTCATCTGGTACTGGAAAATCGCTACCGTCCTCACCATGACCGGCGGCACGATCTTCCTCATGTGGCTCGGCGAACAAATCGATGAGTTCGGCATTGGCAACGGAATCAGCCTGCTTATCATGGCCGGCATCTTGGCTCGTATGCCCATTGCCGGTTGGCAACTTCTGCAATCGGCCACGTTCGAAGTCAGCGGCACACGCGGTAAGCTCGGCATCGAAGCCCTGATCGCCCTCGCAGCCATGTTTGTCGCGGTCGTGGCGGGCGTCGTCTTCATCACCTTGGGGCAACGACGCATCACCATGCAAAGCGCTAAGCATGTCCGTGGCCGTCGCGTCTTCGGCGGTACGAAGAACTACATGCCCCTCAAGGTCAATCAAGCCGGTGTGATGCCCATTATCTTCGCCAGCAGCTTGCTTCTGTTCCCGATGTTCATCTTCTCCAACCTGGCTAAAGTCTCCTCTTCAGAAGGTTGGTGGGGCCGCACGGTTGGCTTCTTCGCCGAGATCTTCAGCCGCGAGCACGGGTACGTCTACAACATCTGCTACTTGGTCCTGATCTACTTCTTCTGCTATTTCTGGACCGCCATTACCTTCAACCCCAAGGATATGGCCGACAACCTTAAGAACTTCGGCTCCTTCATTCCTGGGTATCGCCCCGGGAAGCGCACGGCCGATTATCTCGAAAAGGTCATGGTCCGCATTACGTACGTGGGGGCGGGTTTCTTGGCTCTTGTCGCCATTCTCCCCACGATCGTCTCGAAAGCCTTAAACGTGGATTACAACGTCGCTAGCTTCTATGGCGGTACGAGCCTGTTGATTGCCGTGAGCGTGGCCTTCGATCTCGTCCAGAAGATTGACAGCCATCTCGTCATGCGTAATTACACGGGCCTACTGGAAAAGTAACGTCGAGTTTGCCCTGGTGCCGCGCCCCAATGCGCCCCTCGAGTTGGCTCGCCGCGAATCCAATTCCGTCAAGCCCGGATTTCTCACCACGGAGCACACCGAGGTCACGGAGAAGAATTGATCATTGCAAATTGGTCATTTGTCATTGACCATTTCAGAAATGACCAAATTTCAGATGACAAGTTTGCAATGACCAATTCTTCTCCGTGGCTCCGTGCCTCCGTGGTTTTGATTGTGAGAAATGCGGACTTGAAGCCGTCGGGCAGGCTCTCATTCGTTTTCCAATAAGGCGCCCTCATCCGCTCCGTCGCCCAGCAGGAGGGGGGAGGGGGAATCCTGTTCTAGCTGGGTCGGGCTGCGTTTCCACGGTTTTTGCAGCGTTTTTCCCGTTTTTCCAGCCGAGGTCTTTGCGAGCTATAGTTTCGTAAGGAGCTCGATATATGATGGAAATCGCCTTGCCATCGCTCGGCCTTGAGCCTCAGGACTTCCACCTGGGGGTACTCCAAACCTACGATCCCATGCGCATCGTCTTCCTAGGACCGCCCGGCTCGGGTAAGGGGACGCAAGCCCAGCGGCTCAAGGACTATCTCCAAATCGTCCACCTCTCGACCGGCGAGATGCTTCGCCAGGCCCACGAGGCCGGTACCACCTTGGGGATCGAAGCCGCTAGGTTCATGAACGCCGGCCAGCTCGTTCCCGATGACATGGTCGTCCGTATCGTGGCCGATCGTATTCGCGAAAACGATTGCCAGCGCGGTTGCCTCTTCGATGGCTTCCCTCGCACGGTGCCGCAAGCGCAAGCACTCGATCAGTTGTTGACTCAGCGCGGCACTCCGCTCAACCTGGTCATCGCGCTTGAAGTATCCGAGCCGCTTCTCGTCGAGCGTTTGCTCGCCCGCGGTCGTGCCGACGACGATCAACAAACGATCCGCGAACGCTTCCGCCAATACAGCCGCCAGACTCAACCCCTGCTCGATTACTACGCCTCCCGCGGGGTCCTCGCTCGGATCGTTGCCGAAGGCTGCCCCGACGACGTCTTCGAGCAAATTCGCGCCGCCGTCGAAACGGCCGCGGGTGCCCCAAAATAATCATCTTCCCCAGTCGACGAATGAGGTTCGCCACCGGCCTTGTTTTCGGGTAGAATGGCTGGGCACCTACCCTCCACTCTCCCCCTCATTCGTCTGTGATTCAACTCAAGTCGGAACGCGAAATCACGCTGATGCGGCAGGCTGGCATCTGCGTTTGGCAGGCCCATCAGCTCGTCGGGCAGGTCGTTGCACCGGGCGTCACGACGGCCGAAATCGATGCCGTCGTCTCTCACCACTTTCGCCTCTGCAACGCCCAGCCTCTGTTCAAGAATTACCCCCACCAAGACGAGGGTGGCCCGGTCTTTCCCGCGGCCACTTGCATCAGCGTGAACGAAGAAGTCGTTCATGGCATTCCCGCTCATCGCCGGTTGGTGGAAGGCGATATTGCCAGCGTCGATACCGGCTGCCGCCTCAATGGCTGGTGTGGCGATTCCGCTTATACCTACTCCGTCGGCTGCATCGCTCCTCACGTGCAACGGTTGCTCGATGTCACCAAGGGCACGCTCGATTTGGCCTTTGAACTTTTGCACACGAAAACTCGCTGGAGCCAGGTCGCCCGCGAGATGGCCCAATACGTTCGCGATCACGGCTTCTCCACCGTCGAGTGCTTCGTCGGTCACGGCATCGGCCGCGACATGCACGAAGAGCCGCAAGTGCCCAACTTTGTAAGCCGTGCCCTACGCGGCAGCGGCGATTTTCAAGTCGAGCCGGGCTTGGTCATCGCCGTCGAGCCGATGGTGAACATGGGCAGCAAACGCGTCAAAATGCTGCGCGATCGATGGACTCAGTCCACGATCGACCGCAAGCCCAGCGCCCATTTCGAACACACGATTGCGATCACCAAGGCCGGGCCCCGATGGCTTACGACGGCCCCAACGCCCGAGGAAATCGCCAATTTGCCGTGGGATTTTGCCGCCGCCGAGGCCGCCCTGAAACCCGTTTCAACCGGCGGTTGATCGATGCAGCGGTTCCGCGGGCTAGGCAAGATAGGCCCCTCCATGCCGATGGTTTGGGCAAATCCAGGGTTTCGGACGACTTTCGACCCCTGCTTTGAAAACTCTCCAAATTCAGCCCTTGAACGAACTGCCCATTGGGGCGTATATTCAAGCGTTTCCCATCATTTCCAGCGAGTTCCCCCTGCCGACGCGGTTTTCGGCCGGGGCGGGCGGTTACAGGTTGCACGATGAAAGTTAAAGCCAGCGTCAAGCGGATTTGTGATAAATGCAAGGTCGTGCGCCGTCGCGGCACGGTCTACGTGGTTTGCAGTAATCCGCGCCACAAGCAACGCCAGGGCTGATTGGGGTTCGCCTGCCTTCGACGAGCGGTTGATGTCGTCCTCAAACGGTGATCATCACACGCAGTTCGGGCGCGCCTCGCGGATCTGCCGGAGAAGAAACTAGAAGCCTCGACCGCGGTCGAACAGATTTATTCGGAGCTACCCATGCCTCGTTTGTTAGGTGTCGATATTCCAAACGATCGCCCAACCGTCATCTCGCTGACATACCTGTATGGTGTCGGCCCGAAGACCGCGCGCGAACTGTGCCACAAAGCCGGCATCAATCCGCAAGCCCATGCCCGCGAACTGGGCGAGGACGAAGTCGCTCGGATCGCCGCGCTCTTGGATAAAGACTACGTTGCCGAGGGGCAACTTCGCCGTCAGGTGAGCCAAGACATCACGCGGCTCAAGGATATCAGTTGTTACCGCGGGTTGCGGCATCGCCGTGGTTTGCCGGTCCGCGGCCAACGCACCCGCACCAATGCTCGTACCCGCAAAGGCCCCAAGAAAACGGTCGCCGGTAAGAAAGGTGTCAAAGACCTGCGCTAATTGCCTCGCGAAAAATTCGCGGGCCCGCTTCGTCGCATCGACGCCTTGCCTGCTCCGCTTCGCACCCCGATTCCCAAAATCACTTGCACTTGATTCTCACTTCTTTCCTTCCCTCGTTCACAACTTCCCTTATACCTTATACCACTTGCTTCCCTCGGTAACTCATGGCTACCCCCGCAGCAGCTTCCGCGTCGAAAACTAAAAAGAAGGCCCGCCGCAACGTATCGGTTGGCATCGCTTACATTCAGGCGACGTTCAACAACACGACGGTGACGATCACCGATACCAAGGGCGATACGCTTTGTTGGGCCAGCGCCGGCACCACGGGCTTTAAGGGTAGCCGCAAGAGCACCCCCTTCGCCGGCCAAATGGCTGCCCAACAGGCCGCCGACAAAGCCAAGAAATACGGCGTTAAGGAAGTCGAAGTCAAAGTCAAAGGCCCTGGCAGTGGCCGCGAAAGTGCCATCACCGCGCTCGAGGCGGCCGGCCTCAAAGTCAAATCGATCGAAGACATCACCCCGCTGCCACACAACGGTTGCCGGCCCCGCAAGAAACGCCGCGTTTAGCAATTACAATTCTGCCGAATCGAACTTCCCCGCTCCCCGCATCCCATCTCCCGCATCCTACTCTCATGGCACGTTACACCGGACCCGTCTGTCGCCTCTGTCGTCGCGACGGCATGAAGTTGTTCCTCAAGGGCAATCGTTGCGATACGCCCAAGTGTGCGATCGAACGCCGCGAAAATCCGCCCGGCATGCATCAAACTCGCCGCGGAAAGCTCACCGATTACGGCGTCCATCTTCGTGAAAAACAAAAAGTCAAGCATTATTACGGCGTGCTCGAACGCCAGTTCCGCCGCTACTTTGCGGAAGCCGTTCGGAGCAAAGGCAACACGGGCGACACCCTTCTGATGCTCTTGGAACGCCGGCTCGATAACGTCGTTCATCGCCTCGGCTTCGGCCTGAGCCGCTCCCAGGCTCGCCAGATGATTCGCCACGGACACATCACGGTCAACGGTCGTCGCGTCGATATCCCCAGCTATCAGGTCCGCATCGGAGATGTTATCCGCGTCAAGAACCGCGCCAAGAGCCTCGATCTTGTTCGCGGCTCGATGGCCGAGAACGCCCGCGATGTCCCCGATTTCCTTTCTCGCGGCGATAGCCAAATCCCCGAGGGCGTCGTCGGCCGCTTGCCCGCCATCGATGATGTTTCGATCCCCGTTCAAACTCAACTCATCGTCGAGCTTTGCTCGCGATAATTTGTCGAGCTGTGCTCGCGATTTATTTGATCCTACGGCAATCATGGATGCCCTTGGGTGGCTGCTCGGAATTTCGCCTTTGCCCCCACCCCACGGCTTCCCGCACCCTGTATCCTCTCCGGAGTATTCCTTATGCATATCCGATGGCGCGGACTTGAACTGCCCAGCAACGTTACTTGCGAGGCGGCTACTTTAACCTCGACCTATGGCAAATTCGTGGCCGAACCCTTCGAACGCGGGTTCGGTACCACCATTGGCAACGGCTTGCGCCGCGTCCTCCTTTCCAGTCTGGAAGGCAGCGCCGTCACGCAAATCAAGGTTCACGGTGCCCAGCACGAATTCACCACAATTAAAGGTGTGTTCGAAGACGTTACCGACATCGTTCTCAACGTCAAATCGCTCATCGTCAAGAACCATAGCGATTCCACCCGCGTCCTCCGCGTCGAAAAGAACACCGCCGGCCCGATTCTCGGCTCCGATATCGAAACCGACGATGCGGTCGAAATCCTCAACCCCAACCACGTCCTCGCCACCCTCACCGATAACGTCCCCTTCGTCATGGAGATGGTCGTCGAAAACGGGCGCGGGTACATCCCTTCCACCGAACATTCGCAGAATGTTCAGGAAATCGGCATCATCCCCATCGATGCCGTTTACAGCCCCGTCGTTCGTGTTCGCTACGCGATCGAGGAAACTCGTGTCGGCCAAAAAACCAACTACGACAAACTCACCATCGAAATCTGGACCAACGGCTCCGTCGCCCCGGAGATGGCTCTCGTCGAGTCCGCAAAAATCCTCCGAAAACACCTAAACCCCTTCGTCCAGTACACCGAGCTTGGCCCACAGGTCCGGTCCCCCGCCCGCGATTCCGTTTCGATCTCGGACCCCAGTCTGGAAGGAAAACTCAGCATGAGCCTGGCCGACCTGAACCTTTCCGTGCGAGCCAGCAACTGTCTCGAATCCGAAAATATCATGACCGTCCGCGACCTCGTCTTGCGGAGCGAGGACCAACTCCTCGAAGTTCGTAACTTCGGCGAAACCACCCTCACCGAGGTCCGTAACAAACTACGCGATCTCGGACTCCACCTCGGCATGCGCGTCCCGGCGGTCACCTCCGGCGTTTAATCCCTCCGTCCTCCTAGCCGATCGCGGCTTAGCGATTCATCGTCCAATACTTCCCACGGTGCCATCATGCGACATCGAAAACGCGGCCGAAAACTCGGCCGAAGCCCGAAACATCAACGCGCCCTGCTGCGGAGCCTCGCCAGCGCGCTCTTCCTTACCGAACGCGATGCCGAACTCGACTCCAACAAGCCGGCCGTAAAGGGCCGTATCATCACCACCATTACGAAGGCCAAGGAAGTTCGACCGCTCGTCGAGAAGTGTGTCACCATCGCCCGCAAGGGCTTGGCTGCCGAAGAGGCCGCCGCCGAGTTCGGCTCCTCGGCCGAACGCGGTACCGATGCCTGGAAATCGTGGCGACAAAGTGAACGCTGGTCCACGTGGAACCAGGCCATCGCCCCTTCCATCGCCGCTCGTCGCCGCTGTCTTCAACTCCTCGGCGATAAGAACGCCGTCCGCGTTTTGTTCAGCGAAGTTGCGCCTCGCTTCGTCGATCGGCCTGGCGGTTACACCCGCATCCTCCGCCTCGCAAAGCCCCGCCTTGGCGATGCCGGAACCCGCGCCATCCTCGAATTTGTCGGTGTCCGCGATCGCGCCGTCCAACGCTCGGTCCGACCAACCTTCGAAAGCGGTTCCCAAGAACCCACCCCCGCCGGCACTGCAAGCTAGCCGCCCACCCAATCGAAGCCTACTCTTGCTCATTTAGCCCCCGGTCAATGACCGGGGGTTTTCGCGCTTATCCCTCGGTCGATGACCCTGGGCCTCTTCCACGCTTCACTCCCTTCTCACCCCAACCCCACCTCCCCGTTCCAACTTCTCCATCGCGGCCGCAAGCGACTGCTAGCTAATCGGCCCCCGCCATGCTCCGTGCATTGACGGCTTCCCAACACCCCGTTACTCTACGCGCCCCATCTCGGCGGGAGATGGCCCCCATCGGCTTCTCGGTTCCTCTTCTCTCGTTCGCTCCGCTTCGGCAGTGGCGGTCGCCTTCCACAAGGTCGGCTCCTCGGCTTGTTCGGCGTCGCTCATGCGAATCGTTCCTCTCCACGCCTTGTCACTCCTGCTAATCGCCTCTCTGGCGAGCGGCTGCCAATTGTTTTCCACGCCTCGCCCGTTTCCACGTAGCCAATCGCCGCTCAAACCGGCTCAAGCTTCGCCCGATAGCGTGACCATGGAAATCATTTGGGCTCGTTTCCCCGCCAACAGCCCTGCAATCTCGAACGATACCTGGCAGGCAATCGATGAATTGCAAATCGACCCGGCCGTCCGCCGTGAACTCGCAAACAACGGCTTGCGGGCCGGCGTCATTTCCGGCTCGCTGCCACCGGCCATCGATCATGTCTTACGCTTGAGTCGCACCGCCGACGCTTCCTCGCCACCCGCCGACGAACCCACTGCGGCCGCAACCACCCCGCAGCCCAAAGGCTCCTCCCTCCTCACCGAACCCATCGTCCGTGGCCGCGTCCGGCAGATGCCCCGCAACCAACGCTACGAAATCCAAGCTTCCGAAACCTTTCCTTCCATCCCCGTGCTGTTGAGCAAAGACGCCGAGCTCGGCGGAAACACCTTCGACCAGGCCCAGGCTATCTACGCCCTTCGCCTCGATCCGCGACCCGATCAAACCGCCCTCGTCGAACTGACCCCCGAACTGCACCACGGCACGCCTCGCTTGCGATACACGGGCGGCGAAGATGGCATCTTGCGACAAGATTCGCTCAAAGAACGCGAGGTCTTCGACCGACTCCGCCTCGCCGTTCGTTTGGCACCCGGCGACATGCTCGTTCTCATGGGCACCCCCGAGGCCGGCAGCCGCCTCGGCCACTACTTCCACTCGGTGGCCTCCTCCGAAGGCCCTCAGCAAAAACTCATCCTCATCCGCCTGGCCGATACCCCCCGCTCCAACACCTTCACCGAATAACCCCCTCGCGGACAAACTCCCGTCCGCCAAACCCCCGTCCGCCGAGTTCGCTCCCGGTGAGCCCACGCCCGGCGAGCCCACGCCCGGCGAGCCCCCGTCTGGCGAGGTCGCTTCAGCGACCGGCGAGTGGCCAAAAATAAAACTTGAACTTTTGTCCACCACTTGCTACACTAACCCTCGCACGATCGACGGCGTGGGTCGCCGGCGCGCGTGGAGAGTCGCCCGAAGCCGATGGGCCCTGTTTGAACTGCA
>JADZFK010000030.1 GCA_020849945.1 Pirellulales bacterium | reverse complement strand
GACGTGGATAATGGGCCGCCCTCAACTCTCATCCACCCTCTCTCAACTCCGCGAGTTGGTTATCCGGCTAGTCGCTGTGTGCGGTAGAGGTACGGATTGAGGGTTGGGTCGTTGTACATCTTCATTTGTCGATAGACTTTGAGCAGCTTGCGGCCGGCCCACACATCGTCTAGAAGCTCGGCGAGCGATTGCGCGAGGTCGGTGCGTTGCAATCGGCATCGGGCCAGCTTCTCGGCCACGACCGATCGATGCCGATCGTCGGCGTCTTCTCGGGCAAACTGCTCCTCGAAGTGGTAGATACGGAGCGACATGATCGACAGGCGATCGATCGCGCTGCCTGGCGTTTCGGTGTTCAGCCGCGCGCCGCTTCGTGGCAACACATCTTCTTCCGCCAGCAATTCGAGAATCGCTTCGTCGATCTTCTCGATCCAGTCGTTGCGCTGTTGGTTGTACCGATCAATGGCTCGTTTGACCGCTGCGATGCGATGGTCGGAAACGTCTGGGCTGCGCGCGATGTCCTCTTCATGCCACAAAAGAAAATTGAATTCATGTTGCTGGCATACGGTGCCTAGCAGGCCCTGGTATCGAGTATCTGGATTCTCAGGCGGTGCCGCGTGCCAGCGCTCAACCGTCTCTCGATGCAGTTCGGTGATTTGCTTGACCAATTCGTGGGGGGCGGGAAGCATGGCGGTTCCATCCGGCCTTGTTGACTAATTATTCTGAAATGCTTTTTGACAGGATCGACAGGATGATGAGGATGATGAGGATGGCTTCGCGTCATTTGACTTTCAAGTGTGAAGCCATTCGCAACAATTCTCTCAAGTGCGTTTTTCGCCAGGGTAACTGAGGGGGCCTAGGAGTTGGATACACAGCCCCCGGCTTTGCCGGGGGTTCGCCACGATCTCACGATGCGTGGATGGCTTATAACCCCGGCAAAGCCGGGGGCTGAAAACGGTTCCAATTCCCGAACACCCACAGAAAACGTCCTCCTCAACCAGCAAGACAATCGGCTTTCCACTTTTCCTGAAAACGTCTTGATGGCTCCCATCCTGAAAATCCTGTCCATCCTGTCAAAATAGAACACCCTCGCCAGGGATTGTTCGACAAGGCCGTTCTATCCTGCGAAATCGTTTCACCCAAAGGCCGAATAGTACGAATCTCGCAAGATTGCGGCAAGATGCGTTTGCCAGCACGGCGTTTCGGCGTTTCGGGTTCTTGCGGATTTCATCCGCTGGATGCAGCGTCGGCTCCATCGCGGGAAGCACTGTGGGAAGAGATTACGAACCCCGTTGAGGCGGTAGCCCCATGAGCCGCTCATTCGCTATGAAATCGGCGGTTGCGATGCCTTCCCTAGGGTGGGGGCCTATTCGAAAAGAAAGTTCTCGGGCGGGCATTCCGTCTCGCACGAATTCCTTGCTAGCACGTAGAATATCGATATGAGCAACCACTGGAAAAAGTCCCGAGCCTCTGTCCTTGTCGCTCTGCTACTGCTTGCGGCGGCGATCTTCTCGGCCCGAGCCGGTTCGCCTGGAGACACTGGCACCCTGGCGGCCCAGCCGCCAATGGCCGGCTCGTCTCAAGTTAATCCGTTGGATGCCGAGCGGGCCTTTGGCTATCTGCAGCAGCTGTGTGCGTTCGGTTCTCGCATGAGTGGCTCGCCCGGCATGAAGAAGCAGCAGGAACTTCTCAAGACCCATTTCGAAAAGCTCGGGGCGAAGGTCACCCTGCAATCGTTCTTGGCGAGAAACCCCTTGGGCGGGGCCAAAGTGCCGATGACGAACCTGATCGTCGAGTGGCACCCCGAACGGAAACAACGTATTTTGTTAGGCGCACATTACGATACCCGGCCACTTCCCGATAGCGACTTTGATCCCGTGAAGCGGAGGACCGGAGTTTTCGTGGGTGCGAACGACGGCGCCAGCGGCACGGCGTTGCTGATGGAACTTGGCCACCTGATGCCGAAGTTCGAAAGCCCCTACGGCGTCGATTTCGTGCTCTTCGATGGCGAGGAACTGGTGTATGTTGAAGATCGCGACCCGTACTTCCTGGGCAGTACCTGGTTCGCCAAGCAGTACTCCGAGAAGAAACAAGATTACAGCTACCGCTGGGGCGTCGTGCTCGACATGGTCGGCGATGCCGATCTGCAAATCCCCCAAGAGGTCTTCAGCGTGACTTGGCGCGAAACGCGACCGCTGGTTAAGGAGATTTGGGCAACAGCCGGTCGGCTTGGCGTGAATGAGTTCATTCCACGCGTTGCCTACGGTAGCCAGGGCATCCGCGATGACCACCTGCCCCTGCGAAACACAGCCAAGATTCCCACTTGCAACATCATCGATTTCACTTACCCTGCCTGGCACACCACGAACGATACCCCACATCGCTGCTCGGGCACGTCGCTGGCCAAAGTGGGCTGGGTGGTTTACGAGTGGCTGCGTGGATTGAAGTAGCTGCTTTCATGTTAACGGTGTGGCTATGCTCGTTACCGCGGTGTTTGCGTTGATCCTCATCGGCATTTCGGGCGCCATGCTCGATATGCACCGCCGTACCTGGCTTGGCGTTCAGCAAGACGCAACGCAGCCAACGAATGAACGGCGTTACGCGCGATCGCAATATCGCCGACGGATGCAAGCCAGCGGGATCATCGGCGCGATCGGGGCCGCGATCGGTTGCGGGCCGCTGGTTCCCAGGCAACCGATCGCGATGGCGCTGTATCTGCTTGCGATCGTTGGTGCCTGCCTGGTTCTCATCCTCCTTGCCGCATTCGATGCGTGGTCGACGCGTCAGCACGTGGCTCGCCTTCGAGGTGAACTCCTTGCCAACCAAGCCAAGTTGGCTCACCAACCGCAACTGATTTCGGGAGCCCGCAACGAAACATCCCAACACGACTTCGTCACAACCAGGAGTTCTTCCACGCATGATTGTTGATCCCTTGCGGCTGGCAATAGCCCTTGTGCCGCTTGGTGCTTATGGGTTACTGATCGGGCTATTGAACGCGCGGCGACGCCCGTTCCTCACTTCCGGCGGTTGCGATCTCGTTGCGCTCGGCCTCGCGCTATCTGGCCTCGTCTTCATCGGCCCGATCGAACTCTTTCGCCCCGAGGCCGCCACTCGGGCCTTCGGAAACTTCATCTGGCTTTTCTTGTTGGTCTTCTACGGGCTTGTGGTTGTGCTTGTTGCGCTCGTCGCGCGGCCTCGGCTCGTGGTTTACAACATTGGAGGCGACGAGCTTCATGTCGTGCTGGCCGAAGCCGCCGCCCGACTGGACCCCGCCGCCCGCTGGGCCGGCAACCAGCTCGCGCTCCCCGCACTGGGGGTTTCGCTTCACCTGGAAGCGTTCGAACGGATGCGAAACGTATCGCTTATTTCCAGTGGAGGGCAACAGAGTTTAGAAGGTTGGCGACAATTGGCGAGCGAATTAAAGCCCGCCCTTGGCAAGGTTCGCGGGAAGCGGAATCCGCGGGCTGCCGTGTTGCTGGCGGCCTCGGCCGTGCTGCTCGTGGCCAGCGTTTGCAACCTTGCCACGCACCCCCAGGAGCTCGCCCAAGCCATCGGCGAACTGACGGCTTTTTAGGAAACTATTTCCGCAAGAAAATGGTGCCTCTCCCGCAGCTTGGCTCGGTCTGCCCTGAACGACTTTAACGATTACGCAGACTCTTTTGGGCGACCTTGCCGGGTTTGAGGGTCGTAAATCGCCCGGCAAGGAATCTTGTCGCGTCGCCCTGTGCCAAACACTTTTAGTCGGCGTCGCGGCTTGGTAAAGTCAAGATTCAGGAACACACGCGGCCTCTTTCGGCTCCCCCGTGGCTCGGAGCGAGGCACGTTCGTGTGCCGGATTTCCCCTCGTCATCATCGCTGTTTCGTCCCCCTTGTGACTTTCATGTTTGCTCCCCAGTCTCCCCAATCGGATGAGGTCGATCACTTGCTGCGCAATGCCCAGCTGCGCGACGAGCTCGAACCGCTCTTCGATGAATCGATCGACCGCGTGAACCCGACCGTGATGAGCACTCGCAGCGAGAACGAGTTCCTCGAATCGATGCTCGAATGGGAACGGGCGCCGATGCTGCCGATCAGCCAATGGTTCGATCCGCCCCTCGTGTTGCCCCACCCCGATCGCTTGAGCCAGCACCAATTAGCGATCGTGCTGCGGGCCACCATCGAAAAATTGTACGAGAAGCGAATCGTCCTCGATTTTGCGGACCACCTGAGCGATTACCAACTCTACGGCCTCATCTTCCGCGATATCCTTCCCTCGCACGAAAAGAAGCTCGAACGCCGCACCAGTTTCCTGCATTGGGACTGTGCGGACATGGAAGAGAACCCCGATATCTGGTTGCGCTACTACGCCAGCTCCATCGAGCGGGAATTGTGGGCCGAGGAAAACGACGAACCCCTTCCCGCCCACGAAGAGCCACCCTTCAAACGCGAAATGCCCCGGGCACCGCTGTAGCCGTGCAATAGCGGTGTTCTACGCCAACGAGGCTGTAGATTGTAGCTATTAGCGGTTAGCGGTTAGCGGTTAGTCAACAGGATGAAGGTTGCACGTTGCAATCTGGGGCTGTCTCTTCCCAAGTGGCTTTCTCGGCTAGACCAGGTTGGGCCACAGGGCGTCGCTGACGAACAGGCCTTCTCGTGTCAGGCGTATTGAGTCGCCGGTATCTTCCAGCAGGCCTTGGGCAACAAAACGTCGCAGGGAATCGCCGGCTAGCGCATCGAGATCATAGCTGGTTTGGGCTGTAAATGTTTGCCGATGAACGCCCTCGATCTTACGTAGGCTGAACACCAACAACTCGCGTGCGCGGGCCTCGGGCGAAAGCGTTTCCGATTCGGCTACCGGCGATTGGCCGGCCCCTACGCGAGCCAAGTAGGTCGTCGTGCTGCGGTGATTGATTTCGCGGGTGCCGGCCACGTAGCGTGCCGCGCCTGGACCCGCCGCGTAGTACCCGCCGCCCGACCAATACACCTGGTTATGCCGCGAGCGATGCCCGGGCCGGGCAAAATTTGAAATCTCGTAATGCTCGTATCCCGCGGCCGTAAGTCGATCGATCGTGAGTGCATACATCTCGCGTTCCACCTCTTCCTCAACCGCTTTCAGGTCGCCACGCTCCTTGCGAGACCAGAACGAAGTGCCACGTTCGAAGGTCAATCCGTAGGTCGAGAAGTGTTCCGGTTCCAGCGCGATGGCCTCCTCCAAATCGGCAATCCACTCGGCAAGCGTTTCGCCCGGCGCGGCAAAGATCAGATCGAGTGCCACATCCAAGCCCGCCTCGTGTGCCCAGCGAACGGCCTGCTCGATGTCGGCCGATTCATGATCGCGTTCGAGCAACCTCAACTTTTCGCGACGGAACGATTGCGCGCCGATGCTCAGCCGCGTAACGCCCAATTCGCTCAACGTCTCGATCATCGCGGGATTGAGATCGGCTGGGTTGGCCTCGACCGTCCATTCCGGACGGCTGAACTCACGGCCCGCGCTATGGCTACCCGCATTGCCGACCGCATCGGCACGGGCCAGCGGATGCCATCGGAGCACGCTCGCCACCAACGCCCGAAGCTGCGGCAGCCGCAAGTGCGTCGGCGTGCCGCCGCCTAGGTAAAGCGTTTCGACTTCTCGTGGTTCGCCGAGCCTAGCCAACTCCAACTCGATTGCCTGCAGAAAACGATTCACCAACTCATCGCGCCCAGCCACCACCGAAAAGTTGCAATATCCGCACCGATGCCGACAGAACGGCACATGAATATAAGCACTCCGCGGCGGCGCGTCGTGCCGAGCAATACGCGGGAAGGCTTTGGCTGGCGTCATCTCCATGTTCATTCCGTCGATCCGAGGAACCTTCTCATTCTTATTCGGTCTGATTCGCCCGGTGTCATCCCCTATGTATCTTCCGACAGCACGCGCGCACGGCCACGAATAATGCGATGCCCGCGGCTGCTCCCACGGCGTCGGCAGCCCAATCGAGCAAGCTGCAGTCGCGGCCAACCAGGGGTTGCGTTAGTTCGTCGAGCGCACCGTAGATTACGATCACCAGCCAGGCGAACCACAAGTGTCGGCTCGTCAGAATCCCGCTTGCAAGCTGCCAGGCGGTTGAGGCGAGAAAGGCAAGCACCAGGTACGCGGCAACGTGGGCCAACTTATCGTTCAGCCCGGAAGGCAACGGGGCTTCCGCCGGCGGCACGTGCGTTGCCACGCAGAGGGCGATCCAATAAAGCCCCACGGCGGCTTTGCTAGCCAAGGCCAATCGATGCTGGTTTCGCGTCATGAAATTGTCTGTTGGCAGGCGGGGCCGATCCGTTATCCGATCGCGCAGGACTTCAAAGTAGGTCCCGCGAGCCGAGCGGGACACGGAATGACCTACTCGGTATCCACATCACGGAAAGTGCCGCTCGGCTCGCGGCACCTACTTCTCGGCCCAATTTGAATAACGGATTGGCCCTGTGTTGACAGGGCAATTGATTGCAAGTCTTGCCGCAAGCTTGTAAGTTGAAAGGAAATACCGGCCGTTGGCAACGGTGCTTTTCTTGTTCGATTCAGCTTCTCGCTGGGAAGCGGTCGCTTCTGGCCCGTGAGGTCTTCCGATGTCGCGCATAAGACTCCCCTTCCCGAGCCCGCGGCAACAGGCCTCCTCCGGCCGGCCTGGCAGCGGATTCAAAGCGCGGTTGATCATTGCGATCGTCATCGCGCTGTTTGCGGTGCTTTCGTATTATGGTCGGCCGGGCGACGAAAATCAGGTCACCGGCGAAGTCGAGCGGGTTGCGATGACCGAAGAGGCCGACGAAGTGCAAATGGGGCTGCAAGCCGTGCCGGAAATGGCTCAGATGCACGGCGGCCGCCACCCCGATGCCCGCGCCGCGGCCCACGTGCGACAGGTCGGCGAGAAGCTCCTTGCCGCGCTCGATGGCTACCTCGTCAAACATGGCCGCCACAACCCTTACCGCGAGAACTTCAACTTCACGTTGCTTGCCGACCCAAAAACCGTGAACGCCTTCGCACTGCCCGGCGGGCAGATTTTCATTACCGGTGCCCTGTACCGCGAACTGGAAACCGAAGGCCAACTGGCCGGCGTGCTCGGCCACGAAATCGGCCACGTCATCGAACGCCACAGCAACCAGCGGATGGCGAAAGAGCAGTTGTTCCAGGGGCTCGCCGCGGCTGGTGGCATCGCCGGCGGCGATCAGCAAAGTGCTCAAATGGCACAAGCGGTCGCTCAAATGGTCAGCATGAAGTACGGCCGCGAGGATGAACTCGAATCGGATAAGTGGGGCGTACGGCTCACCGAAATGGCCGGCTACGACCCCCGCGCAATGATCGGATTGATGGAAGTGCTCGACCGCGCCAGCGGCGGCGCTGGCCCGCCCGAATTCATGAGCACCCACCCCAAACCCGCCAACCGCGAAGAGTACATCAAACACGTCATTGCCGATGAATTCCCGAATGGGCTACGCCCCGGGTTGGAACCCTAGGTGGCGGGCAAGCAGCTTCCCGTTGCCGGACAATCTCCTGCTCAACAAAGGAATCAAGCCCTGCACAACTTCTGAGCACTTCCACCCTATTTGCAGGAAACCTTGTAGGGAACACCGCCTGTAGCACAAAGGCCCACGTTGTTACAATGGACGCATGAACATCGGGCCTACGCAAGTACTGGATACGTTCGCCGAAGCGTTTGGCGCGCGGTATGCGCGGCTTATCATCACGGCCGCGAACGACCGTTGGTTGGAAACGGCTCTCACGACGCTGACCGGTTATGGCACGAGTGTGCTCGGCTGCGATGCCGAGGCGGGGGTCGAGCGGCGGCTTTCGCTTGGGGAATCGCCCGATGGCCGACCGGCCGCCGCAGTGATGCTTTTCGCGTTTACGGTCGAGGCCGTGGGGCAGGCAGCCCAGCACCGCGTGGGCCAATGTGTTCTGACGTGCCCCACCACGTCCTGCTTCAACGGCCTAAGCGATGCCCCCGAGTCGTTCTCGCTCGGCAAGTACCTCCGCTACTTCGGCGATGGTTTTGAGAGTCGAGAGTCGCGGGTCGAGGATCGTGAGCCCGCCGATTCTGGGCCTCAACCCCCGGCCCTCGACCCTCGCCCCCTCTGGCATATCCCCGTGATGGATGGCGAATTCACGGTCGAAGCGACAGCCGGGGTCGCCAAGGGGATCGCGGGCGGGAACATTATTTTGCAAGCCGTTTCTCAACCGGCCGCGCTTGCGGCGGCCGAGCGGGCGGTGCGGGCAATTGCGCCGCTCGCTGGCATCATTGCACCATTCCCGGGCGGCGTGTGCCGAAGCGGAAGCAAAGTCGGCTCCCAGTACAAGAGCCTCCGCGCTTCGACGGCCGACGCCTACTGCCCGACTCTTCGCAACCACGAGCGAGTGAAGACCAGCCTCTTGCCCGGCGTGAACTGTGCGTATGAAATCGTTCTCGACGGCGTGGATCGGCCCACCGTTGCCGCGGCCATGCGTTTGGCGATCGAAGCAGCGGCCGGCGAGGGTGTGCTCGCCATTGGTGCCGGCAACTATGGCGGCAAACTCGGCAAACACCCATTTCGCCTGCATGATTTGTTTACGTAAACCGGCCGTTCCCGTTCCGTCCCAATCTTCGCTTTGCCGCGACGCGGAGCGGAGCGCGGAACAACCGAGCCTGTTTGCATCTTCTTTTGGATGCGGTAAGATGATCGGCTGCCCCGCAGCCATTTAACTTATATTGCCTTGGGAGGCTTCGACGATGAACATGACTCCTCAATCGGTGTTAGCGTTGTGCCGAGAGCGTGATATCAAAGCGGTTGACATGCGATTCATGGACTTCCCCGGCATTTGGCAACACTTCACGATCCCCATCAACAAGCTGGATGAGGAGGTCTTCGAGGAAGGCCTTGGTTTCGATGGATCGAGCATCCGCGGTTGGCAGGCGATCAACGAGAGCGACATGCTTCTGTTGCCGCAAGCCGATACGGCCTTCGTCGATCCGTTCACTGAGATTCCCACCTTGTGTTTGATCTGCAACGTGCAGGACCCGATCACGCGGGAAGACTACACCCGCGACCCGCGCAACGTGGCCCGCAAGGCGGTCAACTACCTTAAGAGCACCGGGGTGGCCGATACCTGCTTCATCGGCCCCGAAGCCGAGTTCTTCATCTTCGATGATGTGCGGTTCGACCAAACGCCGAACAGTGGTTATTTTTACCTCGATAGCGAGGAAGGGCAGTGGAACCGCGGCAAAGATTATACGAGTGTCGGCAAGACGAATCTTGGCTACAAGCTGCGTCATAAGGAAGGCTACTTCCCCGTGCCGCCGGCCGACGCGCTCATGGACATCCGCAATGAGATGATGATCACCATGATCGAGTGTGGGCTTGATGTGGAGGCCCAGCACCACGAGGTGGCCACCGCCGGTCAAAGCGAGATCGACCTGCGTTTTGCCGAACTCGTGAAGATGGGCGACAACATGTGCCTTTACAAATACATCATCAAGAATGTCGCCAAGAGGTACAACAAAACCGTCACGTTCATGCCCAAGCCGTTGTACGGCGATAACGGCTCCGGCATGCACACGCATATCTCGCTGTGGAAAGGTGGCCAGCCTTTGTTTGCCGGCAACAACTACGCCGGGCTTTCGGAAATGGGGTTGTTCGCGATTGGCGGCCTGCTCAAGCACGCGCCCGCCATTCTCGCCTTCACCAATCCCACGACGAACAGCTACAAGCGCCTGGTGCCCGGCTACGAAGCGCCCGTCAACCTCGCGTACTCTCAGCGGAACCGTTCGGCCTCGTGCCGCATTCCCATGTACAGCCCCAGCCCGAAGGCGAAGCGCGTTGAGTTCCGTTGCCCCGACCCCAGCGCCAACCCCTATCTCGCGTTCGCCACGGTCATGATGGCCGCCCTCGATGGCATCCAGAACAAAATCCACCCCGGCGAACCGCTCGACAAGGACATCTACGACCTTGCCCCCGAGGAATTGGCCGAGGTGCCCAAAACCCCCGGCTCGCTCGGCGAAGCTCTCGACGCGCTTGCCAAGGACCACGAATTCCTCCTCCGTGGCGATGTGTTTACCGAGGACGTCATCCACACCTGGATCAGCTACAAGCGCAAGAACGAAGTCGATGCGATGGCCCTACGGCCACACCCCTACGAATTCTGCCTGTACTACGATATGTAGATGCGCGTGCGGAATGGGCGCACAGCGGCTGTGTAGAATACATAGCCCGGCCATTTTGGCCGGGAAAGAACAGCTGAAGGGAACGCTCAGATTTCGGGTACTGCCTTCCGACCCGAAACGGGTCGGCTATGTGTTTCCTACAGAGCCCCGCACAGCCATTTAGAACACAAGCGGCACGAAGATACAAAGAGTTCCCCAGTGATGTTTTTGAAACCGATCCTGCCCCCTTGCCGGTCTTGTCCATCCAGATACTACCGCTCTTGCTCCTCGTGTTCTTCGAGACCGTTGTAGTTTCCCTCTAATGATCGAACTCAAATCACCCCGCGAAGATTTCTCGAAGCTATTACCGGCTGCATTGCGAGATGACTTTCCGATCCTGCAGCAAGTCGTGCATGATGAGCATCCGCTCGTGTTCTTGGATAACGCCGCAAGCACACAGCGTCCTCGCCAGGTGATCGAGGTGCTCCGCCGCGTTTATGAGCGCGATTACGCGAACGTGCATCGGGGCATCCACACGCTGAGCGAACGCAGCACCGAGCAATACGAAGACGCCCGCGAAAAGGCCCGCGAATTCATCGGGGCCGAGAAAGCGCTCGAAGTCATCTTCACTTCAGGCTCGACGGCCGGCATCAACCTCGTGGCCCGCAGCTGGGGCGATGCCAACGTGCATGCCGGCGACGAAATTATCGTTACCACGATGGAGCACCATTCGAACCTCGTCCCCTGGCAACAACTGGCCGAGCGATCGGGCGCCGTGCTCAAGCACATCCCCATCACCGACGATGGCCAGCTCGTACTCGAATCGCTCGACTCGCTTCTTACGGAACGCACCAAATTGGTCGCTGTTGCTTCGGTTTCCAACGTGCTGGGCACGATCAACCCAGTGGCCGACATCGCCCGCCGCGCCCATGCCGTCGGCGCGGTTGTGCTCGTGGATGCGGCCCAAAGCGTACCCCATTATCCGACGAACGTTCGTGAACTCGGTGCCGATTTCCTCGCCTTTAGCGGCCACAAGATGCTCGCGCCAACTGGCATCGGCGTATTGTACGGCCGCGAGCAACTGCTCGACGCAATGCCCCCGTTCCTCGGCGGCGGCAGCATGATCAACCGGGTGTGGCTCGATCGTTTCACACCCGCCGAACTACCGGCCAAGTTCGAGGCCGGCACGCCGCCCATTGCACCCGCCATCGCCCTCGGTGCCGCCATCGATTACCTCAACCGTATCGGGCTCGTGAACATCTCTCGGCATGAGCACGAACTGTGTCGCTACGCTTACGCCCGTTTGCGCGAGATCGAGGGTCTTCGCATCCTCGGCCCGGGGCCTGATGAACGCGCTGGCCTGCTGAGCTTCACCTTGCCTGAACCCCACGCCCACGACATCGCTCAACTGCTCGATGAGCGGGGAATCGCGGTACGCGCCGGCCACCATTGCACCTGGCCTCTGCACGATCGGCTCGGCATCTCCGCGAGCACCCGCGCCAGCTTCTACCTTTACAACACACCTGCCGAAGTCGATCTGCTCGCCGAAGTCCTTGCCGAAATCCGCGAACGATTCCGTCCCAAAGGCCGCAAGCGGGCGGCAGGACCAGGGAAAAGGCCGTGAAACGGGCGTTGAAGCGGGGCTGGAAACTGGCTATAATCCGTAGTTCGCCATCCTCCCCAGGTTTCCCAGCCGCATTGGTCGGTTGAAGGGTTTGTTACTGGAGCAAGCACGAAGCGGGTAGGCTCGCGCGAATATCGCCAAACTCCTCCTGCTTGGGGCGAGCAGATTTTGTACCTTATATGCCATGCGTTTTTGGTTGCTCGATAGAATCCGATCCTACGTGCCCGATGGGCAGCTCGTGGCAACCAAGAACGTGGCCCTCTCCGAGGAGTACCTGGGCGATCATTTCCCGGAGTTCCCTGTATTGCCCGGGGTGTTTATGCTAGAAGCCTCGACGCAGGCGGCCGCTTGGCTGCTGCGGTTGAGTGAGAACTTTGCCCACAGCGTCATCTCGTTGAAGGAAGCCAAGAACATCAAGTATGCCGACTTCGTGGCCCCAGGCGAAACGCTCGAGGTTGCGGTGTCGTTAATGAAGAAAGACGATCGCCTGGCCACGTTCAAAGTGGAAGGTCAGGTGGGCGACCGCCAAAACTTGAGCGGTCGGATCGTTGTGGAACGATATAACTTGGCCGAGCGCGACCCAACGCTTGGCGGAACCGACGAACAAATCATTCGACATTTCCGCCGCGTGCAAAAAATCCTTTTGCCCGCGGCCGCCAGTTCCGCCGGCTAATTGCCGCGGCTTGCGAACACTTTTTCGGAGGATCTTAAAGCGATGTCTACGGTTGCTTCCAAATCGGAAATCTTCAGCAAGGTGCAAGAAGCGCTCGTCGATGCGCTTGGCGTTGATGAGGAGGAAGTCACTCCTCAGGCCACGCTCCAAGGCGATCTCGGCGCCGAGTCGATCGACTTCCTGGACATCGTCTTTCGTCTGGAAAAAGCGTTTGGCATCAAAATCGAACGCGGCGAATTGTTCCCCGAAGATATCCTGACCAGCACCGACTACGTGGAAGAAGGCAAAGTGAACTCGGCCGGACTCGCCAAACTCAAGGAGCGGATGCCCTTTGCCGATCTTTCCCGCTTCGCGGCTGATCCGAACGTGCAGAACCTGGCCAAGCAGCTTACCGTGCAAGATATGTGCAATTTCGTCGAGCACAAGCTGGCAGCTTAGCGGCCGAGAATGCGGAGCCGGGGGGCCAGGGGTAAAGACAAACCCTTCCGCCGCGCGGTCCACGCAACTATGTTCGCAAGCTTTACGGTCCCGAACAAGCTGGTGCTTTGAAAACTTAAGAAGTTTGGGTTCGACTCGACACAAACCCTTTGTAGTGATTGGGTTGTGTTGAGTCGAACCCAAACATTGAATACGGACAAAGCACTCGTTGAGTTATCGTACGCGGGTGTATTGCCCCGCACCCCGCACCCCGCATCCTCCCCACATCCCCATGCGCTGGTTCTGGCTCGATCGTTTCACCGAATTCGTCACCGGTTCGCACGCCACCGCGGTGAAATGCGTTTCGATGAGCGAGGACCATCTCGCGGAGCACATGCCCGCTTACCCCATCATGCCCCATTCGCTCGTGGCCGAGGGGATGGCCCAGTGCGGCGGCTTGCTGGTCAGCGAAATCTACAAGTTCAGCGAATTGGTGGTGTTGGCGAAGTTTTCGCGGTGCGGTTTCGAGGGGCACGCCCGCCCTGGCGATACGATCTGTTATCGCGCGGCTCTTGAACAGGCGAAGGATGTCGGCGCATCGGTACAGGTGAAGGGTGAGATCGCGGGGCGACCCTTCTCCGAAGCGGAAATCTTCTTTGCCCGGTTCGATCCCGAGTCCACCGAAGCAACTCGAGGACGCGTCTTGTTCAACCCCAACGACTTGCGGGCGTGGCTGATTGCGGTCGGCGTGTTTCAGGTCGGTGTTCGTCCCGATGGCTCTCGCATGAGGCTCGAAGAATACCCGCACATTTGTCCGATCCCAAAGTAATGGTCCACCCAGGCTTCGTGAATACCGGGTGAATTCACCGTGAACCCAATTGTGCCCTGGGAAGAGATTTTTTGACATGGCAAATCCTCGCAAGAGTGAGTGAGCACCGATCATGAGAAAACGCGTTGTTGTTACCGGCATGGGGGTGGTTACGCCGTTGGGCACCTCGGTACCCGAGTTATGGGCGAACCTGAAGGAAGGCAAGTCGGGCGTGGGTTTCACGACGCTGTTCGATGCCAGCAATTTCCCCACGCGGATTTCCGCCGAGGTGAAGAACTGGTCGCTGGCCGATGTCGGCGAGGACCCGGCCCCGTGGGAGCAGCGTGGTCGACACACAAAGTTCGCCATTGGTGCGGCCCGGCAAGCGGTGAACGACTCGGGCGTCTTGGGGACCGTGACCCCCGATCGGTTCGGCGCGTATCTTGGGGCGGGTGAAGGGCAACAAGACTTCCACAACTTTAGCCACATGATGGTGGCCGCCCTGAAGAGCGGTGAACTCGACCTCGCCGCGTTCATTCAAGAGGGCCTCAATCGCCTCGACCCGAAGCTCGAACTCGAACAAGAACCGAACATGCCGGTGGCGTACATGGCCACGCACTTCGGGGCCGAGGGGCCGAATATCAATTGCCTCACGGCGTGCGCGGCAAGCAGCCAGGCCATCGGCGAGGCAACCGAGATCATTCGCCGCGGCGAGGCCGACGTCATGCTTTCCGGCGGCGCCCACAGCATGATTCATCCGTTCGGTGTCACCGGTTTTAATCTGCTCACGGCACTTTCCGAAAACAATGCCGAGCCGCAAAAAGCATCGCGGCCGTTCGACCTCAACCGCGACGGATTCATCCTGGGCGAGGGAGCTGCCATCGTCGTGCTTGAAGAGTACGAGCGGGCCAAGAAACGCGGCGCGCCCATCTACGGCGAAATCTTGGGCTACGGCACGACCGCCGATGCCTTCCGCATTACCGACACCCATCCCGAGGGTCGCGGCGCGATCTCCTGCATCAAAATGGCATTACGCGATGCCCAAAAGAACGCCGTCGACATCGATTACATCAATGCCCACGGCACGAGTACGCAAGTCAACGACCGCGTCGAAACGCTCGCGATTAAGGAATCGCTCGGGGCCGAGGTGGCGTACAAAGTTCCAGTTTCCAGCACAAAGAGCATGACGGGCCACCTCATCGCGGCGGCCGGTGCCACCGAGCTTATCATCAGCCTCATGGCTATACGCGATAGCATCGTACCGCCCACCATCAACTACGAAACGCCCGATCCCCAGTGCGATCTCGACTACGTGCCCAACGTAGCCCGCGAAAAGAAAGTCCGTACCATCCTCTCAAACAGCTTCGGCTTCGGCGGCCAAAACATCACACTCGTCGCCGGCGCGGTGTAGCCCGCACGGCACCCCGTCGATTACTGCCCCCGTGGCGAACCATGCGGATAGCCCGGCTCTTTGGGCCGAAAAGCTCCGACCCGCAACGCGGCGCTAAGGCTTGCATGATCGTCCATCATCCCGAATCGGCGCGAGGCGATCGGTGATTCCGTGCAAGTCGTCTCACACCCTCGCCAAGCGATTCACATGGCCGATCGCAGCGCTTGCAGGGCCGCTTCGTAATCGGGCTCGTTGATGACTTCACTGACGTACTCGGTATGGACGACTTTGCCGTTGGCATCCAGCACGAACACGGCTCGGCTCATGATCTTCAACTCTTCGATCAGGGTGCCCCAGTTCAGGCCGAAATTACGGTCCTGGTAGTCGCTGCCAACGCGCATGTTCTTGATGCTCTCGGCCCCGCAAAAACGATTCATCGCAAATGGAAGATCGAGGCTGATCGTAAGCGAGTTGATCTTATCGCTCATCGCAGCCAGTTGGTCGTTAAACTTTTTGGTTTGCATCGCGCACACGGCCGTATCGAGCGAGGGGACAACGCTGATGAGCGAGGGCTTGCCCTTCAGATCCGAAAGGGTGATCGGCTTTAATCCGCCTTCGAAATAGAAAACTTTGAAATCGGGGGCGACCTGACCAACCTTCACCGCCTCGCCGGCAAGTGTAAGCGGCGTACCCTTGAACGTGATGGCTCCTGAACGCGACATGATAATCACCTTTCCTCAAATAGTAGCCACGCGACTCGTCGCTACGGGATGGCAAGCGGTACCAAGCCCGAAGGCATTCCGCTGGCACCGTTCAAGTATGCGGTTTTGTCCGACCTTCGCAAGGGGCGGAAATCGCTAGCCGCGCAGCCCCTTCGAACGTTGCCGATCGATCGCCAGCAGCTCCGAAAATACCCGCCCATGCGCTAGCCGATCGAACCCGGTCCTCGAAGCAATTCGCACAGCGTTCTTTGAGTTCTTGGTGTGGTTCAGGTGCCTCGCTTGCCATGTTGGCCCAGAGGCGAATGAACGGCGGATTGGAGAACCTTCCAGCACAACAAGCAACATTTCTGGCGATTCGGCGTCAGCCGAGCACCATAAAGCCGAAGCATGTCTTCCGCGGAGAATTGCTTGGCCTCTTCCACAGTTTTGCCTTGCAATCTTTCGAGCAGCATCGAGGCCGAGGCCTGGCTAATGACGCAACCCTGGCCACTGAAGTAGCAGTCGCAGATGCGGCCATCGGCACCGAGTTCAAGCTCGATCCGAACGACATCGCCACAGAGCGGATTATTATCTTCGTGGGCGTGGGTGGCGGTCGCCAAATGCCCACGGTGGAAGGGGTCCTCGTAGTGATCGAGGATATGTTCCTGATAGAGTTCTTCTTCGTCGGTTGCCATCGGGGTCGCGGGGTGAAGCTGTACTGGATCAAACACCAGTGTACGCAGGCAGCCCCAGTGCGACAACGGCGAGGGCGTCGGCAACAGGGCCAAACAGCATTTCACTTTGGGCCGAAATGTAAGTGCCGCAAGCCGAGCGGCACTTTTCGTGAGAAGTGGATACAGAGTTGGCGGTTCCGTGCCCCGCTCGGCTCGCGGGACCTACCTTGAAACCCTGCGCGATTGAATAGCTGAGGG
>JADZFK010000029.1 GCA_020849945.1 Pirellulales bacterium | reverse complement strand
TTTTTTCAATTCGAGGGCTGAAGATGACCGAAGCCCCCGATGATCCTGATTGGTCGTTGTTACCGCGCGATCCGGTGCGGTTCTTCAGGCTGCCGCCCGAGTACGATCGCCGCGATCTCAAGCGCAGCTACAACCAACTCTTGCGGAGGTTCAAGCCCGAGCGATTCCCGCAAGAGTTCCAACGCATTCGCGCGGCTTACGAACAGTTGGAGAACGCACTACGCTACGGGCAATCGCCCGAGGATACCCCAACCACCGCCCCTTCGTTCTCTTGGGATGCTCCCACCGCATCTGCCGCCTTCGCCGGCACAGCGGCATCGGGTCGCTCTTCCACGCCTGCCGTCGTAACGCTCAAAGAACGCATTCGAACGGGCAGCGTCACTCAAACCTATCGTGAACTCGAAGCCAGGGAAGACAAGTCACCTTACGATTATTACGCCCTGGCCGTGATGTCAGATGCCGTCGATCGGCAAGACGGCTTACAGTTTGCCCGTTGGCTCCTGAAAGGCGTGGCGGCGCATCCGCGCGATGTCGGCCTCCTTCACCTCATCAACGCCTACTTGAACAACCTCGCACAGCCCGACCAAGCCGAACAGCTCCTCGTCGAGTGTTCCCAGTTCATCGACGAACAGATGTTCTTCCCGATCACCGATACTCTTTGGCGAGAATTGTTACGCGCCGAGAACTTCTGCCACTTCCGTTCGGCCTGGGAGAAATGCAATCGGAATTTCAAAGGCATCCAAGTCTCCAATCGTCTGATCTTTCTCGTGTACATTCTGAAGCAAGCCATTTGGGTGGCCGACAAAGACTGGATCGCCGAAGCCTTCGAATACCTGGAACAAAACTACGACAACATTCCCAGCCATTTGGAGTACGACCTCGAAGTCCTCGCGCGGCTTCGCATGTACATATTAGTGCGTGAAGCGTTCGTGCTGGGTAACGAGACTCGCCACCGCCTCGACCAGGCGATGCGGGATTACTTCTGCGAAGACCAACTCCGCGGCGACCAAAGTGTGCTGGCCTGCCAAATCCTGCTCGCCCAAGATGCGAATACCGCGGCCGACGCTTTTGGAGAACTCGGCAATGAAACCTACAGCCCGTTCTACGCCGTGTGGGCATGGGTTTCGTATGACGTGGGCGAACGCCATGTGGAACCGCCGAAAGAAACACTCGACGAACAACTGTGGCACCCACGTATTCAATTGTTAATCAACGACGTTGTTGGCCAAACATACTTATCCCGTTTGGGTGCCAGTGAAGCAGGAAACCGAATTTGGTATCGCACCATTCAAACAATCACGCTCGTTGGTAGTTCATTCATCTGTTGTGCTGTGGGAGTCTTGCTCGGCGCTGGCGTCGACAATGTAGTAAGAGGCATGGGGAAGAACTTTGATTGGATTGCATTGGGTGGGCTTCTCGGCATGATCATTGGCATCGCCCTAGGCTTTTGGGGGTGCCATCTCATCACAAAGCGCTACTGGGAACCCATTGAACGCCGTCACGGCCTTCAGTGTTACCACGAACTATGGCGCCCGGCGCTTCTCAGCTTTCTGGCCCGTTCGCACCTTTCGTATCAAACCTTCATGTCCTACCTGCAATCGTATGCCAACGTGAACCAAGCGCCAAAGTGGCTGATGAGCTACGCGGAGCAAGATTACGCGTTGCCGGTCTTCATTTCGGCCCATCGCTTCATGGTGTAAGCGTTTCTCTAGCCTTCGCCACCATTTCATCCAGCGTGGTCGCAACCGGTGTGGCGGGCGGGCAGACAGGTCCCGCGAGCCGAGCGGGACATCGAATAATCAACGCCGTCACCACTTCCACGAAACATGCCGCTCGGCTCGCAGCACCTACTTCTCTGCCAAAGTGAAATACGGTTCGGTCCTGTTGGCATTGCCAATATCCTTGCCACGATGGACGCGAATACACTACAATCATCGACTTGTGTTATTCCATGATGTTGATGAGTGTCGTCGGAAGGCCCGCCTACGTTTTTGGTTGGGTGTAACGGTTGATTCCACGCGAGATGAATGGGTGGTATCGATGAACGTGTGGTTGGGCTGGGTCTGGATTACGGTGGGGTTGATATCCGGCGCGGTGGTGGGGCTGTTCTTCCATGACCCGAATTGGCTCGGCGGTTATGGTGCTTGGCGACGGCGGCTGGTGCGACTAGGACACATCTCGTTCTTGGGAACGGGGTTGCTGAACTTGGCGTTTGCGTTCACATTCGCGAATCAGACGGGCCCTGCGCCGCCGGTACTCGCCAGTTGGTTGCTGGCGGTGGGGGCCGTGACGATGCCGATGGTGTGCTTTCTGACTGCGTGGCGAGATGGCCTGCGGCATTTGTTCCCAATCCCCGTGGCCAGCCTGATCGGTGCGGCCCTATCGGTCATTGTGCAGGGATTATTATGAGAATCGGCCTGATCGCGATGAGTGGCGTACGAGCCTGCGATGCCGAGCTTATGGAGATTGGCCTGACGTTCCCCGGCGTGGTCGAACGCAGCCAGGTGATTGCCTCGCTGCCGAGTTTAGGGCTTCTGACGCTCGCCGGCATGACGCCGCCGGAGCACACGTGCCGCTACATCGAGGTTCACGACCTGCGGAACGCGGATGCGTTGCCCACCGATTTCGATTTCGTCGCGATCTCCAGCTTGAGTGCCCAGATATTCGAAGCTTACGAGTTGGCCGATCGATTTCGAGCCGCCGGCGTGCCGGTCGTGCTCGGCGGGCTGCACGTGAGCGCGCTGCCCGATGAAGCACTTGCCCACGCCGATGCCGTGGTCGTTGGCGAGGGCGAACCCGCTTGGCCGCAAGTGTTGCACGATGCGGAACATCGCGTGTTGCACGGTTGTTACCGCGCCACCGGCCAATTCGATCTGGCACACTCGCCGATGCCGGCGTACGAACTCCTCGATATGGGGCAATACAATCGGATGACGGTGCAGGCGAGTCGAGGCTGTCCGCTGCGTTGCGACTATTGTGCCTCTTCGATTTTGATCGCGCCCAACTATCGTCAAAAGCCGGTCGAGCGCGTGTTGGCCGAGATCGACCGAATCCACGAGTTTTGGCGCCGACCGTTCATCGAATTCGCCGATGACAACGCGTTCGTAAACAAGAAGTATTGGAAGCGGCTACTGCCGGAATTGGCAGAGAGGCGGATTCGCTGGTTTGCAGAAACCGATCTTTCGGTCTATCAAGATGGTGAGCTACTCGCGATGATGCGGGCAAGCGGCTGTGTGCAAGTATTGATCGGCTTCGAAAGCCCTACCGAGGGCGGCCTGCGCGGCCTGGAACTGCGACACGATCGGAAGCGGCGGTGGTGGCCCCATTACAAAGAGGCAATCCAGCGGATTCAATCGCATGGCATTCGCGTCAATGGTTGTTTCGTTTTGGGGTTGGATGGCCACGGGCCGGAAGTGTTTAATGATGTGTACGACTTTGCCGTGGAAACGGAGTTGTTCGATGTGCAAATCACGCTGCAAACTCCTTTTCCGGGAACACCGCTGCTCGATCGGCTTCGTCGCGAGGACCGAATGTTGTACGATAAGCAGTGGCAACGCTGCACCTTGTTCGACGTCATGTTCGCGCCCCAGCGGATGTCGGCGGAAGAGTTACGCTGTGGGTTTCGCGAGTTGGTAAGGCGACTTTACGCCGAAGATACGGTGAAGTGGCGACGCGAGAATTTCAATCGCAAGTATTTGCGCACGGTTTCAACCTACGAGGAGGTGTTAGAATGAACATTCCTAAATGGGTTTCGCCCTTGTTTGTGGTCGCGGCGATCTACGACGGTGTGCTCGGCGTCTTGTTCTTGGCCGCGGCACCGTGGCTCTTCGCCCAGTTGAATGTGCCGCCGCCGAACCACATGGCCTACGTGCAGTTCCCGGCCGCGCTGCTGATTATCTTTGCGATCCTATTCACAAGAATCGCCCTAGACCCCGTGGGCAACCGCGGGCAGATCATTTACGGCATTCTGCTGAAGACGGCCTACTGCGGTTTGGCATTCTACTATTGGGCCGCGACCGATATTCCATGGATATGGAAGCCGTTTGCGATGATCGACCTGGCAATGGGGATGCTGTTTGTCGTTGCCTGCTACGCAATCGGCGGCGGTGGTCGGGCAGAGTCGCGGTAGAAGCAAAAGACAAGGCGTCCGGAACGAATGGCACGCAAATCCCCGCAGGAACGTCTTCCTGGAATCCTCTTTCTGCACGTGGGAGTGGGAAAGAGCGCGGCACCACAGGCCCTCATAGGGGCTCGACACGTGTGGCCTATTTGCTGGCGTACTCGCGGAACATCGCTTCGGTTTTCTCTACGTCGGTGGCTCCGCCGTGGAACCACACGCGGTATTTGAATGTGAGCGACTCCCCTTTTTTCAGCACGACGGCCCCTTGTTGCGCTGCCTCGGGGTTCGGGAAATCATGCTGGCCAAAAGGGTTGACGGCGAACAAGCCGTAGGTACGAACGTGCCAGCGCGGCACGGGGCGGAAGCTCTTGGGGTGGCAAAGGATCGCAATCCCCTGGGTCTTCCGCTCGACCGGACCCGTGTAGTCGACCCATCGCGCGGGTTGACCCCAGGCCTTTGCATCCTCCAGGCCTTCACTGTTGACGATCCGCCCGCCTTGCTTGGCGTCGACCCGCATCGAGTCGGCCACGCGAATGGCAAACGTCCCTTCCTTGGTATCGCCAAACGTCACATCTCGATCACTCGCTTTGAGCAAGATCGTGTAGTCGATCCAACGATCGCCCCCCGCCTGGCCGCCGAATACGAGTGAAGTCGAATCCTCGCATACCCGCTGGTTTCCATTCATCCAATCGTTTTGGGTGACAAGCTCGGCCGTGTCGCCGTGTGATTCGACTCTAACGAACTCTCGATGAGCAATGTGGGGGCCTGCTTCCCCTTTGCCATCGTTGCGATTGGTGGCCCAAAAATCGATCTTGTTGACGTCACCGTGAGTCATCCACAGCGATTGATGATGCGGATGATCGCGCGTGCCGCCTTTCTCGGGTGGCGTGAAGGGATAGCCGCGAGTGACTCGTGAACCACCTGGCCCCACGATGGGCCAACATGCGGGGGCTTGCCCCGCCTGCGTGTGGTACTCGGTGAAAACCTCGCCGTCAATCTTCACGACAACGCCGCGATCATTCCGTTCAAGAGTCACCTTGGCCAATGAATGAACGGGAAAAAAAACCATCGCCGAAATGGCCAGGAACCAATACCTCATGTTGAAAATCCTTGTGTGCGATATTAGTCATTATTTTTGGGAGCGACGTGGGAGGCGAGCCATGCGCGAGGAGTCTCTGATTTAGAACTCCCCTCCCTTTTAGGGAGGGGTTGGGGGAGGGTTCGCGGACCGTCTCGGATTCCTGGCCTTGCTCGAACCGCTACCCAAACCAGAACCGGTTTTGACACAAAGCCCGAGGGCTTTGACAATTGATGAAGTTTGGGTTCGACACGACATACACCCTTTGCAGTCACTGGCTTGTGTCGAGCCGAACCGAAACATTTCATGTGGGCAAAGCCCTTGTCCGCATTTTCCACAATCAAAACCACGGAGCCACGGAGAAAACCAGTCGCAAGTACCCCTGCCACAATAAACGGTGGAAACACCCTGTCTCGTAGCTACCGGCGGTTGACCTTCTTCAAACGGTCTCTTGGCTTGTTCTTCGTGTTCTCGGTGTGCTCCGTGGTGAGAAATCCGGACTAGGCAATTTGAGGAACTTCAAACGGCTTTCGGTCGTGCCGACGAAGCATGTCATCGGCCACCGTGTTGTTGGTGATGCGCTCCTTTGCCGGATCCATCTCCAAGGGTGCGCCAACAACAACGGCCGGCTTATCAATATCGACCTCATTGGCCCGCAGGTGGGCAAACATCCGCTCGATGGAATCCTTCAGAAGCGGATCATGCTCGACGGATTTCAGGATATCCTTGGCCGTTTGCGGTTCTCCCAACTGGTGTGAAATGCCGCCCGTATGGCACAGGGCACTGGAGAGGTGGCCTTCCACCACGTCGGCATTCAAGTCGCTCCGTTTGCGCGAACGGACTGCCGTAAGGAAGTTCTTGAAATGATCTCCGCCGCCCTTCCATGATTTGATCTCCTCTCCCTCTGGGCTGAAAGCCTTTACGGAATCGTAAGAGCCTGTCGAAACGACGTAGCCGCCCTCACACTGAACCACAACGCCAACCCGTGAGCCACGATAGTTATCCATCGAGCTGCCCCAATTGGCTTGGGCCGCCTTGGATTTCGGCAGACCGCGCGTTTCAAAAATGAGCGGTGCCTTGGCGTAACTGTGAAGCACTACTTGAGTATTGGCCGTGTTGCCGGCGTCATCGTAGCCAAGCCGGCCGCCAAAACTGAGTATCCGCGGCGACAGGGTCGTCTCTCCCAAGAACCAGCGGGCGATATCCATTTGGTGGATGCCCTGATTGCCCATATCGCCGTTGCCCGTGTTGTAGTCCCAATGCCAATCGTAGTGCGGGTTGTAATCGCCGACCGAGTTCTTGGCTGGCCGGTAAAGGTCCACTTTCGCGGCGGGGCCGCACCACAAATCGTAATCAAAATCTTTCGGAATCACGAGCGGCGTGCTGCTCTTGCCGATCGACTTGCGTGGCTTGTAGCACGTGCCAATCGCGTATTGAATCTTACCGAGGTGCCCTTCGCGGACATACTTCACGGCTTCTTGAATCGCCCGGTTCGAGCGCGATTGCGTGCCACACTGCACCAGTTTCTGATACCGCTCGGCGGCATGGGCCAACTGACGGCCTTCCCACACGCGTTGGCTGATCGGCTTCTCCACGTACACATCCTTGCCTGCTTGCACGGCGAGGATCGCAATCAGCGAATGCGTATGATTCGGCGTGGCAATCGAAATCGCATCGATGTCTTTCCGCTCGAGCAAACGGCGGAAGTCTTGTACCTGGTCGAGCTTGCGACCGTATTGTTTCTCAAACTTCTCAGCGCCACGATGAAGCACTTTCGCATCACAATCGCACAAAGCCACAAGGTGTTCGTTGAAACCTTCGATGTGACTCCCGCCTCGGCCATTGAAGCCGACGACCGCCATGCGAATTTGGCTATTCACATCGGCCCTGGCCGAGCCGGGCAACACACTGTAGGCCGCCGCCGCGGCGGTGGCTGTCTTAAGAAACGTTCGTCGAGATTGTTTTTGCATACTAATTCTCCTACCCCTCCAATTACAGCGCAGCGAACGGGAAGCTGCGCGACACGCAACATTATACCAATAGATCGTAGCTGCGCAAGCTTGGGCAGATTCTTTCGGCAAGAATTAATCCTCACCAGGAAATAGGGAAAATAGCAGCTCGATTGAAGACTTTTTCCTGAAAAACTCTGGTTATTACGGTAACAATTCGGGGACTTCCTCCTAGAAGCCGATTGGCGGTCGCAAGACTATCCTCCCAACAGCAGCCTGCCGCAGCAACACGCGGGCAGTACACGCAACCCACGAATAAACATTTGATGCGGCCTCGCTTCACCGGCTTGTTGCAAGAGCCACTTCGGCGCGCATCATTCTGGCAGTGGTCGGCCCTTGGTTTCCGGCGCAAACGGTAGCACAAAAAGCCCCAGTGCGAACACCACACACATCGTCAGCCCCGCGTTCCGCAGCGGCTCGGCCGTGTCTCTGAACACGTTGCCGGTGAGCCAACCCAAGAGTGCCGGGCCGAGCGCCGCCACAAATCGGCCGACGTTGTAACAGAAACTCGTCCCCGTGCTGCGAAGGTGAGTCGGAAACAATTCCGGCAGATAGATCGCATACCCGGCGAACAGAGAAAAAATGCAACTCCCCATGATCGGCAACAGCCAAAACAATTGATGCATCTCGCGGAGATAACTGAAAACGGCGGCCGAGCTTGCAAGCGCTGCAACGAAACACACCGCGAAAGCAGGCCGCCGGCCCATCCGCTGCGTAAGGAACGCGAACCCGACCATTCCCAAAGCCGCCCCCAGGTTAAGCGCAATCGAGGCAATTCCTTTCCACTTCGGGACGATGCCTTTAAGTTGTTCCGGGGCCACGCCCTCGGCAAGCGCTTGCAGCTTCACCGTATTGCCGACGAGATCGGGCGTGTAGAACGCCACGGCCCACAAACCCACGACGCCAGCAAACGCCAGCCCCAATCCAACGAACGCATGACGCCGCCATACAGGGTGACCAAACAACTCGCCATACGACCCCAGCTTCCGCAGTTCACCCGCACCGCGCGATGCGGCTTGCCACCGCTCAGGCTCGCGGAGCCTCGCTCGAATCAACAGGGCAACGAGGGCGGGTAGCGCGCCCACGGCAAACATCGGCCGCCATGAGCTTTGGATGACTCCTCGCTGGGCCAACGTACCGAACCCCATCGCTAGAAAGGCTGCGGTAATGTTACCGACCACCGAGAGCGCTTGCAGAAGGCTCAGGCAATAAGGCCGCGCGCGATCGGGCATCACTTCCGCCACCAACGCGATCCCAACGGCAAACTCTCCGCCCACCCCAAGACCAGTGAGGAATCGATAAACACAGAAGTCCCAAAACGACGTGCTTAGCGCACTCAGCCCTGTAAAAACAGAGTAAAGCAGAATGGTGAGAACCATCGTCCGAGCGCGACCAACGCGATCGCCCAAGACGCCGAAGAACAGCCCCCCGATGGCCCACCCCATCAGAAAAATCGATGTGGCGTAGCCCCCCCTTTCATCGATCACGGCCTGCGATGGCGAACCGCCCAGTAGTTCGGTCATCGCCGGTTGCCGCGCAAGAACGAATAGCTGCTGGTCGAGGCAGTCGAACATCCACCCGAGCGCAGCCACCATCAGTACGAACCAATGGTAACCATTCAGCTCGCGGTACCAACGGTAACTCTGCGGCATCGAATGACTCCTCGTTCGCTACTCGGGCAACGGTTGATCCTTGGTTTCCGGCGCGAACAATAGTGTTACGAGGCCCACGAGAAAGATCGAGCACATGGCCATCGCCGCGTAGCGTTCCTTCAGTGGCGAGCCGAACTGGCCGAACGCTTGATTGGCAAGTTCGGCGGAGAAGTAGCTTCCGCCAGCCGCCGCGAAGCGGCCCAAGTTGTAGCAAAACGAGGTGCCTGTGCTTCGAAGCCGACTCGGGAAAAGTTCCGGCAGATAAATCGCAAACCCCGCGAAGACCGATAGCTGCGCCGCACCCATCAAAGGCATCATCCAGTAGGCATCCGAGGGTGAGTTCATCTTCCAGTACACCATAAAAGTAACGATCAGGGCCGAAGCATACCCAATCGCGAATGTGCTCCGCCGCCCCAACCGCATCGCGACTATCGTGAAAAGCCACATGCCGACACCGGCCCCGATCTGTTGAAGCAAGAAGGATGTGGTGAGAGCGGAATCAACGGCATCCTTGATTTGCTTCGCGTCCGTCAGGCCCTTCTCGGTAGAAAAGTGATTACGAAACACGAAACGCTGAAGGTCCACGGCATACTCACCGATGGCCCACAGGCCGATAACACCCGTCGAGGCCAACAGCGCGCCGATGATCAGGTTCTTGCGCCACTGAGCTTCACGAAGCAGGCCCGCATAGGGCGCCAAAATCGCCCCTTTGGGGAGCTTTCCCGCCGCCTTCTGCTTGAGCCACGGTTCCGGCTCGCGGAGCCACTTGCTGGTAAAGATAATCAGCACGGCGGGAACCGCACCGAACAAAAACATCCAACGCCAGTTCGTGCCTTGCGCAATGATGTCGTTCCGCTGAGCCGCATCTACGAGCCACTTGCAACCGCTCGATGTGATGTTGCCAATGGCCGAGAGCGTTTGAAGCATCCCGAGAGCCCCGACGCGGGCTCCACTCGGCACGGTTTCGGCAATGAGTGCCACGGCCAGCCCAAATACGCCGCCCACCCCCATGCCCGTAAGAAAACGGTAGAGGGCGAAATCCCAGTAACCGCGGCTAAAAAATGTCAGCCCCGTAAAACCGGAGTACAGCAAAATCGTAAGGGTCAGCATCTTGGCCCGTCCGAAGCGGTCGCCAAACGCGCCGAACAACACGCCCCCCACCCCCCAACCAATGAGGAATATGGCCGTCACATTTTTGGCCAACGCCGGTATCCGATCGGCACTCGCTTCGGAAACGAGCGATTCCATCGCCGGAACCCGGGCAAGAGAGAAGAGCCGCTGGTCCAAACAATCAAAAAACCACGCCGCGCTCGCCACCACAAACACAAACCAGTGATAACCAGTCAGTTGTCGATACCAAGGGCGCGTGTCGGCCGTGTTTTCCATGATCGGGTGGTCCTCACTCGGCTAATGATCAGTCTGCCAAAGAACTGGTTTGTGGTTCGGGCAAATAACAAGAAAGAATCAAATTCGCAAGGTAAAGCAGAAAGGCGATTCCCGCCGCCACCGCGGCCGTCTTCGCGCTCGGTGCGGCTCCCATAATCCACGGAAGCAACGCGAGTCGTTGTGTGACGTAAGCAAACGGGGTTCCGAACATCCGCCCCCCAATGTTGGCTGCAAAGCTTTCGCCCGTGCCACGCAAGTGGACCGGGTACACATAGGGCAAGTAATTCCCCCAAAAACTAAATTGGGCCACCGTAAAGAAACCCGCCAGCATGATGCCAAGCCCCAACAGCGTTATGCTGAACGTGTGGAACCCAGGCACGTTAAGCCGCGTGCTGAAAAAAACGATTTCATGCCCACGCATCAAACCCCAAAACACAAGTGGGACTACCACCAACCCCGGCACCAGGAACAATCGCAGCAGCCTTCGTCGACTTGCAACATGCACCACGAGAATCGCCAGCGCAAACCGCCCGATGAGGCCTCCCATTTCCTGCGCCTTCGTGTAATTCGCAACAATTTCCTGCGTGGTCTTGGCCCCAATCGCCTTAGCCGCCGACTCGGGCTTGCCGGCCGTCGCCGTGGCCACCGCGCTTCGAACCGTATCCAACCCCGGGATGATCTGCGGCAGTTGCTGGATCGCGCCAAATGCCACGCCGTAACTGCAAGCGAACATGAGCGTCGTCACCAACGTGGCACGTCGCAACTCGGGCGAAAACAATTCCGCCAAGCTGGGGCGCCGCAACGTCCCTGCCGCTCGCTTGGCCGACCACTTCGGAGACTCTGGCAAAAACGGCCGAATCAATATCAACGGTATCGCCGGAATCAGCCCACTCATGAGCGTGTAACGCCAAACGGGCGGTTGCGCTGCCGCGGGCAAATCTCCCAGCAGCGGCTGCAAAAATCCCGGTATCGAAAGCACAGGAAAATGCAGGATGTTCTGTGCAATCAGCCCGTTGACCACCGCCACCAACAAACCGCCAAACGAAGAAAAGGCCTGCGTGTAACCCAACACCCGCTCGCGTTGGCGCGGCACATCGAACAACTCGGCCAGCCAGGCCACGGCCGCCACGAATTCCACGCACACGCCAATGAATGTTGTCGTTCTCAAGATGAGCAGCATCCAAAGGCTCGTCGAAAAACCGGCCGCGAATGCCGAAAAGGCGTACAGAAGGATGCTCCAAGTGAGTACCCGCCGCCGCCCATAGCGATCCGTCAGATACCCGCCGAGCAAACCAAATATTCCGCCGCAAATCGCCGGCACATAGAACAACCGACCAAACCAGCGGGTGAACTCCTCGGTACCGCGAGCGTACCCACCCAGTTCCTGCAGCGCCGGGCCCACAATGAGCGGCATCATCAGCAGTTCATAGATATCAAATGCGAAACCAATCGCCGCGATGGCGCAGACAAGCCATTGCACCGGGGTTAGCCGCTCGCTACTCGCCATGACCGCCTGCCTTTGCCGCGAAGGAGAATGCTACTCGCCGTGGCAACCCGCACCTGGCCCTCACTCGGTCCTTGACGGACCTCCGGTCGGCCTCTTGGCATCGCACGGCAGTTCATGGCCGCACATTCTAACAGCTACGCAGACGCTTTGCCACCAGCACCTGGTGATCGCCAGGGCCGATCCGTTTTGCATGTTCGGAATAGCGAGGACCCACGAACCCGAAGCGTCCGCGAGGGAATGTGTGCTTTTCCCCTCGCGGACGCTTCGGGCTGGTTTCCAAACCACTTCCCAATTTGAATCAAGGATCGGCCCTGGTCTTTCCGCTATTGCGGCTTGCAATCGATCGCCGGTACGCGATATAGTGCCCAATTCAAGTCATTACGGAGGTTCACGGATTCCATGGCCAGTAACGCCGCCACGCTTCGGGAAGATGGTTTAGGTCAAACACAACGCCGCGACCTTTGGTGGGTGCAGCCCGTGGCGATGGCCGCCGCGTTCATCGTGTTCATCCTCTACGCAACCTATCGCGGGTTGGTGAATACCCACTTCGTATATGGCCACGGCACAACCGTTCTGCCCGAAAGTGCTTACTTCCTTTCGCCCTTCTACTCGCCGCTCGTCACCCTGCCGCGTTGGGTGCCTTCGTGGGTGTGCCCCGCCATCTTCGTCATGTGGATGCCCGCCGGTTTTCGGCTCACCTGTTACTATGCCCGCCGCGCGTACTACCGCGCTTTGTTCGCCGATCCGCCCGCCTGTGCCGTCGCCGAAGCGTGCAAGAACAATTACAAGGGCGAACGCGGCTTCTGGCTCTTTCAGAACTTGCATCGTTACTTCATGTATCTTGCCGTCTTGTTGGTGTTCCTTCACGTGTACCATGTCGTAGAAGCTTGCCGTTGGCCGGCGGAAGGGGGCGGCTTCCGCTTCGGCATGAGCATTGGCACCCTGGTCCTCGCCGTCGATTTGTTATTCCTTGCTCTCTACGTTTTCTCGTGCCACTCGCTGCGGCATCTTATCGGCGGAAGACTCGATTGCTTTCGTGGCTCCAGCGGCGAATCTCGCTACTCTGTGTGGAAGTGCTGCTCGGCCCTCAACGAACACCACGGCAAATATTTTTGGCTCAGCTTGTTCACGGTCGGTTTCGCCGATTTTTACATCTGGATGGTTTCCTCCGGCCAGTTTCAAGATTTCAGGTTATTCTAGTTTTTGCTTCGGCGCGATGACATTCATTCGCCAACTACCGGCCGCAACTCATCGCAACGGTTTGCGCGATAGCCGACGATAACGAATTGAAATATCATGGATAAATACCAAACTTTCGAATACGACGTTGTGGTGATCGGTGCAGGCGGCGCCGGGTTGCGGGCCGCCATCGAGGCCTCGGCCCAGGGCGCCAAAACCGCGCTCCTGTGCAAAAGCTTACTCGGTAAAGCCCACACCGTCATGGCCGAGGGCGGCGTTGCCGCTTCTCTTGCCAATGTGGATTCACGCGACGGTTGGCAAACCCACTTCCGCGATACCATGCGCGGCGGCAAGTTCCTCAACCAATGGCGAATGGCTCAGCTACACGCCCAGGAAGCTCCCGAACGCGTCCGCGAACTCGAAGCCTGGGGCGCCGTCTTCGATCGCACCACCGATGGCCGTATCTTGCAACGAAACTTCGGCGGACATACCTACCCTCGCCTCGCACACGTCGGCGATCGCACCGGCCTCGAAATCATCCGCACCCTGCAAGATAAGGGAATCCACTCCGGTATCGATGTCCACATGGAATGCACCATCCGCTGGATCCTTAAGGATGGAAATCGCGTCGCCGGTTGCTTCGGCTACCAACGCGAGAGCGGCCGCTTCGTCGTCTACAAAGCCAAGGCCATCGTACTCGCCACCGGCGGCATCGGCCGATGCTGGGAAATCACCTCCAACTCGTGGGAGTACACCGCCGATGGACACGCCATGGCCCTGTGGGCCGGCGCCGACCTCATCGATGTCGAGTTCGTTCAGTTTCACCCCACCGGCATGGTCTGGCCACCAAGCGTCCGCGGAACGCTCATCACCGAAGGCGTTCGCGGCGAAGGTGGCGTCCTCCTCAACGGGAAACGCGAACGATTCATGTTCCACTACATCCCCGACATGTTCAAAGGCGAATTTGCCGAAACCGAAGACGAAGCCAACCAATGGATGAACCAAACCCTCGCCGGCCAACGCCCCACCGCTCGACGCCCCCCCGAACTCCTCACTCGCGACGTGGTCGCCCGCGCCATCCGGAGTGAAATCCGAAACGGACGCGGCTCTCCTCACGGCGGCGTCTTTCTCGATATCGCCTCGCGCCGAAATCCCGAGGATATCAAGAAAAAACTCCCCAGCATGTACCACCAGTTCAAGGAACTGGCCGATGTCGATATCACCACCGACCCCATGGAGGTCGGCCCCACCTGCCACTACGCGATGGGCGGTATCCGCGTAAACCCCGAAACGCAGGAATCCACCCTCCCCGGCCTCTTCGCCGCAGGTGAAGTTGGCGGCGGGATGCACGGCGCAAATCGCCTCGGCGGCAATTCCCTCTCCGACCTCCTCGTCTTCGGAAAACGCGCCGGAGAGTTCGCGGCCAAGCGGGCCAAAGAATCCTCTCACGGTTCAATACAGGCTGATGAGGTCCATCGCGTCGCAACCGCTTCACTCAAGTTCTTCGGCGATGAACAGGGCGAAAACCCCTACGCCATCCACGAAGAACTTCGCTCGACCATGCAAAGCCTCGTCGGTATCGTCCGCACCGAACAAGACCTCCGCGATGCGCTCGTGAAAATCGCCGCCCTCCGCGCCCGCGCCGCCAACGCTAAGGTCGGCGGCAACATTCAGTACAACCCCGGTTGGCATCTCGCGCTCGATCTGAAAAACATGCTTGATATCAGCGAAGCCGTCACCAAAGCCGCCCTCGAACGAAACGAAAGCCGGGGCGGGCACACCCGCGAAGACTTCCCCGAAACCGATCCCGAATGGGGCAAGGTCAACTGCATCATCCGCCAAACCAACGAAGGCATCCAGGTGATCCGCGAACCCCGCCCCCATATGCCCCCCGAACTGGATGAACTCCTCAAGAAGAACTAATACCCAACCAGGGCGTGCCAGAAGCACCCTCGCCCGAAGTCATCTTGCAAGGCCTCTCGATATGGCAGAAGAAGCAATCCTACGTATCTACCGCGGCGATAACGAAAAAGGCGAAATGGTGGACTACAAAGTCCCCGTTCAGCCCGGCATGGTCGTGCTCGATGCCGTTCACGCCGTCCAGGCCATGCACGCACCCGACCTCGCCGTCCGCTGGAACTGCAAAGCCGGTAAGTGCGGCTCGTGCGCCGGCGAAGTCAACGGTAAACCTCGCCTCATGTGCATGGATCGCATGGACAAATACCCCCCAGGCGAGCCGATCGTCGTTCGCCCACTCAAGTCGTTCCCCGTCATGAAAGACTTGGCCTGCGATGTGTCGTGGAACTTCGGCGTCAACAAAAAAATTCCCCCCTTCCAAATGAAGCCGACCGACGACCCCAGGTTCTCGCAACAAGAGGCCGACCGCGCCCAGGAATTCCGCAAGTGCATCGAGTGCTTCCTCTGCCAAAACGTCTGCCACATCTTACGCGACCACGAAAAACATCAAGAGTTCGGCGGCCCACGCTTCTTCGTCCGTGTCGCTAGCCTCGAAATGCACCCCCTCGATACCGGCGACCGACTCGAACTCGTCAAAGACCAACTCGGCCTCGGCTACTGCAACATCACCAAATGCTGCACCGAAGTGTGCCCCGAACACATCAAAATCACCGACAACGCCATCATCCCCCTCAAAGAACGCATCGTCGACCGCTTCTACGACCCCATCCAAAAACTCCTACGAATCATCCTACCTAAAAACGATAAGTAACTGCTTGCAGGTGCCAGGCCGGCTGCCACTGCTGGCTTGACCAGCAGTGCTGCCTTGTTGCGATGACCTTGCTGCTTGAGCCTTGTTCCGTTTCTCTAGCGGCAAGGTTCTGCTGAAAAACACGGCCAACCCAATCCTGTTCGGCACAAGATTTGCGCAGTGTAGATTACAAAGAATATAGAATCTAGGTGGACTTGCGCGATTCATTCGGTGTGTGCATACTGTGGTGCATGGCTGGACACAAGCGTGCTAAGGTG
>JADZFK010000028.1 GCA_020849945.1 Pirellulales bacterium | reverse complement strand
TTAGTTGGACAGCGCCACTTTGAGCGATGACAGCACGCTTAAGTTGTAGTCATGTTTCGGGTTGCAGCGAATTGCTACAGGTTCATGCCACAAACCATCAGTTTGGATGCAAACACACACATCGTAGACACTTAACCACGCTAGCTTGCTTCAAAGTGGCGCTGTCCAGTTAGGCTTTGTCTCAAAACCGGTTCCGTTTCGGGTAGCGGGTCGAGCAAGGCCAAGAATCCTGGGATGCGCGAACCCTCCCCTACCCCCTCCCTAAAAGGGAGGGGAGTTTTGGGACATAGCCTAGTGATTTGTCATGGGTGAATTCAAATATCAATTGCGATAAACTAGTTGAAGGTGTCCGGGGATAGGAACCGCAGTCAGCCCCCGGCGCTGCCGGGGGTTTAGTCATCCACGCATCGTAACACTGCGGCAACCCCCCGGCAAAGCCGGGGGCTGTCGATCCAATGCCTCGTCACGCTCAACTAGTTCGACGAGCCGAGAAATCTCGGACTTTGCCCCTCCTGGGCAATCATCACCCCACACTTTTTCGTAACTCCAATCCGATATTGTCTGTCGCATTTGAAGTTTAAATTCACCAATTTGAATTCACCGTTCCCTTTGGCAACAAGTATGCCGAACGCTCGATTCGTTCCGCAGTCATCCTCCGCAATACCCGTCACAGTAACCGCAGCCAACGCGGGGCCAATTGCTGGCCCGTGTTTATGAGCGTGTTCCGCAAACTCATTCAACGATGCCCCGCGTTGCCGAACCTCCCTTGCCAAGCGGTCTTCAACCATGCATGAGAGTCTTACCATGAATCATTCGAACCCACACCGGTGCAAGGTGCCTTGGTCCTCAGCCTCTTTGCTTGCGATTCCGCTTGCGTTTCTCCTCGTGACTCGCATCGCCACGTTGAGTGCGGCAGGTCCGCCGCCGCAGGTCGGGTGGCAGGCGGCTGCGATGAATCCGGCGATCGAATCGCGGATCGACCGCGCGGTGGCCGAATCGTTGGAGCAAAAACGCATGAGCGGTTGCGTCGTGCTCCTCGGCCGGCGAGCGGGCATCGTGTTTGAAAAAGCCTACGGCTACCGCTGCGTCGAGCCTCGCGAAGAACCAATGACGCTCGACACCGTGTTCGACATGGCCTCGCTCACCAAACCGCTGGCCACCGCCACGGGCATCATGCTGCTTGTGGAACGCGGCCAGTTGCGGTTGCGGCAGAAGGTGGCGGAATTCTTCCCCGATTTCGCCCAGAACGGCAAGCAGGAGGTCACGATCGAGCAACTCCTCGTTCACTCGTCGGGGCTGCTGCCCGATAACCCTCTGACCGATTATGCCGAGGGGTGGCAATCGGCGGGGCCGAAGATTTTTGCACTCACTCCGCTCAGCGACCCCGGCACGCGGTTCAAGTATTCCGACGTCAACTTTATCCTGCTCGGCAAGATTATCGAACAAGTAACGGGCGAAACCGAGGCCGTGTTTCTCCAACGCGAAGTGTACGACAAGCTGGGAATGAGCGATTCGGGCTACTTGCCCGATGAAAAACTACGCGAGCGCGCGGAAACGACGGAGAAGACGGCCGGCCGGTGGCTCAAGGGCGAAGTGCATGACCCGCGAGCGGCCCGGATGGGCGGTATCGCCGGCCACGCCGGGCTCTTCAGTACGGCCCACGACCTTGCCATTTATGCAACCATGATGCTCGGGCAGGGTCGCTACGGTGATACGCGCGTCCTGAGCGCGGCGGCGGTTGCCGAGATGACCCGCCCACGCGATGTCGATGGCCATCGCCGCGGGCTCGGGTGGGATATGCGTAGCCTCTACTCTCGCAATCGCGGCGAACTGATGAGCGATCGCGCGTTCGGCCACGGCGGCTTCACCGGCACCGCAATGTGGATCGACCCGGCACTCGACCTGTACGTAATCTTCCTTGGCGATCGCCTTCACCCCGATGGCGAGGGCGAAGTGAATGAACTGGCCGGCCGTATCGGCGCGATGGCCTGCGCGGCAATTGAGCCAGGGCGGCCGCAACAGGCACCGAACCGGCCCGCCCTCGCCCCGCAACGCGAGCTACTGCGCGATCGTCGCGATCGTGTGAATCGATGGCATAATGGTGCGCAAAGAATTCAGGGCGAACCCTCCCCTAGCCCCTCCCTACGAGGGAGGGGAACTGATGCAGGCCGCGTTAGGTTGGGTATCGATGTGCTCGCAGCCGATGATTTTCAGCTACTGCGGGGGAAACGCGTCGGCCTCATCACAAATCAAACCGGGCTAGATTCGCAACGCGTTTCGACGATCGAACGCTTGCACCAGGCAAAGGACGTGAAGCTCGTCGCTCTCTTCAGCCCCGAGCATGGCATTCGCGGCGCGCTCGACCAGGCGAATATCGACGACACCGTGGACGTACCCACGGGGTTGCCCGTCCACAGCTTGTACGGCAAACAGAACAAGCCGACGCCCGAGCAACTCGCCTCGCTCGATGTGCTTGTGTTCGATATTCAAGACATCGGCACACGGTTCTACACGTATCCTTCCACGATGTGCTTGGCACTGGAGGCGGCCGCCAAAGCGGGCAAACAGTTCGTCGTGCTCGATCGCCCCAACCCAATCGACGGCACGACCGTGGAAGGCCCGCTTCTTGATGAAGGGCGCGAGTCGTTCGTTGGAATCTTGCGATTGCCGATACGGCATGGGCTAACCGTCGGCGAAATCGCCACGATGTTTGCGGGGCAACGCGGACTAGAGAAGTCGCTCACGGTCGTGAAGATGCGCGGATGGCGGCGGGAGATGTCGCTCTTTGATACGGGGCTTTATTGGCTCAACCCGTCGCCCAACATGCGCTCGCTCGAAGCCGCCCTGCTCTACACCGGCGTCGGCATGCTCGAGTTCACGAACCTTTCGGTCGGACGCGGAACCGAGTCGCCGTTCGAGATGCTCGGAGCGCCTTGGATCGACGAAAACAAACTAGCCGACCGCGTGAACGCCGCGGGCCTAACTGGCGTTCGCGTCGTGCCCGTGCGATTCACCCCAACGGCCACCAAGTTCAAAGGCCAAGAATGCCACGGCATTCATTTCATCATCACCGATTGGCAGGCCTTCCGCTCGTTCGACCTGGGGCTGGCCATCGCCAGTTCGCTTGTGGCCATTCATGGCCAAGCGTGGCAGAGCGAACCCTGGAAAAAACTACTCGGCAGCGAAGAAGTATACCGCCGCACCCTCGCCGGCGAAGCCTGGCAAGCGATTCGGGATGACGTAGAGAAGAAGCTACAACCTTACCGCGAAATGAAAGGAAAACAAACGCTCTATCCTTGAAGCTCGTTCGATTGAATGCGGCGGAGCCAACGAACCTTTGCTCCAATGATCAAGCCACGATGCGACGCATCACAGTTGGGTGAATTCACCTTGGCCGAAATGTTCGTATCTGACGGTAACATGTTTGCATGCCGTGAACTCACCGAATTGCCCGTTCCCCATGACCAATTTCCAATGGCAAGTTTGTCTGCTTCGTGGCTTGGTCTTGCTTGCAGAAAATAGGGGGCTGTTCCGCTTCTCGCATGTGCTCTAGCGGCGGCGAGTTGCCAATAAGCTGGCCGAGAACGCCAAGGCGAGCGCGCCAAGCATTGCCGGTTCTGGAACAGAGGATCCGGCCCCCAGGCCTGATCCAGAGCCAACGGGCGGGCCAAAGTTTGTCCGCCAGTCGTCGTATTCTGATTGCGTGCCACCGTTCTTTCGCCAGATAACGTAATCCGCAGCATCCACGACGCCATTGCCGTTGTAATCACCCGTTAAGCTGCCAGTGGAAATTCCGTCGGCATCGGGGCCGCCCAACGCGGCAATCTCCGTGGCCGACAATTCTCGGTCTGAGAAGAAGAAACTGCTGAGGTAAACCTCGTGCGTGTAATCGCCGGATAAATCTCCCTCGTTGAAAAGGCGGATATCGGGGCCGGGGTCCGCATTCGAGTACAGTGAATGGCGGAGGTCTAACAAGCTGCCCCCGGTCCGCTGGTACACTTGGGTACCATCGATGTAATACGTAAAGATTCCCGACCCCAGGTCGGCCGTAAAGGCAACTCGATACCACATGTTAGGTTGAATCAGGCCAATGGCGGAGTAGTCTGCCCCAATACCGATAGCGCCATCCCCAGCCAAGTAAAAATCAGCGTCATTTGCATTTTCGTAACTGGTATTGAAGAAGGGAGTCCAGGCCAGGTCGCCGGGAGATTGAAAATCGAAAATCATGGTGTACTGATTCACGTAGGACCCGCCGCCATTGGGTCCCGTGTTCACGAACTCGGCGCTATAACCTTCTTCAACGGCAGTGAAAGCCGGGACGTGCATAAAGGTGGCCGGTTGACCGTTGATGTGGGGGACGGTGCTGCCATCGGTCGTGCCGAACACAGTTAGCGTTTGCGACGACGCATCGGCATAGCTCAAAATGCCACTTCCAAACGAGGCATTCAGGTTGCCATTGAAGTCCCATTGATAATCGGCCCCCTCCAATGAGTTCGCTACGCACAAAGCCAACGTGGCCATCAACACCATCCGCGAAACGCGGGAAGCCAAAGCAACATTCTTATTCATACGCCTCTCTACTCCGTCTGTAATCAAACACAATTGAGAAATACGTTCACATCGTTACTTTAAACCATTGAGCAGGCCGAAGAGCGAACAGCGGCAAACCGCCGGCTCCCGCCGGCGGCTGCCGATTCACTCAAACAGAATCGCTGCACCCTTGGCGAGCAATCTTGCCTTATCGCTTGATCGCCAAGAAGCTTGCCAAACCCATTACAAGAAGCAGCACACACGAAGGTTCGGGTACGATCCCATTGGCATCGGGGCCGCCCAGGGCCGCGATTTCACCCGGCGAAAGCGCGCGGTCTGCAAAGTAGTAGCTATTGATGTATAGCTCTTGGGTGTAGTTGCCGCTGGTATCGCCTTCATTGAACAATCGCAGGTCTGGCCCGGCATCCAGATTCGAGGTGAGCGAGAATCGCCCATCGACCAACGACGAACCCGTGCGTTGATACTCCTGGGTTCCATCGACGTAATAGGTAACTACGCCCGCACCCAGATCGGCCACAAAGGCAATTCGGTGCCATTCGTCGCTGGCGATGACACCGGCTGCGGTGTAGCCAAGTGCATTGATACCCAGTGAGCCATCTGAAGCGAGGTAAAAATCGCCATCGTTCCCCGCCGGGTTCGCTTGGTTGGTATTGAAGAACGACGACCAATCAAGCGCGTTGGGCCAAAGGAGATCGAAGATCATGGTGTATTGGTTCACGTAAGCACCACCGCCATTCGGGCCCGTGCTGGGGAACTCGACGTCATAAGCTTGTTCAAGCAGCGTAAACTGGGGGACGTGCATGTAGCTGGCCGGTTGCCCATTGATGTGTGGCACCGTCGAGCCATCCGTCGTACCGAAGCTCGTGAGGCCCGGCGTGGTGGCATCCGCGTAGGTCATCGCGCCGCCGCCAAAAGAACCACTGAGATCGCCGCCGAAATCCCACTGATATTCCGCGGCCAACGAGAAGGAAGCACCCCCACAAACGGCCAATCCCAAGGCCAAGGAACGCACCAAGGAGCGAAGTCGAAATGCTGTAGTCATCATTAGCAAGCCTATACATTGTGGTTACGAAACGACCCTACTCTTAGTAGGAAACAATCCTTACGCTGCTTTCAGAATAACCAAAAGATTTCGGAAGTAAAGTATTTGACTAACGAAATTACTGTTAAAATTGTTTACCTCGGGGCCGGACGATGCGGGCCGATTCAAACGTCGTTATTCGCAATGTTCCGAAACCCGCTGTTGAGCCTACAAATACCGCGATTTCACCGAGCCTGGGCCGAACGCATTCGCAAAACGCAAACCCCAGCGCTGGACCCACAAAGAGAGTGGCCCGGCGGCTACCGCTTCAGCGGTGCCGTTGTTGAAGCCGTTCCAAAACCTCCAGCCCACGCCCGATCGTTTCGTCGCTCGCCGCATAGGAAATACGGAAGTGCGTATCGCGTCGGCTAAAGATATGGCCGGGGATGATCAGCAGTTCGTGTTCGATTGCCCGCGCCACAAAATCGGTCGCGGTGCAAGGGTCGCCGGCATCGTTGAGTAGGCCGCGAGGAACCTCGGGAAACGCATAAAAAGCGCCGCCCGGTGTTGTCAGGTGATACCCCGCTTCGGTGAGGCCCGCCACTATTCGATCCCGCTTCTGGCGGTAGGCGGCGATGTGGTCGCTCATATCGACATCGAGTGCGGCTAGCCCGCCCCACTGAAGTGGATGCGGCGCGCACACAAACGTGTACTGTTGCAACATGGCCATCTTCTCGATGATCGCCGAAGGCCCATGCACGTACCCTAGCCGCCAACCGGTAACGCCATACGTCTTGCTGAATCCATCCACCACGATCGTTTGCTCGTTCCAGTGCGCGGGGCCATGCACAACGTCATTCCGATGGCTCGTCGGCACGTCGTACGAAAAGGTGCGATAAATCTCGTCGCTGACCAACGCAATGTTGCGCTCGGCCGCCAGTCGGGCAACGGCTTTCAGTTCCGCTTCGTGGGCCACCGCCCCCGTGGGGTTCGCCGGGCTGTTGAGCAGAATCAGTTTTGTGCGTGGCGAAAGTGCCGCTTTCAATCGATCGACCGAAATCCGAAAATCGGGGTACGTATCAACGTACACACACTGGCCCCCCACCATCTCCACGAGTGCCGGGTACATCACGAAGTACGGATCGAAGAGGACCACTTCATCGCCGGGGTTTACCAGTGCGAGTGTCGCCAGCACAAGCGAGCCGCTCGTGCCCGAGGTGACGAGTACCCGACGATCCGTTTGCCGATACTGCTCCTCGATGCCTGCCTGCAGCTTCCCGCGCAACTCGGCGATGCCCTGTGTTTGGCTGTATCCGTTTCGATCGCCCTGAATGGCCGCGATGGCCGCATCCTTGATCGCTTGCGGCACGGCAAAATCCGGCTGGCCAATGGAAAGATTGATCGGGTTCCGCATCTTGGCCGCCAG
>JADZFK010000027.1 GCA_020849945.1 Pirellulales bacterium | reverse complement strand
GTACTCAACCTCATGGGGCAGAAAAGGGGCCGGGACTCCTTTCGGGGTGTCACGATCCTGGGGTATGATGGACTACCCCAATAGACAACTGGCAACGTAACGAATCGCTTAGCCCATGTCAACCAACAAGCGAAGTAGAACAGGGCCGATCATTAATTGAAATTGGGCCGAGAAGTAGGTGCCGCGAGCCGAGCGGCACTTTCCGTGAAGTGGTTACCGAGTAGGTAATTCTGTGTCCCGCTCGGCTCGCGGGACCTACTTTGAGGGAAAAACGATCGGCCGTGCGAAAAAGGAGCGAGGAAAGAGTCCTGACCGGCGCTGTAAAAACCTATAGCCGACCCGTTTCGGGTCGGAAATCGCTACCCGAAATCAGGGCGTTTTCTTCAATCGTTCATTCCTGGCCAAGATGGCCGGGCTATGAATTCTAAAGCCTTTTTGGGCCCTTTGTAGTGTCAGGCAGATGCTTGGTTCGTGGTGGGTTGGGGGGCGGAATGCCAATGGTTTTTAACCCATCGAGAAAATCGCACGGCTTGCGAGCGCCAGGAATCAAGCGGGGTGTAGGTGAGGCGGTAGGTAGCTTCGGTGCGGGTTCGCAAGCGGCGTTTGTGTTCGCGTTCGCCGGGGCCGAAATCGATCAGTCGATCGCCGCGTTGGCAACTATCCTGGATCGCTTGAAACATTAGCGCAGCCCCCACGCCGTCGCCGGTCGAGGGATCGAAGCCGGTGCGTAGCGCGCTGACGTGGCCTCGGCAATGGTATCCGTACAAGTAGGCGGCGGGCCGTCCATCGACGTACAGCAAGCTGAGGTCTGCCATGCCCAGCTTGGCCGCCAGGGCGTGCGTTTCTCGGAAGAAGTCTCGCACAGGTTCGTGCGTAATGGTGTTGCCATTCGTGACGTTCGCCTGCCAACTGGCTTGGGCAATCGTTTCGCAGTCGTCGTACAAGTCCCAGCGCGGGTCGCCGTCGCCTTGGCTGGCTGGGGCGGGGCGATGCCGAACGAACTCGGCGCGGCCCGACTCGAACAGACTTCGATACAATCGCCGGTATTGTCGCCGTACCGCCTGCGACTTGTTGGCCAGAAACTCATCAAACGAATTCGGTAAGTCGACGAGCGACGTTACTTGATACACCTGCTTCTCGCTGAACATGTTTGCGATTCGCATGGCCCGAGCCGGCTTGCCGCCTTGCACGCCTTCATCGGGCACCCAACGAAGCTCAAACATATCCCAATCGCGGGGCGTGCGGCGCAGGTGCTGCATGGCCGCGAGCATGGTGGTTGCCGGGTTGGGGCCGATAGGCCCGTACCATGTGCTCCAATTGTCGAGCGGGTAGGTCAACACGCGGACCTTGCCAACACGGTACGTTTCGCGACGTATGCACAGGGGCAGAATGCCAATCGGTTCCCCGCGATCTTGAACGACCAGAACGCGCATCTTCTGGTCGCTGCCGGCGTTCTGCCAATACGCATCGAACCAATCGAACGAGTTGAAGAACGAAGCGTTAGGAGTGCCGCAGAACAAGGAATTCCAGGCCAACCGGTAGTGCGACAGTGTTTCCCGGTCATTCACTTCAACAACTTCGATCATGGTGCATTCTCCCGGATGAGCAGGCTCCGCAAGTTGGCACGAGTGAGCCAATGCAACGGCCGTGCCCAAGCTGAATGGGAGCGAAAGACGCGAGAAATCCGCGGTCGTCACCACGGGGCGTGTCGGAAAAGCAACGGCCGCCCGATTCGGCATCAACCGGATGTTGCGAAAACGCCACGTACCGAAGACGCCCAGGGTGCTGTCTGTTGGTAAACTGGATGGAGCGAGAAAATGCCGAAGGCGGCACAATCGCACCGCCAGGTGTTTTTTCCACCGTGTCCACCGTGAACTCTGTGGTGAATGGCCCGGGTTTTCGGCACGATGATGCGAAACCTTTCGGCAAACTTGCAAGATGAAGGCCTCCTCGAACCCACCCCTTATCGAACGCATCCATGCCGCCGGGCGGCAGTTGGTGATTGCCGTTACAGGCGGCGGCAGCGGCGCGATTGCCGCGCTACTCGAAGTTCCCGGTGGTTCGGCAAGCGTGCTTGAAGCGATCGTTCCTTACTCGGCGGCGGCGCTCGAGCGATTTCTGGGCGGCCCTGTCGAGCAGTATTGTCACGAGCGTACGGCCCGAGCGATGGCGATGTCCGCTTTCGAACGCGCCCGCGAACTGGGCACCGGCGACCCGCGCACGTTGTGCGGCATCGGGGCCACGGCAAGCCTTGTTTCCGCCAGGCCCAAGCGAGGCCCGCATCGGGTGCATGTCGCATGGCAAACGGGCGAACGCACGGTGGTTGAATCCCGCGAGTTGACAAAGGGAAGACGCGACCGCGCCGAGGAAGAACTCGTTGCCAAAACGCTTATTCTGAATGCGATTGCGGAAAGCTGCGGAATCGCGGAACCGTTGCCCGCCACGGGTGAGGAGGAGCCACGCGTGCGAAGAGAAAAGGCGGCTCCACCTGAATGGACCGAGTTGCTACTCGGCGAGCGGTCGCACGTTGTCGTGGAGGGAGGCGGGACGCGGAACCCGCCGGAACCAATTCGCGTTCTTTTCCCCGGTGCATTTCATCCGATGCACACAGGACATCGGCACATGGCACGGCTGGCGGCAGAGCGATTGGGCCACCCGGTAACGTTTGAGCTCTCGATAACGAACGTCGATAAGAGGCCGCTCGATTTCATTGACATATCCGACCGCTTGGGCCAGTTTGTAGGCGAAAGGGTACTGCTGACACGCGCTCCGCATTTTTTCGAGAAGGCCGCGTTAGCGCCGGGTTGCACGTTCGTCGTCGGTGCCGATACGATTGCCCGAATCGCCGACCCCAAGTATTACGCGGGCCTCGCCGAGCGCGAGGGTGCGTTGGCCGCGTTGGCGGCCGCGGGGTGCCGGTTCCTGGTCTTCGGCCGCATGGTGAACGGCGTGTTTCGCTCACTCACCGACCTGCGTTTGCCGGTCACGCTTCAGAACCTCTGCGACGAAGTCTCCGCCGAGGCATTTCGAGAGGACATCTCCTCCACCGAACTCCGTGAAAAAACGTGAGGTGTGCTCTGCCCATGACCTTGGAAACGCCCGCCAGCAAAGCGATAGGAACGAGTTTCACAACTAGTTTGGAACCCTCTCCCTTTGAATCGATCGCGCGGGACGGCTTGAAGGCTCTTGAGGGAGTTCCTAAGATTTCCACAGCCGTTTGCCGCGCTAAACAAGAAACGTGTTTGGAAATTGCCTTAGTCCTCCATCGCTAGGCTGATGAACCACAAAGCACGAAGAACACCAATCAAGCCAGGAAATTGGTTATTCAGGCCTCGGCTGGAGGGAGCCAATTGTTCGCATTTTCCATTCGCCAACTTGTTCGTTGCAAGGCGGATGGGCAAACCAGCATTTCTGCCATGTTGGATTCTCTTTTTTCTTTGTGTTCTTTATGTTCGGCGAATTCAAACTTCAAATGCGACAGACAACACCGGATTGGAGTTACGATAAAGAGTGGGATGTTGATTGCTCCCAAGAGGAAAGTCCTCGCGTTCTCTGCTTGTCGAACAAGTTGAGAGTGACGGGGCAAAGCCGGGGGGCTGAAAGCGGTTCTGGTTCCCCGACTCCTTCAACTGGTTTGTTGCAATTGAGATGTGAATACACTGTTCTTTGTGGTTTGAATTAGCGCTATCGCATTAGGCTGTTAAGAGCATTTCTTGTTTGACCGAAGTCTCTTTTGTTCACCCACGCATACTGCCATGACTGCAACACGAATTACGATTGAACCGCCCCAAGGCCAGAAGCCGTTCTTTATTGGTTTGGATGTTGGCGGCACGAACATCAAGATGGGCTTGGTGGATGAGATGGGCCGGACGATCGCGTTTCAATCGATTCCGACCGAACAACAGCGCGGCGCCGAAGACGCTTGTGGGCGGATCGCCTCGGTGGTCGAGGAGTGGTTTGCCACGAAGGGGATCAGCCGCGGCGACGTGGTCCGTGCGGGCATCGCCACGCCCGGGCCAATCGACTTGCCGAGCGGCATGATCTTGCGGCCGGGAAACATTCCGGGTTGGTGGGATTTCCCGATCCGCGATCGCATTGCCCATCATCTCGGAATTCCCACGACGTTTGCGAACGACGCGAACGCCGCGGCCTACGGCGAGTATTGGATGGGTGCCGGCAAAGGCTACGGCAGCCTGGTGCTGTTGACGCTTGGCACGGGCATTGGCGGCGGCATCACGATCGGCGATACGCTGGTGGAAGGAGCGCACAGTTGCGGGGGCGAGTGTGGGCACATCCTTGTGAACCCGGCCCCGGATGCGCCGCAGGACTCGCTCGGGAATCGTGGCTCACTCGAAAGCTACGCCAATGCAAGTGCCGTCGTGAACCGAGCGCGGGCGGCAATCGAGCGTGGTGATGCCACAGCGCTTGCGAAACGCCAGGCCGCGGGCGAGGCCATCACGCCGCGTGTCATCGCCGAGGAAGCCGAACGCGGCGACAAGGTTTGCCGAGACACCATCTTCGAGGCAGCCCACTGGCTGGCGATCGGCATCGTTACGTTCATTCATACGATTGATCCCGATGCGGTCGTGCTTGGCGGCGCGATGACGTTCGGCGGCAACGATACAGAAATTGGGCGCGAGTTTCTCCAGCGGATTCGATCGGAAACCCGGCCGCGATTGCTCGAACCGCTGCGTGATACGGTGCGAATCGAGCTTGCCTCGCTCGGCGGAGACGCGGGCTACCTGGGAGCGGCCGGTTTGGCCCGCCTCGCGTGGCGCCAGGCACAATGTAAGTGAACCATCGAAGCCCGCGGCTGATTAGCCGTAATTATTGAACTTCGTCGGCCAGCAGGCGGTTCGCATCTTCGTCGGAGAGTTTTTCGATTTCGGCGAGGATCGCCGCGAGTTCCTCATCGTTTGGCGCGGGGGGTAACGACTCTCCGCAGGAGGCGAGCGGAGTGGCTGAAGAGGCCGCACCGCCTTCTTTAACGCCGAGCGATTGCTCGGCCAAGTACCGGGCCAAGGCTGCGGGCGTCGGGTAGTTCCAGGCCACGATCGCGGGCAGCGGCACTTGGAACGTGTCTTCCAACTCTTGGCTCAATTCCACGGCGGCCAATGAATCAACGCCGAACTCGGCAAAGGGGCGGTCGCGCGCAACATCGGCCGGGTCCATGCTCAGGCGATTCACCAACCACTGGAGCAACCACACTTCGACCTGCTCGGCCGCTCGGTCGATATCGATCGGGCTGACTGGGCCGCAGTGTGCGCGTAATTTCAATCGTCCACGGCCATTTGTGTGGGGTTCCTTCTTGGCCATCTCTGTGGATTGTGCGGCGTTCGCATTCGCGCCGTTTGCATTCGCCCCACCGGTCGTGGAAGCGTTTCCGTTCGGCGAAGCGGCCGACAAAGCGGCCGGGAACACCTTTCCGTTGCGGTGTTGGCTGGAAACACCCTCGGCGTGAACTTCGACCCGGAGAGGCTCCTCACCCGCTTCCGCCTTCGCGGCCGAACGCATCGCCGGATTGGTCCACGAATGAACGACCTTCAACTCGTCGGCAAGGAATTGCTCGCGGCACAAGTTGCGCTGCACTTTGCCGCTCGAAGTGATCGGAAGCGAAGTTTGGCGAATCAGCACGATGGCGTAGGGGTCCAACTCGTGCTGCTCGACGATTGCGCGGCGAACGGCCTGAATCACCTGATGGTGGTCGGCCGCTCGGTATTGCCGATCGAGCTGATGAACGACAACCAGCCGCTCGCCGTGCTCATCGGCAAGTGCGAAGGCCGCGCCAGGAAGGACGGCCGGATGTGCTCCCTCGGCCGATTGCTCGATATCCTGCGGATAATGATTTCGGCCGCGGATGATGATCACATCCTTCACGCGTCCGGTGACGAACAATTCGCTTTCGCGGAAGAATCCAAGGTCGCCCGTTCGCAGGAACGTGCCTGATCGGCCAGGCACTTGGGCACCGAACACGAGGGCCGTTTCCTCGGGGCGATCCCAATAACCTTGGGCGAGCGAGGGGCCTTGGATCAGGATTTCACCCACCGTGCCCTCGGGCAATTCGTTCCCTTCCACGGGATCGACGATCGCGATGTTGTGGCCCTGGACGGGCGAACCGCAACCGACAAGCCGCTGCACCATCGCATCGGGTTCGCCACAGGCGGGCACCACTTGGTGTTTTGCGAGCGCGGTGCGATTGACGGCCAACACGCGGGGTTCGACGCGGAAATCGGGCCCCGCCGCAAGGAGCGTCGATTCGGCCAAACCGTAGCACGGATAAAACGCCTTCCTTGCGAAGCCGGCGGGGGCAAAAGCCTTCGCAAAATGGTCGAGTGTTTCGGCGCGAATTGGCTCGGCCCCGCAGAAGGCGAGCCGCCAATGGCTGAGGTCGAGTTGGGAACGCTCGTCGGCATGGGTTCGACGAACACAATACTCGTAAGCGAAATTCGGCGCGCCACTGATCGTGGCCCGATAATCGTGAATTGCCTGCAACCACCGCATCGGCCGTTGCAAGAACGAGGTGGGCGACATAAGCACGCTGCGGCCGCCTTCATACAAAGGCGTGAGGATGCCGCCAATGAGGCCCATATCGTGATAGGCCGGAAGCCAAAACACCCCCGTCGAGGAGGCCTGGTCCTCATCGGTTCCGATGCCAAACGCCTGGCGAATGCATTCCAAGTTCGTCAGCAAATTGCCGTGCGAAACCATTACCCCCTTGGGGTCGCTCGTCGAGCCCGATGTGTATTGCAAGAACGCAAGATCATTTCGGACGAGCGCGGGCCGCTGCCAATAAATGGCCAGGTCCTCTTGCAATTCGTCGGTGGCGATCCACTGGCTCGTGGCGGCGTCGTTGGAAAGGAGATCGGGATCGAGCGTTGCCAACGTCTGCCCCGTCGAGAGCGCAATATGGGCATCGCAATCGAGCGCGATCCGCTGCAACCGCGGCATCGGCCGCTTCGGCTTCGGGTAGGTTGCTGGTACCGCAACCACGCCGGCATACAAGCATCCAAGAAAAGCGGAGATGAACTCGAGCCCCGCGGGGTACACGAGCAACGCGCGGTCGCCCGGCGACAATTCGAGTTGCAAGCGGCTGGCAATCGCGCGGGCACGGCGATCAAGCTCGCCAAAAGTGATCTCGGTCGCCCCGGCGCGATCGTCGAGAAACACGTAGGCAGGGCAATCGGGCTGATCGGCCGCCTGGCCGGCCAGCAGTTCAATCATGGTTTGATAGTTTGCTTCACAACGCATAACATCAACTACAGAATGCACCGGTACACACAAAGCGGCGAATCGGTGGTGACAAAGAAGACGTAACGAAATTCAACGCGTGCAGCCAAGGCCCAAAGTGGCCAGCGATTGCGATCGCCTCGACCAACCGAAAAGGCAGACCAACCTTCCACCAAATACCTCGAGGTGTCGATCTGCTTCCCGTACCACCGACTTCGATTAGCATAGCAAGAGTACCATTCTAAATGTTCTTGTTGGCAGCGAAAAGGACCGCTTCCAGCGGATCGGCAAGTGATTTTTTCCGCATAATCCGCGATGTTTAACTCAAAACCCGCCTGCAAAGGCCCCAGTGAAGCCCGATTGCGGTTGGTCTGCTTCCCCTACGCGGGAGGCGGAACCGTGCCCTATCGCCGCTGGCGAACCTACTTGCCCGGCTCGATAGACCTCGTGCCCTTCGCACTTCCCGGTCACGATGGCCGAATGAACGAACAACTTTTCACGGAAATCGCCCCGCTTGCGAATGCCGTCGCAGCTGAAATCGAGCACACGGAAGAGGCCTCGATGCCATTCGTGCTGTTGGGGCACAGCATGGGCGCGCTACTCGCCTTCGAGGTTGCTCGTTCGATGCGAAGAAGCGGCCGCCCCATGCCACAACTATTGGTGCTGACGGGCTTCCCCTCACCCGATGCCATTGTGGTGAAGCAACCGCTGCACAGGTTGACCGATGACGAATTGCTGTCGGCACTTCAAACGCGCTACGGGGGGATCCCTACGGCCGTGCGCGAAAACGCCGAACTATGGAATCTCCTCGCGCCGATCAGCCGCGCCGATTTCCGAATGATTGAAACCTATCGGTACATCGAAGAACCGCCACTCGATGTGCCGCTCCTTGTTCTGGGAGGGACACAGGACCCGGCCGTTCCGCCCGACCGGCTCATGGGTTGGCGACGCCACACAACCCATGAATGCAGCGTGCGGCAACTACCCGGCGACCACTTCTTTCCGTTTGGCGGCCTGGCCGCCGCCGGTGCAAGCCTGGCAACCGCCGCCCCAGCCCCCACGCCCGCGCTCCGCGTGATTCTCACACGCCTGGAACAATGCTTGGTTGCCTGTTCCTCCAACGCAAATGAAAATCGAGAATCGTGACGAATCCCAAACCCCATCGGCCCGACCCATGACGCCTGCCTGGCCTACGCGACCAACGCCTCCCGATCTTCCCGTAACCGAAGCGCATGTGTGGGCCGCATCGCTAGAGATCGGTGCAAACGTACTTGCGGAATGCGAGTCCTTGCTCTCGGCCGAAGAGCGGTCGCGTGCCCTGGCATTAAGAAACGCAGACCTGCGGCGGAAGTATGTTGTCTCGCACGGCGCGCTGCGGATTCTATTGGGCCAGTATGTAGGCGATCGACCTCAAAACCTCATGTTCGCAACCGCGCCAGGCGGCAAGCCTCAACTGTGCAAACGACACGATAACCCGGAAAACGAATCCATCCGATTCAACTTAGCCCACTCGGGCGAACTAGCACTGGTGGCGGTTGCCAGGGGGTTGGAAGTTGGTATCGATTGCGAACGGCTCCGCGAAGTGAATGAGTTTGAGCGACTTGCCGAGCGATACTTTCACCCCGCGGAGACCAAGGAACTACTCGCCGCTCCGCCGGCAGTCCGCCTCCTCAACTTCTTGCGCTGCTGGACCGCCAAGGAAGCCGTTCTTAAAGCGTGCGGAACCGGCATCGGAGAAGCACTCCCTCTGCTTCACATCCCGCTGGCCGAGTGCTTCGCCGGATGGGTGGATCTTTCTGATCTTCCAGGTCCCGTGAGCGGCTCGCACTGCTGGGTGACGCGGCTATCGCCCGCGCCCGACTACGTTGCCGCCGTTGCCGTGCTTGGCGTGCCGATGCCGGTTCATTGTTTTACATTTCCGATGATGGCCCTGGCTGGCACGTGACATCACAGGTACACTGCGATGCGAGTTGCAGCGACCAATGGTATCCTCGATGCGTTAGGTTAGTCTCAGTACTCCCCTCTCTTTTCGGGAGGGGTTGGGGGGAGGGGGCGAGCATAGCTGAATTCCTGCCCTTGCTTGAAATGCTACCCGAGCCAGTACAGGTGTTAAGATAATGCCTGGTCTTCGATAAGGCTCCTCGATTTCTTTCGGTCGCATACCGCTAGGCCTGTACAAGCAATGATCATGCCATTACACAGGCTCGTCACGCGGTTCATCGCTTCTGCGGCCAAGGTTTCCATAGCGATGGTAGATCTGCGAGACGCTTTGCTCGACGACATACCATAGCAATTCGATTCGGCCATGCGCGACAACAGGTTCGTCGGCCACGTACTGCAGCGCTTCGGCGGCTGCAAGCCGGATGCCGGGCGGCACACGATCCGCCGAGGCATATCGCACCCGTGCGACCTGACCCGTGCGAATGGCGGCCGCGAGGGCTTCGTCATCCTCTTCAATGAACTCGATTGCCCCGGCCCACGCGTGCGTGAGTTCGTCCAACGCCTGGACCGCCTCGGCGGCCGTGCCACCCAGCGTGGGTGGCGAACTCACGGTTGCCCGGCAACCGACCGCCCTCGCCGCCGCCGCACGGCAGAAGATTTCCCACTCCGTGTCCTCCTCGTGGACGCGAATTCGCAGCGGCTCCACCGGTAAATACCGCCGAAAGTTATCCTCGCCCAATAGTCGGAAGTGATCGTGGACCGCCCCAAACTCCTTCTCCGCCCACCCGGAAAAAGGTGTCTGGAACCTTTTCATGCCCGGCTTCCCCCGAAAAAGGTTCCTGACACCTTTTTCGGGGGCGAACCGCTGGAGCGCGGCAACGTAGTTCGGGCCGCCCGCTTTGATCCCCGGGCCCACTCGGCTCTTGCCCATCCCGCCAAAGGGTTGGCGAAGCACGATCGCCCCGGTCGTCGGTCGGTTCACGTACAAGTTGCCCGCCTTGATTCGGCCTCGCCACATCTCTTGCTCTCGGTCATCCAAACTTTCCAGTCCCGAGGTAAGCCCATAGCCGGTGGCGTTGACGAGCGCGATCGCATCATCCAGGTCGCGGGCTTCCATCACGCCAAGCACCGGGCCAAAAAGTTCGGTCGTGTGGGTGAACCCACCGGGCTGAACCCCCCACTTCACGCCGGGGCTGACGAGGTTCGGGTTGCCGTCGATGTGCAACCGCGGCATGACAGCCCACTCCTCGCCAGGCTCAAGTTCCTTAAGCCCCGTTTCCAGCACCCCGGCCGGGGGCCGAATGAGCGGGCCGACTTTTGTCGCCAAGTCCCATGCCGAGCCAACCCGCAGGCTTTCCACGGCATCGCACAAGGTGGCGCGAAAGCCCGCGTCCTGGTACACTTCGCTTTCGAGAATGAGGAGCGAGGTTGCGGAGCATTTTTGGCCACTATGGCTGAACGCGCTATGCAACACGTTCTTGATGGCTTGGTCGCGGTCGGCCAGGGCTGTTACGATCGTCGCGTTCTTGCCGCCCGTTTCTGCCAGGAGGTGGAGGGAAGGTTTTGCGCGGAGCATTTCGATGGCGGTGGCCGTGCCGCCTGTTAAGATGACGGCATCCACCCCCGCATGAGTAACCAGCTTGGCGCCCACGGTACTGCCGCTGCAAGGGACGAATTGCAGGGCCGATTTCGGCACCCCGGCCCGCCAAAAACATTGGCACAACAAGTACGCGATGAACACCGTATCGGACGCCGGTTTGAGCAGCACGTGATTGCCCGCCGCCAGAGCCGCCGCCACGCCGCCGCATGGTATCGCCAGCGGAAAATTCCAAGGCGATACAACAACCACGACGCCACGCGGGCGGGGTACGGAATCGGCGATGCCATCGCCGGCTTTGTGAACATCGCCGGTCTTGTGAACATCGCCGGTCTTGTGAACATCGCCGGTCTTGTGGGGGTCGGCGGGGATGTGGTGGAAGGAATACGCGGAATCAGCGTAAAATCGGCAGAAGTCGATCGCCTCGCTCACTTCCGGATCGCTCTCGGCGAGTGTCTTTCCGCCCTCGGCCAACATGGCCCCCATCAATTCGCCCCGTTGCGCGGCAAGCTCTTCGGCAACCTGGTGAAGAATGGCCACGCGCTGGTCGATCGGCCGCGAGCTCCAAGAGTGCGAATCGGTTGCCCGAGCTGCCGCGATTGCCTGCTCGATATCCTTCTCTGTGGCCTGCCGATAACGAGCCACAACAACACCAGGCCGCGAAGGATCGTGCGATTCGCGTCCCGAACCTTCGCCTCGCAATTCTTGCCCGGCGATTACCAAGGGCACCTCGGCCGCGTTGGCCCCGCACCGATCTTTCCACCCCGCCACGATCGAAGCAGCCCACTCGCCGTTGGCTGGCAACGACCAATCGGTATCGGGTTCGTTGTGGAAGGGTCGAGGGTCGAGGGTCGAGGGTCGAGTGCCAGAAGATGACGTACAGGCCTCGGAACCGATTGGCACTCGTCCCTCGCCGATTGTTTCTCGCTCCTCGCTCCTCGCTCCTCGCACCTCGCCTGCTGGCCCTCGCCCCCTATCCTGCGTTCGTCGTGGCAAGGCATTCACCGTTTCACTTGCATGAAAGGCTTCGAGAAACTGTTGTTCCAGCGTGTTCCACTCGGGGCTATCGACTTCGATATTGAAAGCGTGGCGGAGGAAATTGTCGGGGCCGGTGTTCTCGTCGAGTCGCCGGATCAGGTAGCCAATCGCATTGGTGAATTCTTCCTGCCGGCACGCGGGCGCATAAAGAAGCATCGCGCCCGTCCGTTCAAACAAGGCCCGGCGTTGATGATTTGCCATGCCTTCGAGCATTTCGAATTGCATCTGATCGTGTGCGTTCGCTTCGAGGGCAAGCACCGCGCTGTACGCCAGGGTGAACAAGTTGTGCGAAGCGATGCCGAGTCGCACGGCCGAAAGATTCTCGGGCTTCATCCCTTCATGCAGCATGCGAAGATAATTAGCATCGGTTTCGAGCTTCGTTTTGTAGGGGGCCTGGGGCCAGCCTCGCAAGCTTGCCTCCACTCGCTCGGCCTCCATGTTCGCGCCCTTCACGAGCCGGATCGTGACAGGCCCTCCCCCGGCTGCAAGGCGGCGACGTGCCCATTCGTTGATCCGCTGTTGCGTGATGAAGGAATCGGGTAGGTAAGCCTGCAGGGCGATCCCGGCTTGGGCTTGCTCCAAGCCCAGGCGATCGAGCGTTCGCATGAACACTTCGGCCGTGAGGTCTTTGTCTCGATACTCCTCCATGTCGAGATACACGAACTTGGGAACGACCGTGCCATCGTGCCGAGTGAACCGAGCCTTGGCGGCCGCGCGAAACAACAGCTCGAGCCGATCGCACAACACTTCGACCGTGTGTGCGCGGGCAAGCGCCGAGATTTGAGAGTAGATCGTTGAAATCTTCACCGAGACGACTTCGATCTCGGGTTGCTGCAACGCGGTCAGGTATCGTTGCAGCCGACGGCGAGCGTCCTCTTCGCCGAGTAGGGCTTCGCCGAGAAAATTAACGTTCATCCGCACGCCTTCCCGCCACCTCGCCCGCAGGTGCTCGGCCAGCAATTCGCGTTCGGCCGGCAGAATGACGTTGGCCGTCTCCTGCTGCATGCGATCCTTGACGAACGGCATCGCCACGCCCGGCAAATAAGAACCGAACGATTGGAAACCCATCAACAACGTGCGATCGATGGCCCCGAAGAACCGCGGTACACCCTGGACATCGAGAATGTGGATGAGTTGGTCGGCCGCCCGCTGAGCCCGCCGCGACCGAAAGGCCTGGTCAGTTAGCTGCATCAGCGTCGCCTTGTCGTGCGGCGACTGGATCATGCGATCGAACTCGGCCTGCTGCCGCCGCTCCTGCGGCGTCTGCAACGCCCGTGCGCGGCAACAAAGCTCGCGGGCTAACGCCACCGCCTTTCGTATCAAAGGCATTTCATCGTGCTGGGGCATCGGTTCCTGTCGCTTCGAGTTGTGGAAGGTGAACGTGTGAAATCGACATATTGGCAGTGACTTCGGACTTTATTTACGAAGAGAGCTTGCAAGCCGATGCAGAAATCGTAGCTATCAAGCGAGTGGTTTCACATCAACTCGCAACATTGATGAAGAAGCAATAGATTCCCCAAGCGGAACTAGCACGCCAAATGAAAACGAGCCGGTCCGCACTCGACCGTTTGCTTGACCCCAACAATCCATCCGTCACGCTACAGACGCTCGAACGCGCGGCGCAGGCCCTCGGCAAGCGGCTCAAGGTGGAATTCGCGGCGTAACGATCACTTTCGTCCGCCCGCGGCGATCCGGTCGGCCAGGTAACGCAGGATATCGCGGATGGAAATCACGCCAACCAGCTTGCCTTGAAATAGGATCGGGATGTGTCGGTAACCGCCGATGTTCATCTTATGAAGCGCGAACGCGATCTTGTCGCTGGTTTCCAACGTCACCGGGTCGGGCGTCATTAATTGCGCGATGGGACGAGCAAGGTGCTTCGCGGCATCCGTGTTGATCTTTACCAGTGCATCCCGCTCACTGAAGATACCGACGAGCTTACCTTGATCCACGATCATGACGCAGCCAATCTTCTCTGCAACCATCTTCTGGAGAACTTCGCCCACGGTTGCGGTCGGGGAGACCGTGGACGGACTCTTGGGCCACAGGCGCTCGATCCGATCGCGCAGTAAGTCCCCTTCGACACGAGAGGCTGGTATGCGGCGACTCAGATCCATGAGCGTTCCGCCACACTCCGGGCACGTATCGACGCCCTCGATTATATCGGCTTCACAAAAGGGGCACAAAATGGCGCTCATGGGGCGGTCGAGGGTCAAGGGTCGAGGGCTAGAACGAATGTTGTGTACAAGTGAAATGTTTAGCCGCGACGCAAAGCGGAGCGCGAAAACACACGAACTTTCCAAAACTAACAGCTAACAGCTAATAGCTAACCATCTACGCAACTTGCCAAACATCTCCCGAGTTGAAGAGCTTGTCCAAGTCTCCGACGCCGCGTTCCTTGGTGGCGACTTCGACCTGCTCGTTGATGGCAACATCGTACCGCGGTCGATCGACGGCGCGAAACACACCGATCGGTTCGGGGAAGCCATCCACGTGCCGCATGCGGCTAAGCAGGTAAGCCAGGCTCGGCTCGGTCGCTTTCTCATCGTGGAAGAGAAGGTCGTCTTCCGAGATGCCCTTGCCAAGATCGACGACTTCAGGGTTCATGCCATTTAGCCGAATGCCTTTATCGCGGTTCTTGCCGAAGATGAGCGGTTTGTTGTGAATCAGTTCGAGGGTTGTTTCCGCTTTGGTATCACGGTCTTTGGCGTAGGCCCAGGCACCGTCGTTAAATACATTGCAATTCTGATAAACCTCGACAAACGAGGTCCCCGCGTGCTTGGCCGCCCGCATCAGCACTTCACCCAAATGTTTGATCTCGGTATCGATGCTGCGGGCCACAAACGTCGCTTCACAACCGATGGCCAGCGAAAGCGGATGGAGCGGGTTGTCGATGGCCCCCATCGGCGAACTCTTGGTCTTCTTGCCAAGCGGCGAGGTTGGCGAGTACTGGCCCTTGGTAAGGCCATAGATCCGATTGTTAAACAATACGATGTTGATATCGAGGTTGCGGCGAATCGTATGCATCAGGTGATTGCCGCCAATCGAAAGCGCATCGCCATCGCCCGTAATGACCCACACGTTGAGGTCCGGACGCACGCTCTTGATGCCCGTCGCCACGGCAGGCGCCCGACCATGAATCGAGTGCATGCCGTAGGTATTCATGTAATAGGGGAAGCGGCTCGAACAGCCGATCCCCGACACAAAGACAATCTTCTCGCGCGGGATGTTGAGGGTCGGCATGATCTTCTTCATCTGCGCAAGAATGGCATAATCGCCGCACCCAGGGCACCAGCGCACGTCCTGGTCGCTCGCAAAGTCGGTCGGTTTCAACACAGGGAGTGTTACATCAACGCTCATGGAAGGAATGGCCTAAGGGGGTTGGTAAATGATTTCGTTTAATGAATTGCACAGCCACTTCGCCGCAATGCTCACCAAGTCATCGGGAAAACGATTGGTTCATAACAGCAAGGGCCTGAAATGGAAAGAAGTGGCGTTCCTACCTCGGGGGCGAGGGGAGCCAGGCTCGGTCCGATCTCAGCCCCCTTGGTTGGCCGATTGCTTGGCAACCTTGGTGGGCGGTTTGTAGTCCCAGTTGGCAAGGTCGTCGTGTGTGCTGGTTGTATCGCCGGCCAGCACGGCTTCGATCTTGCCAACAACTTCTCCGACACTGAACGGCTTGCCTTGAATCTTGTTCAAGCCGATCGCGTCGATCAAATACTTCGCGCGGATCACGGTTCGCAATTGCCCGAGGTTCAATTCGGGAATCAGTATCTTCTTGAACCGTTTCAGGATGTCGCCCAGGTCCTTGGGTAGGGGGTTCAGCCAGCGTAAGTGGCAATGGGTCACCGCTTTGCCTTGTGCCTGCACGTTATGAACGGCCGTGGCACAGGCGCCGAAGGTGCCGCCCCAGCTCAGCACGAGAACATCGCCGCTCGGCGGGCCGTCGAGCTTCTGGGGCGGGATGTCGTTCACGATCTTCTCGACCTTAGCGGCCCGCACACGAATCATGTGTTCGTGGTTACCCGGTTCGTAGCAAACGTTCCCGGTAACGTCTTGTTTTTCGAGCCCGCCGATCCGGTGCTCCAGGCCAGTCATCCCCGGAACTGCCCACGGCCGCGCAAGCCGTTCGTTGCGGGTATAAGGAAGGAACTTCTCGCCGCTGGCTCCCGGGGCGGGATGGGTAACCGGTATCTTCTCCAGGTCCGCGTACTTTGGTATCCGCCAGGGTTCCGAACCGTTCGCAATGTACCCATCGGTCAGCAGCACGACGGGCACCATGTACTGAACGGCAATCCGCCAGGCTTCCTGAGCCGCATCGAAACAATCGGCCGGGCTCGAGGCGGCGAGAACCGGCATCGGGCATTCGCCGTTGCGACCAAAGATGGCTTGATACAAATCGGCCTGCTCGGTCTTGGTGGGAAGGCCGGTCGAAGGCCCGCCACGCTGCACGTTGACAATCACCATCGGCAGCTCGGTCATAACGGCCAGGCCCATCGCCTCGCTCTTGAGCGCAATGCCAGGACCGCTGCTAACCGTGGTGGCCATCGCCCCCGCAAACGCCGCACCAACCGTGGCCGCCATCGCGGCAATTTCATCTTCCGCCTGGAACGTTAACACATTGAAGTTCTTGTGCCGCGCCAGTTCTTCCAAAATACTGCTCGCCGGCGTAATCGGGTACGCACCCAGAAACAACTGCTTGTCGCTCAGCCGTGCCGCCGCCATCAAGCCGTACGCAACGGCCGTGTTGCCCACAATGCTCGTGTACGTCCCCGGTTCCAGCTTCGCCTTCGGCACATGAAACTGCGTGTTGATCGCCTCGACCGTCTCGCCGTAGTGATACCCGGCTTTCAATGCCAGCGTATTCGCCTGGGCGATCTCCGGCTTCTTGCCAAACTTCTCCTCGATGTACCGAAGCGTCGGCTCGAGCGGCCGATCGTAAAGCCAGAACACCAGCCCCATCGCAAAGAAATTGCGGCAACGGTCCTTTTCTTTCTGGCTCAACTCCAAATGATTGACGGCAGCCCGCGTGAGTTTCGTCATCGCCACAGTATGCAAGCGGTACGCTTGCAGCGATCCGTCTTCCAGCGGGTTCGCCTTGTAGCCGGCCTGCTCCAGGCCCTTCGCCTCAAACGCATCGCTATTCGCAATGAGAATGCCGCCGGCACGCAGCTCGCCCAAGTTGGTGGCCAGGGCGGCCGGGTTCATCGCCACCAACGCATCCACCGTATCCCCCGGCGTATAAATATCCTTGCTCGAAAAGTGAACCTGGAACCCGCTCACGCCGGCAAGCGTGCCTTGCGGCGCGCGAATCTCGGCCGGAAAGTCGGGGAACGTCGCAATGTCGTTCCCCATCAGGGCCGACGTATTCGTAAATTGCGTGCCCGCAAGCTGCATGCCGTCGCCCGAGTCACCACAAAAACGCACTGTGGCTTCATCGAGCGTGAGAACCTGTTTCTGCAAAGCGGGAGACTTATCCAATGCTGCGGTTGTGGACATCGTTGAAAATTAACAAGAAGTGAATACGAATAAGGGTGAATAAAAATAGGTAGGACTTGCCACAAACAACACGAAGAATATCAAGCGAAAACCCAACAAACGAAAATCGACAGGCGAGTTATCTCAGAAGCCCGAACTGAGTCGATCAACCAAGGCTTCTCTGTCTCTCTCGCACCAAAAAATGGCCGCCATTCCCGACCCGCCTAACTTCCTTTCTCTTCCTTCGTGTTCTTTGTGCTATTAACGGTGAAAGTGTTTGCGTCATACGCAGATTCTCTTCAGTTGTCCGCACATCATGCCAGAACTGCCTTCACATACAATGCCTTGAACAGGAGATAACCGAGTTCACAGAGATGACGGACCCGTTACGAGGTGCGATGCAGCCCCGATGGTGCCTTCCACTCCGTTCTTTCTGTTTCCTCCTGTTCAATCAATTGGGTTGCGGGCGCAGCCCACGCTGGGTTCTTCGTGTTCTTCGTGGTTTCATGGTCTTGTAATCTCGCCGTTCGATCGCCCCGGTCATGCGCCTTCGCGTGTCCGCGGATTCGCCTTCGGGTTGGGGGGCAGGTTGTACACGGTTTCCGGAAAATGGTCTACCAAGTAACGCACGATCCCGTGAACCGCTAGCACGCCCTTGGGTTCGCCCGCGTCATCGACGATCGGCAAATGGCGATACCCGCCCTCCGACATCTTCCGTATCGCTTCGCCCACCGTCGCGCGGGCCGCAAGCATCACCGGCTCGGGCGACATAAACTCACGCACCGGTTTCGTATAGTCGATCGGCGACGCCATCAGCTTCAACGCGTCGCGCTCGGTAAAGATGCCCACGACCTTCGAGTCTTCGCATACAAGAATCGCGCCCGACCGATTGGTACGCAGCAATTGCATCACGTTTCCGACTTGGCTGTCGGCCGTGGTCGCCAGAGGCTGGTCGGGGTAGGCCTCGCCTACGCCCTCGCTCTCAAGACTTAGCTGGAAGTCCACGTCGTTGGACACTTGCTCGTGTATTCAAAAAAAATGGCCCGCAGCTTAACCACTACTTCTTCATGCCGCGAACGCAGCGGCTAGGTGCACTTCATGCGCAAGAACACATTTGGCGGGATGCACTTCAACAGACGCCCTCCGGTCGGCGTCATTCCCCAACTCTACCATGCCGCGCCAATTCGTTGAACCGCAGAAACCTCGGATTTTTCGAGATTCGCCACCCCGCCAAGGTTTTTTGGGAATGACCTCCTCACATCGATGTGGGAGGGGGCTCCGACCCCGATGAAACGTCGCTATCCCGGATTGCTCACCACGTACCTACGGGCGGTTGACCTTGCTTCAAACGCTCTCTTGGCTTGTTCTCCGTGACCTCGGTGTGCTCCGTGGTGAGAAATCCGGCCTAATCCAAAATGAAGAACCGATCGGCCATTCCAATCTCGGCCAAGGCCGGCAGGTTCCTCGATCCTGCCCCCGCACTCATTCCCCCACCGGTCGTTCGTAGAACTTCGTGAGGTCCAGGCCGCCCCGCTGCTCCTCTTCCATGATTTTCAGCCGCATTTCCAACTGTTCGAGCCTCCGAGCCAACTGCGGCAACAACGCTTCCTCCTTGTCGGCGGGCTTCACCCGCGGAACCTCGGGGTAACCCAACTGCCGATGCAGCGACGAGAACAGGTAAACCGGGTCCTTCTTCCGGTTGGCGAGCGCGATCCGCCCCTCCCGTTCACCAAACAGCGTGGGGGCTTCGCCATCCTGGGGCGGGGTGAGGCCCGACCCCGACCGCTGACGGTAATACGCACTGTGCACATACATCACGTCCGCAAAATCAACCATTCCGATCTGCCGACGCAGCTTCCGTATCCACTCGCTCCAAGCACCCGCAAACGCCGGGTCCGCCGACACCGCCTCCAGCCCCCGGTCGTACCCCAGCCGATTCCGGCAAAGCACTTCGAATTGGTACAGAAATAGCCCCTGTTGGGTCGGTTCGTTGGCTCGATACTCGGCCTCCCGGCCAAGAATCTCCAGCCCGACCCGCAAATCGAACCGCAGCCGCTCATTCTCCGATTCCTGCACAAGGTAAGCCTGAAACGGCGTAAAATAGTGGGGTAACTGGGCCATCGCGGGCCCAAGCACTCCCGCATGCTTCAGCTCGCCCAGCAGAAAATCGATCGCCAGCGGCAACTTCGTGGTGGCCAGCACCTCCTCGCGGACCGTGGCCAACACTTCCTGCGCTGGCACGTTCGCCTCCAACCGCTCCCCCAGTGAACGGAAGAAATGCGATTGCTCGATGTATTCCTCTCGCCCCAATGGCGAAAGTACCGACGTCGCTTCACTTGCCTCATTGCCCATGCGATTTCCAATACGAATAACACTTCATTTGCGACGATTCGTCGGGGTCAGAGACCCCTCCCACAAATCACCCCAGCTTCAACAACGGCTCGCCCCGCCGCCAAACCTCGGCCTGCATTGGTCGATCCCGACCGACCGTCTATAATGCGTATCATAAATACTGGCTTCGCCTTGTGCCTAGAAGCCCGTCCAAATCTCCGGCCTCCATCCACTGGAACAACGGCAAGAATCGGCCCCTCGGCCACCGACCTCTTGCTCGAGCCCCCCCCGTCCGAACGATCGGCACCCACTCGCGTGAGCATCCCATTTTCCACAATTGAAGAAGCCGTTGAAGCACTCCGCCTCGGGCGAGTCGTAATCGTCGTCGATGCCGAGGACCGCGAAAACGAGGGCGACTTCATCGCGGCCGCCGAATTGACTACTCCCGAAGTCGTCAACTTCATGATCCGCTTCGGCCGCGGACAGTTGTGCATGCCCATCTTGCCCGAAATCAGCCAGCGGCTCGATCTGCATCCCATGGTCGAGTCGAACACGGCCCCGCTCGGCACCAATTATACCGTGCCCGTCGATCACTGCTCGACTCGCACCGGCATCACGGCCGGCGAACGCTCGAAGACGATCCAAGCCATTTGCGATCCCACCAGCAAGCCCGCCGATTTCACTCGCCCCGGTCATCTATTCCCCCTCGTCGCGAAGGAAGGGGGGGTCCTCCGCCGCGCCGGCCACACCGAGGCCGCCGTCGATCTCGCTCGGCTCGCCGGGATGCTCCCCGCCGGTGTCCTGTGTGAAGTGCTCAACGAATCGGGCGATCGGGCCAACCGCGAACAACTCCACGCTCTCGCCCGCGAATACAACCTGCCTCTCATCTCCATCGAGCAACTCATCGCCTTTCGCCGCGTCCGAGAAAAACTCGTCTTTCGCGAAGCCGAAGCAAACCTTCCCACCCGCTACGGCACGGGCCGCATCATCGCCTATAACGTCAAACACGAATCGCAACAACCGCTCGTCATCGTCCTCGGCGACCCCACCCAACTGCCCGCTCCCCTCGTCCGGCTCCACTCCTCCTGCTTCACCGGCGACCTGCTCGAATCGCTCCGCTGCGACTGCGGCGACCAACTTCACCTCGCCCTCGATCGAATCCGCAGCGAAGGCGCCGGCGTGCTCGTCTACCTTCCCCAAGAAGGACGCGGCATCGGCATCGTCGAAAAAATCAAAGCCTACGCCCTACAAGACCAAGGACTCGACACCGTCGAAGCCAACCTCGCCCTCGGCTACAAAGCCGATACCCGCGACTATGGCGTCGGCATGCAAATCCTCAAAGACCTCGGCCTCCGCCGCGTTCGACTCCTCACCAATAACCCCAAAAAAACCGACGCCTTCATCTACGGCGGGTTCGACCTGGAAGTCGTCGACCAAGTCCCCATCCTCGGCCCCATCCACGAACACAACTCCAACTACCTCGCCACCAAACGCGACAAACTCGGCCACAAACTCCCCCAAAACTCCCCTCCCTCTTAGGGAGGGGCCGGGGGAGGGGGCAGTGCAAACAAAGGTGCCAGGAACCGAATGGAAGGCCAACAATAGCCATCCCTATAAATAAATCCACGCAGCCGACACCGACCCCCGTGGTGAATGAATGGCAGGATTTCACCACACAGGCACGGAGGATTCAGATTGTTCATTGCAAATCTGCCATTTGTCATGGGCCATTTCAGAAACACCCCAATTTCAAATGACCAATGACCATTGGTAAATCTCCTCTTCCTCCGTGCCCCCAACTCGTGGCACGGACTTCAGTCCGTGCAGCCTGCCCCACGCAATCCTCCTCACGGACCAAAGTCCGTGCCACAACCCTCTCGCCCACCCCCGCGCTCCGCTCCGCGTCGCGGCTAAACACCCAACCCCGGCTAAGCACCCAACCCGCACAAACATCCCTTCTGGCTCTCGACCCTCGACCCACCAAGTGGCCAAGAATTTTAGTGGAATCCTGTACCGTAACCTGCTAAGATGCCCCCGCTAGATTTGCAGGAGGGGCCTCCGACCCCGATGAACCATCGCCCCATTTAGCCCCCGGTCAATGACCGGGGGCCTGGCGAAGCGCCCACCCAACCACAACCACCCACCCCCGCGGTTAAATGTTCACAGCCATGAGCAAAATCGTCGATTATTGCACACCCCCACCCGGGAAAACACTTCATTTCCAGGAAGAATCACGCAGCCCCCGGCGCAATAATCGCCGATTATTGCATCCAAAAACACGTTTCCGAGCTATAACCAGAAGTTGTGGATGAGAGGTTGAAAAAGGCGGCGTACTTGGGTTTGAATATGGTTGATGAACGACCCTATTTCCCCGGAGTAGCCACCATGCAGGAAGTTACCACAACGACGTGTACGATTCCATCCGCCAGCCGGGATGTGCTTTCGGAAATTCTTCGAGAAGGAGTCCAGCAGTTGCTGGCCACGTTGTGGAGGTTGTGATTTTGTTGGTACGTAGTGGTGGGGGGGCGGTACAAGTGGGAAGGATTACCGGTGAAGACAGGCGGCCTGGGGGCCGCCGCTAACTGGAAATGACATTTCATCACAAGTTCAGAGTCGAGGGCTGCCTCAGAACGTGTTTTGAAATCCTCGCCCTTCCCGTGGCATTGGTCTCTACACTAATTGAACTGATTATAGTACACCGCTCGCTCCGCGAGCGGGAATCCATCTCGCGGAGCGAGATGAGTACAATCGAATGGACCCACTGCCCTCCAATCGCAAATTCATCAAGTCATTCAACTTGTGTAGATACCAATGTCCCGTGGCAGAGGGTTGGTAGGAGGATTAACAACTCCGGCAAACAAGGCATGCTCACCTCGCCACGGCGAGTTCCGAGCAACCTGCCCTCTTCCAACGGGAGAGGGTTTCGGATAGGCACTCATAGTTGTCAAAGCACGGGTGCTATAGGCTTTGTCTCAAATCCGGTTCCGATTCGGGTAGCGGGTCGAGCATGGCCAAGAATCCTGGGATGCGCGAACCCTCCCCTAACCCCTCCCTAAAAGGGAGGGGAGTTTTGGGACAAAGCCTCGTATTGGTTTCTACCATTCCTTTCGAGGGCGAGAACGATGCTTAACCATTCGCGGCGAGTTACGATTTTTTCAACAAGGCTCATGCCGATCGTGTGGATGCTGGTGAGCGTGCCCATGATCGATGCGACTTACGCTCAGACGTCTCATGGGAAACGGCGTGACGGGTTGCTGAACGGTGGAGCGGATCCGACAGGCGTTGGGATCGCCCAAGCGGCGGGCGGCACGGTTTACTATGTTGCTGCCACGGGGCCTGGGGTGAAGCTTCTTCGCAGTACGGATCTCAAGCACTGGCACCCCACGGGGCGCGTGTTCGAGAAAAACGTGCCGGACTGGGCGCGTCGAGAGGTTCCTGGCGCAGACGGCATTTGGGCGCCGGACCTTAGCTACCACAACGGGCTGTACTATCTGTACTACAGCGTTTCGACGTTTGGCAGCCAGCGATCGGTGATCGGTTTGGCGGTCAATCGGTCGATGGATCCCGCGAGTGCGGATTACGAATGGCAGGACCGTGGAAAGGTCGTTGAATCAAGAGCCGGGGAGACCGACTTCAATGCGATCGATCCTGCTTTGCTGGTGGATGAAGGGGGAAGATGGCTATTATTTTGGGGTTCGTATTGGTCGGGGCTGAAGGTGGCTGAGGTCGATGCGGCGACGGGTAAGCGGAAGGCGGGATCCGAAATTCAATCGGTGGCGGCCCGGCCCCACATTGCGTCGCACGCGATCGAGGCCTCGTTCGTCATTTTCCATGAAGGTTACTACTTTCTATTTGCCTCGTGGGACAATTGTTGCGATGGGGCGGCGAGTGCGTACAAGGTGGTGGTAGGACGGAGCCGCGAAGCGACGGGGCCGTATGTGGATGCCGAAGGCCGACCGATGCTGGACGGTGGCGGCACCGTGGTGCTTGAGAGCAGCGAGCGGTGGCGAGGTCCGGGTCACAACGGGGTCATTACGACGGATGCAGGGCAGTGGATGGTGCATCATGCGTATGACATGCAGAACCTCGATGCCCAGCGGATTCTGTTGGTTCGCGCTTTGAGCTGGAGCAAGGTCGGATGGCCACGAGTTGGCGAGCCGTTGGCCGTGCCGTAGTAGGGATTGTCTCACGAGCGTGTTTTGAAATTGTCTTGGAACCCTCTCCCGTTGGGTATTGGTATCTACATAAGTTGTACTGATTACAGTACTCCACTCGCTCGGCGGGTGGAAGATCATCTCGCGGAGCGAGATGATTACAATGAGCATCTCGCGGAGCGGTTGTGATTTTTTGGAAGGTGGGCAACTGGTTTCGGTACAAGTGGCAGAGATAACCGGTTAAGACAGGCGGCCTGGCGGCCGCCGCTAACTTGAACGGACATTTTTTCACAAGATCGGAGCGAGATGAGTCCGGTCGAAAGGACCTGCTGCCCTTCGAGCGCGTTCGACGTGCGAGAAGGCGGTTGTTATTCGGGCCGCTCGGTTCGCAGTGTGGCTTGGCTATGCAGGACGTTTCTCGAAGTGAATCGCGACAGGATGATGCCATTCAACCTCATGGGCACATCAATGGCCACGGTCACTTCGTCGGTCGAGGTTGATAAGGTGGGGGGGGTAATGGTGACGGTGGCCCCGCGGGTTCCGACGACGTTGAGAAGGTCGTTGGCTTTGGCGGTTGCCTCGGCGGCGGTGGCACCGGGGACGATGGCGGCGCGGGCGGCCTCGTAGGCGGCGTTGTCGGCCGTGTGACGGATGACGTTGAGCCATCCAAATTCGAGCGCTGCGAACAGAAACAAGATGAAAATGGGAATCGTGAGGGCAAACTCAACCAACGTTGCCCCGCGGCGATCGGGTCGTCGCCGATCGCTGTGGCGATGGTTGCCGCTCATGGGTTGAAGTTTTTTGGTCACGGATGAACCTGAGTTGTGTACTTGCGGGGGTGTGCCGAGTTTGGTCCGACCGTTTTCAATCGGTCAGCAAGACGGGCAAGGTCGACGCGATTTCCTTGAAGATTTCCACCAGTTCTTCCTCGGTTGGCGCGTGGTAATGTCGTCCGCCAGTTTCCTCGGCGACTTTTTTCATGCGAGTGATATCGGCGTTATTGCCGAAAGTAATTGTGTGGATGACGATCCCTTTTGCGTGGGCATTTCGGGCCGAGATGATTGGCTCTTTGCCTAGGTTGTGGATGCCATCGGTCATGACGACCATGGTCTTTTCGGCATAAGGCCGGATCAGAGGGCCGGTCAGCACGGTGATTCCTTTATCGATGCCGGCCGAGATGGAGGTGTTTCCCTTGACCGGCTTGCCGCTTAGGGCGGCCATGGCGCTGCGGATCACGGTGTAATCGGATACGAGGTTGGAATTGATGTCGGCGATGCGATAGGTGTTACTGCATTCGGTGGTGTTACTGGAATAGCTAACCAACCCGACATGCTCATCCTGAGCGGTGTTTTCGAGTTCTACCAAGAACGCTTTGACGGCGGTATGCAGCGCGCCCCAGCGACTGCGGATGGGGTCTGGGGGACCGCAATTGGGCGAGCCTGGTGGGAGCGAATCGCGGTCGAACCTCCACATCATCGAGCCGGAGCGATCGACGACCACGCAGATATCGCGATCGAGTTGGGTGGAAATCGCGGATTCGGTGGGTTGAAACTCGCGGACCCCAAGCACGTTCGCAAACAAGAGTTCCACGGGCCCGCTGGCGGAGCCGGCTGTTCGTTTTCCCATGATCCGCACCGCGTTGGGCATCGATTCACCGGGTGTGAACCGGTACCGCACCGTTACGTTCGGTTGAGAACTTTTTCCGAAAATGATGTCGCTATCGGCCAGCAGGAGCGGGTCGCCACCCACGGGGTTGCGGCCGGCAACTTCTTTAGCGCGGCTGCGGGCGACCGAAGTACTTTGGGAAAGGCTGAGTTCCTTTGCGGCGGCTCGGGCGGCCGCGTCGGTCGAAGTGCGGAGTTCGGTTCGAACCAATTGCATGTAGGCCACGTTCACCGCAAAGGCCGCCATGATCACGCATATTGGCAAGCAGATGGCGATCAGTACCATCATCGCGCCCCGGCGAGCTGGCTGCTTGCAAGACATTGGGTGTTTGAAGTTCATGGGAGTTCGCTTTATAGGAGTTCGCTTCATTGGAGGAATCCGAGGTGCGAGGAGTTTCCCGCTGAGTTCTGCTTGGAAACTTTGGAACGAGTATTACGACGACTTGGTATAGTTCCAGGGTTGTGGTCGATTGGGTGAATGATGATTGGGTTGCTTAGTTCTCGATCATCATGGATGCTTTTGCCGTGAGTGTTTTTCCTCGGAAGAACGTGGCCGGCACGAGAGTGTTCGTGTTGCAGGGCGCGCTGACCGTGATATCGACGTAATCTCCCGGATTCAAACTGGTGAAGTTGACTGGGGTGATGGTGATTGTGGCGTTCTTGATTTTGCGATCGGTGAGGATTTGGTTGCTTGCCGCCTCGACGTCGCTGGCCACGCTTCCGCGAGCGATGGCAGTCCGCACGCCTTCGTAGGCGGACGTCGTAAGCGCCTGCTTCAAGAAGAGGGCGGAACAGGCCTCGATCGTGCCGAGGACCAGCAACATAATGACGGGCAAGCAGACGGCCAACTCGGTGGCCGCCACACCCCGAACGCGCGCGGGGCGAGTTGCCGCGCGTCGTGGCTTGTGTGTGGGGTGTGCCATCGATGGTGGGTACTTCTTCATCGGAATCGATCCGTGTTTCAATTCATAAAGTCGAGCAATCTCGTGCGACCGTGCTTGATGGGTGAACCACGAGGAACACGAAGAGAAGAGACCAGAAATCCTGAAAGACATCCCGCAGTGCCAATGCGCTGCAGCATACAACATGGCAAGTCGAGGCTACGCACGTTTGGCTCTGCCGATTAATGCCCGATTCCCGGTATTCCTGGCTTCCTTGGTGTTCTCTATGTTCCGAGAGCTCTTGGGGGTTTCGTAATGATTCTGATTTTGTGATTTGAGTAAGGACTGTAGTGCTAAGTTGCCGCCTCGATCGGTGTTTTTTCCTGCTCGGCGAGACCCTTCTCGGATTGGGATTCATCGAATGCCCCAAACCGTTCGAGCACCGCGTTGTATTGGTCGGCCAGGTCTTTCCAGTAATCGTTGGCGCGAAACTTCAGGCGACGCGCTTTCGCGCCTGAAGCAACTTCGGTCAGGGCTCTTCGCAAGCTGAAGATCGGACCGGCAAACCGATGACTCAGTTTGATCGTGTCGACCACGTACGCTGGCAACAAGAACGCAACCACAAGCAGGAAAGGGCCGTGCGTCCACCACAGGTTTTGCAGATGCTCACCCATTGGTCGAAACGGGTTCGAAAGCACCTGCAATACGAAGGAAACGAAAAACGCCACCGACAGAAATGTCATCCAGTGCAGGATCATCCTGCGGACAAGAGAGCCTTGTACGTGACGATCGATAAAAATTTTTTTTCGTAGTGGGTGGGGCATACGTGTACCCTTTTTCTAGCCGTTTGAAGCGTGCGAGATCGATCTCGCTTGTGCGCGCTCTGCCGGCTTGCATTCGATTGGCGGACCGCCTGCGCGGCAGCGTGACCAGGCAGGTCACCTTGCCTAAAGTGTAGGTCATCCCAGAGAAAGGGGGGCGCGGAACAACCACCACTCGCGGCCCTACAATCGGCACAAGCCTCGCGACGGAGACAAACGCAACTTGGCGGATCATTGGCTTGAGCGGTTTCGTCGCCCCCACGTTCCGCTTCATACCGCGAAACGGTTGCGAAGACGATCCATTCGGCGTTCCCTTTACGTGGATTGATTGTCTCTGGCGAATTCGTTCGGATGCACGGATGCTATCCGAAATGTGTGGAAATGAATGGGCGGTAGCCGGCGGCCAACGGCTACGCGAAGCCCTCGATACCGAAAACGCTCGGATGAAAAGCTGGTGCTACCGCAGTATGTTGATGAACCACGAAGAGCACGAAGAACACCAGGCAAGCCAGGGAATTGGGTATTCAGGCCTCGAATGGCCGGGGCCAATGGTGTGCCTTTTCCATGAGCCAACATGTTCGTTCCAACGCGTGTTGGCAGACCAGCATTTCTGCCACGATTCATGCAGCATTTTCTTCGAGTTCTTTGTGTTCTATGTGGTTTGAATTAGTCCGCATTTCTCACAATCAAAACCACGGGGCGACTGTGTTGATTCTATATAGCCCGGCCCTCTGGGCCGGCGGACCGGGTGTAGGAGCCCATGCCAGTTCGCCGAGCCGACACGGCTCGGCTATCTACATACGAGGCATGGAGCCACGGAGAAAACCAGTAGCAAGTACCCCTACCACCATGAACGGCGGAAACACCCTGTCTCGTAGCTACGGGCGGTTGACCTTGCTTCAAACGATCTCCTGGCTTGTTCTCCGTGACCACGGTGTGCTCCGTGGTGAGAGATCCGGGTTAGCGCGGGAGAACTTGGAGGCCGGACCGTTTTCCCGAAATCATTAGGTTTAGAGGCGGCTAGCACGTGGTTTCCGCAAGAGCGATGCTCGGCCCCCCTAGCTACATCAACACTTCTCTTCTCAGAAATCAACTTCTGCAATGTCTTCACCGCTCCGAGTAACTAATGCTCGACGAACGGCCGGAGCCGTATCCGTAGACACGAATCGGACGGAGCCATCCAGAAAAGCAAATTGAACTCCACCTGGATGGTCGCTCCGAAAGACGACGAGACTTCTTCCAGACGCATCAAATTGGTCGGAATTATTGAACAAGCTAGGGTATTCGTCGGATATATGCCCCCAACTTTCCACGGGGTACCCTTGTGCCCACATATACCTCCCGCCACAAGGCGTGCCATTGAGCGGAGGACAGTTGTCCCACAGAAATCCACGCAAATTGTAATTGGTCTCACCTACAAGAAACGTCTTGGATGTTCCATCGGTTATCTGCTTCATGGAAAGTGTATACGGCGACATGGCATACTTGCCGCCAGTGAAACTTTCGGGCCAATAAAAAGCCCCGTCGAGTTCGATACTCAGGTTGTACCGAGTGCGGCTCGATATGGCATAGCTTCCCGGTGCCAACTTCTCGCCACAAGCGGGCTCAGGTACTTGTCGAAGGAATGTCATCGACGGACACAAATAAATGTCTATGCGACTTGACGCCGCATCTATGTTCTCATCGTCAGTCACAAGTTTATCAAGGGTAAACTGAGTGTAACGATCTGCCTCTTCCATGTAAGGAAGTATTAAGGCAAACATGCTCGGCACGTTTTGGCGAAATCTTGTCGTGCTAAACGTGCCTGGCGTTACCACTTTGGGTGGCGGTAAGTGGTGCAACGAGTCATGGTAGTTGAGAGAAGCAAGGCTAATCTGCTTTAGATTATTCTTGCACGAAGCTCGACGCGCGCATTCGCGCCCTGTTTGTATGGCAGGCAGCAAGAGCGCTACCAATATCCCAATGATGGCAATCACGACCAAGAGTTCCACCAACGTGAAACCGTGCAGGGGTCGAGAGTCGAGGGTCGAGGGTCGAGGGCCGGAAAGCAGATTTCGGATTGCGGATTGCGGATTGCGGATTGCCGAACGCCGAAATGCAACCTCGAAAGTATTTGGCAAATGGTTCATGTCTCTTGCCGACCTCAATCCGCAATCCGAAATCCGAAATCCGCAATTGGCTTGGTCCACTCGGCCCACGGCCCCGACTTCGCACTTTCTCCGTTGATTCCTCATCCTTGCACTTTCCTCGTGATCATCCGCTGCCAAGACGCCAGAAGAATCCCTACCAATACGAACGCCGCGCCTAACCGCGGCTCGGGCACACTCGCGGTGCCCATGAACGCACTGCCGCTGCCGCTCGTGTTGCCAAACCGCGCTCGCCACTCCACGTAATCTTGGGGATTCACAATGCCTGGGTTATCCACTTCATTCTGCAGCGGCCCGCCCTTGCGCCACAACACGTAGTCGGCCGCATCCACAGCTCCGTTGTTGTTGTAATCTCCGGGTACTCCTGGCGGCAAGATCGTGTAGTCAATCACCAGTTGCGGCAACCTGCCGGCCGGCACAAAGTACGGGAAACCGGTGGCTTCCTTGGTGTACCAACGCGGGTACCCGCCGCCTACGCCGAATTCGCTCGTTGCGTGGAGCGTCGATATGAAAAACCCCAAACCTCCGTCTGCAAGCGATTGCTGGATGTATGATCGAACCCCTGTTCCATTCAAGTCGATCGGAAATGTAAACGTTGTGTTGTCTGGGATCGCCGCCCCATTGGTCAGGCCGGTCGTGCCGATGGCCCAAGGTGTTGGGGTGAAGGGCGTTGTCGTGTTGCCCGGGGCGGTCGCACTGAATCCCCCTGTTACACTGTTCGTAACATCAACGTACTGGCCCGGCAGCGAACCATCGCCGACGAGCGGATAAGCGTTGTAGCTGCCACTGGTGTACGGATGCGTAATTTCATCCATAAGAGGCGGCCCAGAGGTCGCACCATCGAACTCGTACCCCGTATAACCGTTCCGAAAACCAACGCCGTACAACTCCATCGGCCGCTGCGAAGTAACATTGCCGCTCGCATATTCGGCCAAAACCTCCCCTTGTGTGATCGGTGTGTTCTGATAGTAAAGTGTGCTGGAACTGCCTTCGTAAGACCAGGTGGCCTGTACGGTGACTGAATTGATCTGGTAACGGTTCGCGGCTAACCCCGCTTCAATGAACAAAGACGTATCGAATGCTATAAGCATCGTTCCTAACCGGGCAGGCTCGCTTGCCGGAAGCGGATCGAACTGCATCGTGGTTTCGTTCACGACCGCGGGACCTAAAAACGTTGGGCTGGTCACACGGCCACCTGCCGAGATGGCATTCGTATAGAAAAACAAATCCAGGCCAGAGCTTTGCCACGTAGCCGTTATAGCGCGGGCCGCCGGCACTGCAAAGCAGTATGCGGCAAGACTGCTTAACAGCAGCACGGCGGCCCGTGTTCGATACATTCCAAACGATTTCATGCAATGCCTTTCTCTGTGCCGCGTCAAACTCGTTTATTCGGTTTCCTCACCACAAAGCACGGAGAACACGGAGTCAGCTCATCTGTCGTGGTCATTTGAAATGGGTCATTACTAAAATGCCCAATGACAAATCCTTCTCCGTGGCTCCGTGGCATGCGCAAATAGCCGAGCCGTCTCGGCTCGGTGAGTTATCGGGTCGGCCGACGACGCAGCAACCACGCTGCCCCCACCCCCACGAGCGTCAGTAGTGCGCCCGTCGGCTCGGGCACCACCGTTACCTGATCCAATCGGTAGATGACATTGGCAGTACTACCCGCCATCGAGGCCGGGACAACAAACCCGAATTGAACCCGACCCACGTTCGAAAACACCGCATTGAACGTCGAGAGATAGTTCGGTGGGCTCGTCTCGGGCTGCACCGTCGTTCCGAACCCGCTCGGATCGATGAGGTAATCCAGCTTCGTCCAAGTATTGGGCTGTACGGCAGGCCCACCAATCAGCGCAACCCCTGGGAACCCTCCGGGGGTCGTGACCCTAGCAAAGTACGAAAGCGGTACTGGCGCTTCGTGGTAAACCCAACCGCTAAGATGATTCATGCCACCGGCATGCCAATCACCCACGAACTCGTTGTTGCTGGCGGTCTGGTCGCTTCGGCCCTGGAAGAGAAGGAACTGAGCACCACTGCTGATACCGACCGTATTCAACGTTGCGGAGATGTGGCTGCTGCCATCAGGCCCACCAGTTGGCGACCAAGACGCGAACCCCGAGCCAGCCCCCGGCCCGTAAACCCAGTTCGCGTTAGAAGCCGGGAAGTGCTCGGTGTACGAATCAACCGGAGGCGGTACGGCACCAGCCTGCCGGCTCACCACAACAAACGATGCCAAGGCCAATACGGCAATACTCACGTTGCGAAAACTCATTGGAACTAATCTCCTAACAAAGGTAGTAATGGAATTATTCTCTCAACCACACCGAATTCAACTAAACCTGTCGCCAATCGAGGAACTCTTGGTCAATACGTAGCTGGCCACTCGCTTCGACAACAAACCACTCTACGGCGAGGGCGGTCCGACGGTCTCACCACCGCTTCGCGTTCCCTCCGCCCGCCAAGCCGCTTGATCAATGTCGCCGCTGATCGAATGCACCGAACCATCCACCATCGCCACGTTGACGATGCGACCCGAATGGTAACTCCGGGCGGTCACCGCCGAGTACGTGACCTCCGTATCGGTCGTTCCCTCGCGTTTCGAGGTCCAATCGACATCGTAGACTTGCCCCCCTTGCGTGCAGCTGACATTCGCGTTCGGCGAAAACGTTGTCGTGAATCCGCTCTGATGAACACGGCCATCAACCCATTCGGTGTGCCCCGAATCGCTCTTGAACGAACCGCCCAGGCCGCAGACTTCGCCCACCGTGGCCGGCGGCGTGGGTTGATTGAGCGACCCATCGCGGAAGTAGGGCGTATAGGCCTTCACCTCGGCCACCAGCAGCGTTTTGCTCGTGCCATCCTCGAACTGCCTTAGCGGCGTACCGATATTGGGCTGGAGAGCGCCTTGTTCGGGGCGCACATGCGTCGGATCAAACGTCTGCCACACGCCTCGGTTGAAGCCGTAGTTCAATGGGTAATGAATGGCCACGCCGTTCGAATCGGTCCGGACTAGGTCTTTCTCTTCCGTTGGGCATAGGAACGTCGCCACTCGATAGGCCGCGATTGGCCCGCCCCCCAACATGGCCGCTTCATAGTCGATGGAATAATCGATCGCCGACTCCAGGTTCTCTTCTTCCAAGTAGGGTAAAATCCTCGCTTGCGGAGACCACTTACTGTTCCGCGCATCGTTCGTGCCAAAATAAAGCACCGCAGGGGGAAGAGCCTTCCTGGCGTTTTCATAGTTCAGCGTTGCAAGGGCGATCTGCTTGACCTTGTTCTGACAAGCCATCCGCCTCGCCGCCTCACGCGCGGCTTGGATCGCCGGCAACAACAGCGCCACTAATATGCCAATAATGGCGATAACGACCAAAAGTTCCACCAGGGTGAAACCATGTAGGGGTCGAGGGTCGAGGGTCGAGGGTCGAGGGCCGGAAAGCAGATTTCGGATTGCGGATTGCGGATTGCGGATTGAGAGCCGCTTGTGGGAAAGCGGATCGGTTGATGAAGCATCCAACGCGAAGGAAGGAGGCGATTGCCATTCCGGTGGCATTGATTCTGGATTCCTCACCAAGTCGTATCGAGATTGCATTCGGGAGTTGGCCAATCCGCAATCCGAAATCCGAAATCCGAAATCTGCTCGGTCCGCTTGGCTCGCGGCCCATACGCCACTGATCGCGGAAGTAACTCCATGGAGCCGAGCCAAGCAATGGGGTTTACGGTCCAAGCTTGGCTCGGCTGATTGGGTCACGAATGTCGTGTCGAGCGATTCCGAGAAGTCGGTTGATTGGCCTCTCGGAGACTGCTTCGGCAAAGGATTGGTCGCAGGGAAGTGATGCGTCTTGTTGTTCTTCATTTGAGTTTCGCCGTTCGAGCTTGGGCTTGCCCTTCGGCTACGTCAACATTTTTCGATCTCGCAACCTTGCCTTTGCAAATGAGCGGAGATCGGTTAGGTGGGAGCCCCCTCGTATCTTTCCGGCCTAATTGGCGGGAATCCGGGGCAACCAAAACTATTGGTACTGAGAATCACTCTCAACAAGAAATGAGTTTATCGCCCCGCCCTCTATTACGCAAGGTGGTATGCAGAAAAGTTTTTTCCCCGCGTTTTCCCGCTACTTTTTAAGCGTTTCAGGGGCATTTGGCTGCCTGCCGAAAGACTTTTCGGAGAAACAACCAACTTCACATATCCCAAGTGGAATTGAAGCAATCGATCGCGTCCTGCCGCGGTCATTCGCGGTCATTCGCGGTTCCTCTTCCGCCCTTCAAACGCGGTTGTGCGGGCTTGCGTTACTCCGCCACGCATCGCCCCGTGTGCCGGTCGAGGATCGCGCTCAGCGGCTGGGCAACTTCTGAAACTCGTACTTATGCCCGCGATCTCGCACGACCTCGGCCTTAAGAATTTTGTCGGCCGGCGGCATCTGCTGTTCGTGTTGAGGCGAGCGGCGTTGAAGGTCTCCGAGGACTTCGATCCCTTCGATCACACGACCGAAGGCCGTATGGCGGCCGTTCAGATGGGCTGTGGGAATGAACGTGATGAAGAACTGCGAATTGCCCGTATCGCGCCCCTTATGAGCCATGCTCAGCGTACCGCGAAAGTGGCGGCGATAGTTGGTCGAGTAGCACTCACAGGGAATCGTGTAGCCGGGGCCTCCTTCGCCCTGATCGGTTTTCGCTCCGCCCTGGGCCATGAACTTCGGCAGAACGCGGTGGAACGGGCTGCCGTTGTAGAAGCCTTGTTTCACCAACGTCAGAAAATTGGCCACGGTCTGGGGCGATTCGTTCTCGAACAGTTCAACAACGATCTCACCTTTGGAAGTGGTCAGTTTGACGCGAGGCAGATCGTCGGCCTTCGCCTCGGCCGCGCGCAATTCGGCTTCCTTCTTCCAGAACTCTCGGTAGGCGGCCAGGTTCTCGATACACGACTCCAACAAGTGCTCCAGGCCCTTGTACAGACCCGCCTCTCGGTCTTCGCGATCGTCGCGTGCCGCTCTCATGGCAACTTCCTCCAAGGCCCCCGATTCCCGGGCCTTTTTCAAATACGTATCGGCCAAGTCGTAGTCGTTGAGCATGTACGCACCCAAGAAACCCAACACGTAAATCGACTTGTCTTTGGCGCCGCCATCGATCAACAACTTCACGATAGGCATCGCGCGTTCGTATTGGTCGCCGCCCTCGGTCGGGTAGAACTTGTCCGGAGCGCCTTGCGACAAGGATTGGCCAGGACCCGTTTGCCGACCGAGCACGTCGTACCTGGCGACCGCAATCAGCACATTGGTGACTTGCACATCATCGTTGGGGGCCGCGCGATAGGCATCGATTGCCGCATCGACCATCGCGTTCACAAGCGACTGGGTGTGCGCGATTTGCCCGGTCACGGCTTCGTTGAGCTTTTTTCGAGTGGCCGCGTCAGCCGTTTGGAACCGCGCCTGGAGCGATTCGATCTCCCGTATCGCCTCCTTGTACTCTTCGAACTTGGCGGCAAATGCCGCCTTGGCGCTGGCGGCATCGGTCTTCGCCGAATCCGACGTGGGCGACGACTGCGCGGATGCCAATCTTCCGCCCATCGCCCCCGCTGCAAGAACGCCGAAAAACACCAAGAAACATCGGCCGGGTTTGCCAATCATTATCAGACCTGTGTAGAGTGGATCGTTAGGTGATGGAATGACCTCTCACCATAACACAAATGTTCCGCATTCGGCCAGCACGGCAATCTGCCGCAAACCCGCTCGCATCGGCTTCTGGCGAGCATGTTCGATTGGATACACATGTCTCGCAAATCTCCAAAGCCGGCCAGGCCCACGGCCCCACCCACCGACGCCGAGCGTGAAGCCGAGGTGCGGATCATCGGCGGGCGGTTTCGTGGCCGACGCCTCAACTTTCACGGCGACCCCGTCGTGCGGCCCATGAAGCACCGCACCCGCGAGGCCCTCTTCAACCTGATTGGCACCCGCTGCGCCGGCCGCCACGTGATCGACCTCTTCGCAGGCACCGGTGCGATCGGGTTCGAGGCCCTCAGCCGCGGCGCCCCTTCGCTGACACTCATCGAAAAGCACGTCCCGACCGCCCGCGTCGTCGAACAAAACATCGCCTTGCTCGGCGTAGCGGAAACGGCTTCGCTTCAGGTCACTAGTGCCTTCCTGTGGGCGAAGCGCGACCTACCGGCCGCTGCCGCAATGGCCGATAAGCCGTGGTTGGTTTTTTGCAGCCCACCCTATGCCTTCTACCGCGAACGCCCGGGGGAAATGGTCGATCTGCTTCGCCGAATGTGCGAGGCCCTACCGCCCGAAAGTGTGCTGGTGGTGGAAGCCGAGGAGCCGTTCGATTTCCAACTCTTGCTCGAGCAGCTACCCCCAAAATTGGCCATCGGCCATTGGGATATTCGCACGTATTCGCCCGCCGTCGTCGGTATCTGGAGTGCCGAACCAGCAAGCCCCCCAGATAGCCGATCCGTCTCGGGTCGGTAAACCACCCATCCACCCTGCTCAGGGCCAATCAGTCATTCATGTTCGGGACAGGGAGGACTCACGATCCCGAAGCGTCGGCGAGGGAATGGGTGCTTTTTTCCTCGCTGACGCTTCGGGCTGGTTTCCAATGCACTCGCCCAAATGGAAAAACTGATCGGCCCATCCACCCTGCTTCGAACCAGTGATCGGCCTGGCAAGCTCAAACCGAATCAAGCCTCCTTCAATCCCCCGGTGTGCCGCGTTCCCGACCCATAGGGTCGGGCTATCTTTCCCCCTGTCCCCCTGCCGAACCCGAAGGCGGGCGAAAAAGGCTCTCCCGCTTAACCAGCCGGGGGAGTTTCCCATCTTCCGCAAGCTGTCAAGCGGTTTTTTCCACCAATTGCGCAGATTCTACTATGAATTCGCGTAGGTCCGGTTAGAATGCTGGGCAGCAACACAGCTTGTTAATTTCTGGAGAATTATTGGGGAAACTTGGGTTCATCGAGAAGTCTATTGAATAAGGAGCCTGGCCCGTCGCCTTTCGGGCTTTCCGTTCCCTGTTCGGACGGCGGCGCGCCAGCCTCCTTTTCTAGCAGGCACGTTCCTTCATCATACCTGGGGACCCTCATCATGATCCGTATCTCCAAGGATCACTCTCGATGCGTTGCGCATGAAGAGGCCGCGAGACGAGCGGCCCAAGCCTATTTCGGATTTCGGATTGCGGATTGCGGATTCCCGAACGCCGGAATGCAACCTCGAAAGTATTTGGCAACGGATTCAGAGTCTATTCCGACCTCAATCCGCAATCCGAAATCCGAAATCCGAAATTTCCCAAGTCCGCCTCGGCTCGGCGGACCTACTGGCCGACACGCGTTCACGCTCGTCGAGCTTCTCGTCGTCATCGCCATCATCGGTATCCTAGTTGCACTACTCTTGCCAGCCGTTCAGGCAGCTCGAGAAGCCGCGAGACGCAGT
>JADZFK010000026.1 GCA_020849945.1 Pirellulales bacterium | reverse complement strand
GTCAAAGAGCCGTTGGCCGCTGGTTCGGCGTGTGGGCATCTTAGCAGAATACGGTACACGATTCCACTAAAATTCTTGGCCACTTGGTGGGTCGAGGGACTAGGGTCGAGGGCCAGAAGGGAGGTTGCGTGGGGGGGCGTGTTTAGCCGCGACGCGGAGCGGAGCGCGGGGCGGGCGAGCGAGGTGTGGCACGGACTTTAGTCGTGAGGTAGTTCGCGTGGGATAGGCTGCACGGACTGAAGTCCGTGCCACGAGTCGTGGGCACGGGGGAAGAGTCGATTTGTCATTGGTCATTGGTTATTTGTGTCACTCTTGGTGGCTGTCACCTTTTTCCTCTTGCACCTTTTCTCCGCCGGAGCAGCGCGGCGGTTGAGTCGACTGGTGGTGGTTCGCTCTCTGCGCCGCTTGATCCGGCCTACATGGCTGACACGATGCATCACTCGAGGCCAAGGCGACTGGCTAGGTCTTACCTTGTACGACTCTTTCATTCGCTACCTTCCTCCGGCTTGACGCCGACGCACCCTGACACCTTTTCCGACACCTATCTGTCGTCAGCAGATTGTAACACATTGTCCTTGGTGTCCACCAACGCCACCACAGTCTGCCCCGGCTTCGGTTCTAGCAGATGATTGGCGCTGCAGATCGAAAGCGATTTCGTATCGGTCAGAACGAACAGGGGAGTCGAGGTTGTGCCGTGGACGCGGCGGAAATCCTGCCACGTGAATTCAATGGAAAGCTTGGTCTTTTTCACTGCTGCGCCGTGCTCGAATCGATCCTCGATTTCTTGATAAGTCATTTTCTTTCCGAATAGTGGCCGCCCGCCAAGATGGGGCGGAACAGCACGCCGAGGACTACCACCGCTGCTGTTCGCAAGTTGATAGACATTCTCTCGACCAAAAAGGCGCAACAATTCCCGCGCAGCCAAAGCGTTTACTTCCTCATTTGGGGTCATCGCCAAGAGGCGGCCGATCCCACTTAAATCAAGTTCATTTTGCACTGACTCTGAGAGTACATTCATGCATTCAGCCGCCAAACCGCGCATGCGCGCGTGGCGAACATGGGAATCATTCGTATCGAGCAGCAGCACCGCAATGCCTTCATCTTTGAGCGCCTTCGCCATCTCAACCACCCATTGACTGGCACCCGCGATCAGCAGACCCTGAGGGTTCGGATCGGCCAAGCGGAGCCGACGCGCAAGCGGCGCCGCAAAAAGCCCATACACGGTGACCGTCCCGAGAATTGCCAGAAACGTGATCGGCACTAGCTGCTGCGCTTGCTGCGCCAACTGACGTTCCTCGCCGGCAACCGTTGCCAATTTCAACGCAAACACCGAAGCCACAGCGGCCGCCACGATGCCACGTGGCGCAAGAAATGCCAAGAACAGCCGTTCTCGATAAGGCGTGGCCGTACCAATCGTCGCAGCCAAGACAGAAATTGGCCGCACAACAACGATTAATAGGAACAAGAACAGTCCTCCGCCAATCCCCAGTGCTGTGATCTCGTCGAGATTCAACCGAGAGCCTAATACCACGAACAAGCACGATACTAATAGCACCCCCACATGTTCGTTGAATTCTGTCACATGCAGGACTGAGATCTTCCTTTGATTGGCGAGGACTATTCCCATCAGGGTAACAGTGGCCAACCCTGATTCGGCCTGCAAGGCGTTCGACGCTGCGTAGGCACCAAGCGCCGCTGCCAGGAATGACACTCCTTGCAAGTAATCCGGCAGCCAGTAACGTCGAACAGCCTCTACCAGCAGGCGTGCGACCAAGTATCCAAGTATGAGAGCAACCGCGGCACACCGAAGCAGAGCCAGCGAAACGCCTGTGAACGTCGGAATATGCGTCGCCGCGAGGAGCTGTTCGAACACCAATACTGCCAGTACGGCCCCAATTGGATCGATAACGATTCCTTCCCACTTGGCGATCGAACTGACGCGCCGCGTCGGGCGGATATGTCGCAGTAATGGCCCGACCACAGTTGGACCTGTCACCACGAGAATCGCCCCGACTAGAAGGGCAACTCGCGTGCTCAGGTCGAACGCATATCTAGCAGCGATGGTGGTCAGCAACCAAGTGGCTGCTGCGCCTATCGTCACCAACCTCAACACGACAGGGCCACTGTACTTGAGCTCGTGAAACCGCAAGCTCAACCCACCTTCGAACAAAATGACCGCGACCGCGAGAGACACAACGGGAAACAGCAGACGCGGGCCGTTGGCGCGAGCGCCGCCCGTAACCTCCGACAGGAGTTGGTCCGGGTCGACGAACTGGCCGAGTACGATGCCGCAACCCAAGAGCAGCAAAATTGCTGGCAAGCGGAGCCGCCAAGCCAGCCATTGTGCGGCAATGCCCAGGAGCGGAACCCCGATCAAATACATTACGAGCCGTTCTTCCATGTCGCGCGCACTTACTCCATGAGGCAAACGTATTAATGAGGATGTCCCTAGTTTAGTTGAAAAGGTGGTGTCTCCTTCTCCCGGAGTATACATTCCGGGGGTATTCATTTCATTCCTAGAAGGAGACACACACCATGTCACGAAAGTATCCGAAATCGTCCGTTGTTGGCAAGTCATCGAGTTGCCCTCGTGGTCGCCGAGGTCGGCCGCGGCGGATCGCGGAGCAGGCGGTCGCGCAGGCTCGGGAAGTGCAGTTGCCACTGGATGTGGAATCGCTGTTGGAGCTGTCGCGGGAGGCGCTCTCCAGCTTCGCGGTGGAGATGGGCCTGAAAGTGGCCCACTGCCTGTTGGCCGACGAGGTTGCCCAGCGATGAGGTGAGCGGCATGAACGGGTGGAGAACCGCACGCAGACCCGGTTCGGCCAGCAGCGGGGCTTCATCACGCTGGCCGGCCAGAAGGTGGCCATCGACACAGGGCCGATCATATATTCAAATTGGGCGAGTGGTTTGGAAACCAGCCCGAAGCGTCAGCGAGGGAAAAAGCACACATTCCCTCGCTGACGCTTCGGGTTCGTGAGTCCTCGCAGCCCCGAAGTACGAATAACTGATCGGCCCTGGTGGGGAGGGGACGGGGCGCTGGCGGGTTCGCGCTCCGCTTTGCGTCGCGGCTAAACTCTTGAGTTGTGCAGAATGCTTTGTACTGGCCGTCGGTCTGCGACACGACTTGTTCTTCGCGGTCCGTTTGGCGTCGCGGCTGAACTATCAACAGTGTTTTGGGGCTGTTGGTTTTTGTGGGACGCGTTATGCGGCGGGTGGGTTATTGGTTTTGGAGCCCCACACGGGCAGGCCGGCGAGTGCTGAGCAGGCGAGTAGGACGGAGAGGTAGAAGAGGTCGCCGGTGAGCATCGAGCGGTAGAAGGGTAGTGCGGCCGTGTAGCATTGAACGAGTCCGGCGAGGGATTTTTCGTAATTGCTTTGAAAAGCCCAGACGGCGAAATTCGAGAGGATGAAGAAGATGGTGGCGGGGACGAAACCGATGGCGGCCCAGCAGGCGGCGGCGTGCCATCGTGCGAGCGAGTTGTTTCGTTGCAGTTGGCCGAGCCAAATTGGCAAGGTCATCGCGGCGTAGGTAACGAGCAATACGGGCAAGTTGTCGTATGCAGGCAGCAGGAGATCGGAGAGGGCAAGAATGGCGATTGGGACCAAGGCCGCCACGGCCCATCGGGAAAAATACCATCCTGCGAAAATGGCGGCGGCAGCCGTCGGCGTGAAGCACCACGTGGGTTGGCCCCATCGCCCCGCCGCGCCGATGCCCACGAGCAGCACGAACACCATCACATCTTGCAGATTACGACTTTGCTCCGACTTCATAGGTTTATCCTAACGGCTTGAAGGGTATCGCCCGTGGGGTGGTGGTAACGTGGTTGGCTACTGGATTCTATCGCGGGGGGCCAAACGTCCACAAGACGCGATCTCCTGGCCGGAGTTCTTGGATTTCGAAGCTGCGATCCGCTTGTTTGCCGTTGACCTGGTAAGTCCAGTTGCTGCCATTTTCGCCCTGGTTGGCAGTACTGTTTATGGCATCGAGAAAGGTCCCGGCCCCGCTGCCGCGTTGAGATAGCTGCAAGCCGGGCGTGTTGCGCAGGGCGTCGGCCACCCTCATTCCATCGCGCCAGGGGGCCGTGAATTCCATCCGCTCGCCATTGCCGAAGTCGATTTCCAGTCGGACTGCCTGCGTTGTTGTGGCGGGCGGTGTGTGATTCGCTTGGTGGCCGCGGGATGCGATCTCCGGTGGGGCCGCCGGGCCGGTCGTTTCCTGCGGTTGATGATTCCAAACGCGGAACAGCAAGATGGCAACCAACACGAGTGCCAGGAGCAGCGGGAACTGCCAGCCTGGGCCGCAAGTTTGGCAGGGCGCCGCCGGTTGAGTTGGGCGAGAAGGTTTCGGCGGAGAGGAATCGATTTCCATTCGTGACTTATAACGGATTTGCGCGATTGCGTCAGTAGGGCTGCCCGGCGAGGCGGATGTGCGGTATCCTGTCGGCATGGCGGCCACCACATTAACGCTGTCGTTTGCCGAGCCCGATATTGCGGTGCTGACGCTTGACGCCGCCGATTCGGGCGCGAATGTGCTTTCTCGCCACGTGCTCGATGCGTTAGAGAAACACTTGGATGAGCTCGATGGGCGGAAAGACTTGGCGGGGTTGGTGATTCGGTCGGCCAAGCCGGGCATGTTCATTGCTGGTGCGGATTTGAAGGAGTTCGCCACCTGGCTGGATGCGCCGCGAGAGGAAGTGACGAGTTACTGCCGCCGTGGGCAGAAGCTTTTCGGTCGGTTGGCTGCCACTCATTACGTAACGGTTGCCGCGATCGAAGGGCTTTGCGTTGGCGGAGGTGCCGAGCTGGCCATGTGGTGCGATCGGCGGGTATTCGCTCAAACCGAGAAGACGGCGTATGGATTTCCCGAGGTGAAGCTTGGGTTGTTCCCGGGTTGGGGCGGCACGGCGCGGACGCCTCGGATGATCGGCCTTGCGAATGCGGTGGAGTTGGTGACGAGCGGCGAAACGATCGACCCTCGCACGGCGGCATTGATGGGATTGGCGAACGACGTGGTGGCGGGGGGAACGGGTGGTTTTTGCGAACCCTCGCCTAGCCCCTCCCTAAGAGAGAGGGCGAGTGAATTGTTGTTGTTGGCGGCGGCGGTGCGGATGATTCGTTCGGAGCGAAGCGGGGGCGATTATCTGCGGGATCGCGCGCGGTGGGCCGGCGCGATTCCGATGAGCGATACGGAACTTGGGTTCCTCGGTGCGACAGCGAGTGCTTACATTCAGCAGCAAACCAAAGGCCATTACCCGGCGCCGGTTGCCGCGCTCGAACTCATGCTTGGCGCCGCGGGGGAAGAGGTTGAGCCTGCTTGCCAGATGGAGGCCGAGGAGTTTGCGAAGCTGTTCGGATCGCCGATCCATCGCGCGCTGCTCAACGTATTTTTTCTGAACGATCGGAACAAGAAGGTGGCGGCGGGGCCAGCTCATTCGAAGCCGGCGAAGATCGCGTCGGCCGCGATCGTCGGCGCGGGGGTGATGGGGCAGGGCATTGCGGCGGCGAACGTGAAGAGGAACATCCCCGTTGTGTTGATGGATACCGATCAGGCAGCCATTGCCCGCGGAGTTCAGGGCGTGCTGAATGAAGTTGCCTACAACAAGCAGTTGAAGGCACCGGACGTGAAACGCGCGGTGGAACTGGCGCCGCTGGTGAACGGCACGCTCTCGGATGTCGAACTGAGCCGGGCGGATATCATCATCGAGGCGATCATCGAGAAGCGCGAGGCCAAGCAGAAGCTCTTTGCCCGCATCGAACCGCTGACAGGTGTTGATTCGGTGCTGTGCTCGAACACATCGACGATACCCATTTCGCTGCTTGCGGGCAGCTTGGAGCACCCGGAGCGGCTGTGCGGTTTGCATTTTTTCAATCCGGTGCGGCAGATGCCACTGGTCGAGGTGATTCGCGGCCGCAAGACGAGCGATACCACCATTGCCACGGCGGCGGCGTACGCGCGGGCGCTTGGCAAGACGCCGATCGTGATGAACGACGGTCCCGGTTTTCTAGTGAACCGCCTGCTGTTGCCTTACATGAACGAGGCGGCGCTTTTGTTGTGCGAAGGGGCGAGTATCAAGGAAGTGGAACGGGCGGCGAAATCGTTCGGGATGCCGATGGGCCCCATCACGCTGTACGATGTGGTGGGGCTGGACGTGGCGGTTCATGCGGGCCGCACGATGGCCGAGGCTTTTCCGGACCGCGTGGTGCCGGCCGCTATCATCGATGTGCTGTTCAAGCGTGGCCGGCTCGGGCAAAAGGTGGGGAAGGGTTTCTTCGATTACGCAATCACCAAAGGCGGCAAACCGCCACGGGGCCACGATAGCCCCGAAGTGAAACAGTTGTTGGAAGAGTGCCGCGGCGGCGCGACCCGAAAATTTTCGCAAGAAGAACTGACCGACCGGCTATTTCTGCCGATGTTCGTCGAAGCGACACGAGTGATGGAAGATCATATCGTGCCGGATGTCCGCGACGTGGACCTCGGCCTGATCCTGGGGATCGGCTTCCCGCCGTTTCGAGGCGGATTGTTTTTTTGGGCCGACCAGATCGGCGCCGGAGCGATTCGGAAGAAACTGGAACAATACGCCCCACTTGGAAGACGGTTTGAAGTCACCCAAGTCTTGGCAACCATCGCGGATGGAAATTCGCGGTTTTATGATTGAGTCGTTAGTCGTTAGTCGTTAGTCGTTAGTCGTTAGTCGTTAGTCGTTAGTCGTTAGTCGTTAGTCGTTAGTCGTTAGTCGTTAGTCGTTAGTCGTTAG
>JADZFK010000025.1 GCA_020849945.1 Pirellulales bacterium | reverse complement strand
TGGCACGGACTTCAGTCCGTGAAAGTAAGCCCGTCATACCACGGGCTAAAGCCCATGCCACGTTACGCTCGCATTGCGCCCGCCCCTCGGTGCCGCAAAACGCTACCGGACCGCGCCCCACCCCAGCCCGACGACACCCCCCTGCCCTTTTCCCGCCCCCCCAACTCCCGCAAAGGCCCTCAAATCACCACAAACCACTGCAAGCCGCCGAAAAAACTCCTCGATGAATTCGCCCCGGTAGCTGACAACTCGCATTCCCCATCGCTACAATACGAAGTGAATTCAAGTGAAATGGCCCGGCAGAGCGGCGAATCTGTCGGCCGCTTATCCCTCCACGTTCATTCTTGGAGTCTTAAATAACGTATCCGGTGGTAGCTGGCCCAACGTGGTGCCAGTGATGCGACTCGCGCCGAGCTCTTCCCCACTCGGCCGTAATGTAAGGAGTTTCGTAGCATGGCGACGATCATGGAAACAGTCCGGCGTCCTCAGGTTCGGCAAACCCAATGCTTCATCGGCGGCAAGTGGACCTCTTCCGCCAGTGGCAAGACGTTTGAAACCGTCAATCCGGCCACGGAAGAAGTCATCTGCGAAGTGGCGGAAGGCGATAAGGAAGATGTGGACGCGGCGGTCGATGCCGCGCGCGATGCCTTTGAAGCGGGCCCCTGGGCCAAGATGGACGCCCGCGATCGCGGCATCCTCATGAACAAGCTGGCCGACCTTATCGCCGAAGAAGCCGACGAACTTGCCGCGCTCGAAACGCTCGATAACGGCAAGCCGATCAGCGACGCCCGCGCCGCCGATATCCCGCTGGTGATCGATTGCCTGCGTTACTACGCCGGTTGGGCCGACAAAATCGAAGGCCGCACGATCCCCGTCCGCGGCGAATACTTCACCTACACCCGCCGCGAGCCGGTCGGCGTCGTTGGTCAAATCATTCCCTGGAACTTCCCCGCCCTGATGGTTGCTTGGAAGTGGGGCCCCGCCCTGGCCGCCGGGTGCACGATCGTCATGAAGCCCGCCGAGCAAACGCCGCTTACCTGCTTGCGGATGGCGCGACTCGCCCAGAAGGCCGGCATCCCCGATGGCGTCATCAACGTCATCCCTGGTTACGGCCCCACCGCGGGTGACGCCGTCGTCCGCCACCCCGGGATCGATAAGGTCGCCTTCACCGGCGAATTGGCCACCGCCAAAATCATCCAACGAAACGCCGCGGAAACCATGAAGCGGCTCACTTTCGAGCTTGGCGGCAAAAGCCCCAACGTCATCTTCGCCGATGCCGATCTCGATTCGGCGATCGAAGGCGCACACTTCGGCCTGTACTTTAACCAAGGCCAGTGCTGCTGCGCCGGCAGCCGCTTGTTCGTCGAGGAACGCGTTCACGACGAAGTCATCGACCGCCTCAGGGAAAAGAACGCCGAGCGCCGCGTGGGCGATCCGTTCGACCCCGAAACGCAGCAAGGGCCGCAGGTCGATGAAGCCCAGTTCGATAAAGTCCTGCAATACTGCGAGTACGGCAAGCAAGATGGCGCGAAGATGATCAGCGGCGGCAAACGTGTTGGCAACCGCGGGTTCTTCGTCGAACCGACCCTCTTCACCGGCGTCACCGATACCATGCGGATCGCCCGCGAAGAAATCTTTGGCCCGGTGCTGAGCGTACTCAAGTTCAAAAACGTGGATGAAATCATCCGCCGCTCGAACGACACGAACTTCGGCCTCGCCGCCGCCGTGTGGACCCGCGATATCGCCAAGGCCCACCGGTACGCCGCCGCCGTTCGCGCCGGCACCGTCTGGATCAACTGCTACGACGTGTTCGATGCCGGCGCGCCCTTCGGCGGGTTCAAACAAAGCGGCCTCGGCCGCGAACTCGGCGAAGCCGGCCTCGCCAATTACACCGAACTCAAGACGGTTACCGTCTCCATGTCGTAACCAGTAGGCGGTTGATTGCAAGTTAGACAACTGAAAGACCGCCGACGAGCGTCGGCGGCCCTTCGCACACTTGGCCACCGGCGGAAGTCGTCGGTTCGCCCCGAGGATCATCCATCATGCCCGCAGCGCTAAGATTCGTATTGATTGGCTTGCTATTGGGTACGGCCTCTTTCGCGGTTCGCGCACAAGAGTTGGCCCCCGGCAGCGAGCCCGCCGCGCCGCTTCCGCCGGGGGTTGATCGGTTTTACCAAGAGCTTGCGAAATCGGAAGACCGTGTTCTCAAGAGCATGGCCGAGCGATACATCAATCTCGTGAAGCTCCAAGAATGGAGCGATCTTTCGGGCAAGTTCCGCACGGTGGCCCACTATGTGAAGCACGATCCGTCGATTACGAAAGTCACCATCGCCATTGCCCGCGGCAAGGGGGCCGAGCGGACGTTCGAGCAGCGTGAAATCTCCGTCGACAAGCTCAGCAAGACGTGCCAATCTCGCGTGAAGCAGATCGACGCGATGCAGAAGAAGATCAAGGAAGCGGCGGCGAAGTTGGCCGCCTCGGGTGCGAACGGATTGCCTGGCGGCCTCGGCGCGCCGATGACCGACGAACGCGGCGCCGAGCCTGGCATCCCACTGCCGCAGGGCGGACCGCAGCCACTCAACGCTCCGCCAACCGCCCCAAGCGCCGAACCTGTCGCACCTGTGCCTGCCCCTTCCACAGAACCCGACCCCAGCGCCGCGGAGCCTGATCCGCTCGGTTTTGCTGAAGTTCAGCTCCCGCCGGTTCCTCCTCCTGCTACGGAACAGCCGTAGCAGCCGCCCCGAAACGGGTCGGCTGTATAGCCCGGCCGTCTCGGAAAAATAGCCCTGCCGTGTTGGCCGGACGGCTTCGTTGCCAGCATTGCATTCTTAGTAGTTGGCGACTCTTTGCAGAATTGCTGGCTATCTTGGCAAACTTTGCCGATTAATCCGATTATCCGGATCGTAGCGGTTCTGCCAGCGCGTGCGCGC
>JADZFK010000024.1 GCA_020849945.1 Pirellulales bacterium | reverse complement strand
TTCGACTCGCTGGGACTTCCGAAACTCAACGACCCCAGAAACGTTTAACCAACCGAACCGCCGTGGTACGGACCCGTATGCCCGGTGGTGTGACAGGGACAGCCCGCGAGGGCTTACCTATGTCAATTGCGCGTTTGGCGATGGTTTTCGTTGGTTTGGTTGGGGCGTTGGGTTTTGGGGAGAGCGGCGGGGGAGAGTGGTGCGGGGTGAGTGGGGGCCGCCCGCTGAAGCGGGCTCGCCACGCGGGGGTGGTGGGGGCGGCGAAGTGGAAACGTGGGGTTAAATGCGCCTGTATTCACGGATGACTACGAAAGGACTGCACTTTCTGAAGAAACAGCGATAACTGGTCTCCACAAAAGAGCCGCCTTGTTTAGCTGCCACAGAAAGCGAGTTGGGTCGAGCCTATGAAACCATGTTGCTTCTTGAACTGACGACATGCGGGCAACCGCGCCGGGTGCGCTTATTGATAAACGGGGGTTCGCCATTCGTCAGGTGGAGTACGTCACGGAGGCACCGAGGGCTCCGGCGTTTTTTATGCGCGTTTGGCGATGGTTTTCGTTGGTTTGGTTGGGGCGTTGGGTTTTGGGGAGAGCGGCGGGGGAGAGTGGTGCGGGGTGAGTGGGGGCCGCCCGCTGAAGCGGGCTCGCCACGCGGGGCTCGCCGGGTCAGGGCCGATCATTTATTCAAATTGGGCCGAGAAGTAGGTGCCGCGAGCCGAGCGGCTCTTTCCGTGAACTGGATACCGAGTAGGTAATTCCGTGTCCCGATCGGCTCGCGGGACCTACTTTGAAGGAAAACTGATCGGCCCTGCTCGCCGGGTGGGGGTGGTGGGGGTGGTGGCGGTGAAGTATAAACGTAGGGTTATATGCGCCTGTATTCACGGGTGATTACGTAAGAAGCTACCCATTGGAAATTGAGCTTGTCCATGCGAAAAAGCGTTATCAAGGAAAAGTTGGCAAAGAACGAGCCGGTGCTTGTGGTTACACTCCATTTTTCGGATCCGGTTATCTATGAGTTGGCGAGCTTGATGGGATTCGATGGCATCTGGATCGATCTGGAGCACCATTCGCATTCGCTCGAGACGGCGCAGAACCTGATGCGGGCGGCACGCGTGGGCACTTCAGATATTCTTGCCCGGCCGGCCAAGGGCGAATTCATGCGGATGGGAAGGTTGCTGGAATCTGGGGCACAGGGGATCCTGTACCCTCGGTGCGACGACGCGGCCGAGGCACGGGAATTGGTGAAGTGGTCGAAGTTTCCGCCGTTTGGCTCGCGTGGGTTGGATGGCGGCAACCCCGATTCGCCGTACTGCATGATGCCGGTGGCCGAGTACGTTCAGCAAGCCAATGCCAATACGTTCTTAGTTGCGCAGATTGAAGAGGAAGCGTCGTTAAAAGACGTCGAAGAGATTTTGGCGGTGGAAGGGATCGATGCGGCGTTTTTGGGTCCGGGGGATTTCTCGTCGATGGGAGGGTTTGTGGGGCAGATGAACCATCCGCGGATACGCGAGGCAGCCGAGAAGATCGCGGCGGCCGCCAGGCGGACGGGGAAGCACTGGGGGCGGCCCGTGTCGTCGCCCCAAGAGGCCACGGAAGCAATCGAAATGGGGGCCCGCCTGCTCACGCACACTTCCGACCTGCTGTTGTTAAAGGTGGGGTTAGAAGGGGTTCAAGGCAGTTTTGGGAGCGCGGGGTTCAAGTTCGGGAAGTGCTAAGCGGCAAGCGGCGAATTCTTGGGGAATCGCGATGACGTGGCTCGATTGGTGTGTGATTGCCATTTACATGCTGGGCATGTTGGGGATTGGCGCTTACTATTCGTTCGTGAATCGCGACCGCGAGGGGTACCTGCTGGGTGGCCGCAGCCTGGGTGCGGTGTCGGTGGGGCTTTCGCTATTTGCCACGCTGTTTAGCACGAACAGCTACCTGTGCTTTCCGGCCGAGATGATCCTCAACGGGCCGATGGCATTCGCCATGTTGTTGAGTTACCCATTGGTGTACGTAATCGTGGCCTACGGGTTGATTCCGCATTTTGTGTCGCTGGAAGTGACGAGCGCATACGAGGTGCTGGAGCGGCGATTCGGGACGAGAACGCGGCTCTTGGGATCGGTGCTTTTCTTAGCGTTGCGGTTGCTGTGGATGGGGACGGTTGTGTATACGGCGACGGAGGCCGTGTTAGTGCCGATCATAGGGCTATCGAGCGAGGCCACGCCGTATGTTTGCATTGCCATGAGCCTCGTAACCATCGTCTATACGACGATGGGGGGCCTGCGAGCCGTGGTGGTGACGGATTCGATTCAATCGTTTGTACTGTTAGCGGGGGCCGTGTTAACGCTGTTTGTGGCAACATCAGCGATTGGCGGCGTCGGAGGGTGGTGGCCGGCCGAGTGGCCAGAGAATTGGACCGCGTTCAACCTTCGGTTCGATCCGAGTTTTCGCTCGGCGGGGCTGATCGTCGTGCTTTCGCAATTCACGTGGTGGGTAGCAACCTGCGGTTCCGACCAGATGGCGATTCAACGGTACTTGGCGACCCGCGATCTCGCCTCGGCACGGCGGATGTTTGGGGTATCGCTGGTGTTCAGCGCGTTGACGATTGGCATGTTGGCGTTCGTGGGGCTGGCACTCAGGGCCTATTATCTGAAGTTTCCCGACCAATTGGGTGGCATGAACCTGACAACCACGAACGGTTCGAACGCGGCGTTCACGCAATTCATCGTGCATGGCCTGCCGGCGGGGGTGACGGGGACCATCGTGGCGGGGCTGATGGCGGCCGCGATGTCGAGCTTGTCGTCGGGGTTCAATTCGAGCAGCCTGGTGATCGCGGTTGATTTCTTTGATCGGTTGGGTTGGCGTGCCCGCACCGAACGGCAATCGCTCGTTCGCACGCAAGTGATCACGGGTATTGTGGGGTTGCTTACGGTGGTGCTAAGCCTCGTGGTGGCGAAGTACGGGAAGGGGCACAACCTGCTGGACCTCGTATTTCAGAACTCGAACCTGATGGTTTCCCCTCTGTTCCTGCTTTTTGTGTTTGCGTTGTTCGTGCCGTGGGCCACCACGTTTGGTGTGTGGTGCGGCGTGTTGGCGGCGGTTTACGTGGCGATTCGGATCGCGTTTTGTCAAGACTTTGGCTTCCGCTGGCTAGGCCACTACGACCATCCGCTCACATTCTGGATCATGCCCGTTTCGCTGGTGGTAGGCATGGTGGTGGGAAGCGTGGCGAGCCTGCTGCCGATCGGCGGGCGACGGCCGCTGTTGGGGCTGAGGGACAAGAAGTGAGAAGCCGCCCTGCTTTCCGCCGTAGTGCAGAAAACATTGCCCGGCCATCTTGGCCGGGAATCCACGTCCGATTCCATGGCTTCGTGCGACCGCACGATGGTTTTCGACCCGAAACGGGTCGGTTCTATACGGTGCGATCGGCTCTTTCTCCGACAGGTTGTTCGAGCTGTTCACTCCCATTCGATCGTTGCGGGGGGTTTGCTGCTGATGTCGTAGACGACGCGGTTGATGCCCTTCACTTCGTTGATGATGCGGGTGCTGATGCGGGCCAGTAGGTCGTGGGGGAGGTGGGTCCAGTCGGCCGTCATGAAGTCGTCGGTGGTGACGCATCGGACGGCGAGGGCGTCGTCATAGGTGCGGGCATCGCCCATCACGCCGACCGATCGCACAGGTAGCAGCACCGCAAAGGCCTGCGATGTGCCGCGGTACAAATTGGCGGCCTTGATCTCGCTGATGACGATTGCGTCGGCTTCGCGCAAGGTATCGAGTCGGTCGCGGGTGATTTCGCCGAGGCAGCGCACCGCGAGGCCGGGGCCTGGGAACGGGTGCCGCCAGACGATTTCCTCGGGCAGGCCGAGCTGCAAACCGAGTTGGCGGACTTCGTCTTTGAACAGATCGCGAAGGGGTTCGATGAGTTCGAAGCCGAGTTCCTTGGGCAGGCCGCCGACATTGTGATGCAGTTTGATCGTGTCGGCGGGGCCATCGGGAGCGGCACCGCTTTCGATCACATCGGGGTACAGCGTGCCTTGAGCCAGAAACTTTGCGTCTTGGATTTTGCTTGCTTCGTGGGCAAAGCATTCGATGAATGCGTGGCCGATGATGCGGCGTTTTTCTTGCGGATCGATGACTCCGGCGAGGCCACTGAGGAAGCGGGCCTCGGCCTTCACCACGTGAAGATCGGTTTGGAAGTGGTTTGTGAATTCGTGTACGACGGCCTTCTCCTCATCTTTCCGCAATAGGCCGTTATCCACGAGGATGCACGAAAGCTGCGAGCCGATGGCACGGTAGAGCAGGGCGGCCACAACGGCCGAATCGACACCGCCAGAGAGGCCGCAAATGACGCGATGCGAGCCGACCCGCTCGCGTACCTGGGCGATCGTTTGATCGGCAAGATCGCCGAGCCGCCATGTGCCAGAGCAGCCGCAGGCGTTCGAGAGGAAGTTGGCGAGGATCGTTTTTCCGTCGGGCGTGTGGGTGACTTCGGGATGGAATTGCAGGCCGAAGAGTTGCCGCGAGCGATGCTTCACGGCGGCATGAGGGCAGGTATCGGTATGGGCGAGCGGTAGAAAGTCGGCGGAGATCGCGTCGACCTGATCGCCGTGGCTCATCCACACTTCGGTTTGGCGTGGCACGCCGGCGAAGAGCGTGTCGGCATCGGCACCTTCGTGGATCAAGCAGTGGGCGCGACCGAATTCACGCTTGGCGTGGCTCTCGACTCGTCCGCCGAGCGCCTGGCACATGAGCTGCATGCCGTAACAGATGCCGAGCATGGGAATGCCAAGGTCGAAGATGCCGGGGTCGCACTGAGGCGAGCCTTCGGCGTACACGCTCGAAGGCCCGCCGGAAAGAATGATGCCCTTGGGGGCGAGTTCGCGCACGCGCTGGGCCGAGATGCTGTGACGCACGATTTCGCAGTACGCATGCTGCTCGCGGACGCGGCGGGCAATGAGCTGCGCGTACTGCGAACCAAAATCGAGCACGAGCACACGCTCGGCGGCAAAGTCGATGGGGGGCGAGGTGGCGGTGGTCGTCATGCCAAGAATTGAACCCGAAAGTGAATGGTTTCGCGGGCGGCCCGGAAACACGCGATTATAGCGCCCATCGGGAACATGAACCAGTAGCGTGTTGTAGTACTCTTCATTGCGGCGTATGCTGGGGGCGGAGATTTCGGATTTCGGAATGCGGAATGCGGAATGCGGAATTATCCGCGATGCTACGCATCGTCGGGATAGGCTCCTCACTCCTCACTCCTCACACCTAGCAACTCACAACTCGCAACTCGCAACTTTCCCGCGATCGTGCGGCCAGAGGCCGCCGCTATCTAGCGTTTATAGAATAGATATCGATGAAGATTTTGCTGACGAACGATGACGGGATTTACGCGCCGGGGTTGGCGGCGATGGAACGAGCGCTCCGGCGGTTGGGCGATGTGCATGTGGTGGCACCGGCGGTGGAACAAAGTGGCGTGGGACATTCGATCACGTTCCTCAGTCCGTTGATGGCTAAGGAAGTGTTCGATGGCAAGCAACGTCGCGGATGGGCGGTTGAGGGTAGCCCGGCCGATTGCGTGAAGTTGGCGGTTGCGGAATTCTGCAAGGACCCCGATCTTGTTGTGAGCGGGATCAACGGCGGGCTGAACTTGGGGATCAACGTGCTGTACTCGGGAACCGTGGCGGGGGCGACCGAGGGGGCGGTGTTCGGCATCACAAGCGTGGCCATTTCCCTGGAGTATGATGAGCGGGCCGATTTCGATCGGGCGGGCGAGATGGGCGTGAGGTTGATCGAACAGATATTGGAGCAGCGAGACGCTTCGGCCCATCACCTGTATAATATCAATATTCCCACGGCCGCCTTGACGCGGCCCTCGGAGGTTCTCGTGGTGCCGATGGCGACGGTGGGATGGTCGGCCGAGTTCGATCGCCGAACCGATCCAAAGGGTCGGCGTTACTACTGGGCGACCGGCACGCAGGCCGCGCCCGTGGCGGGCGAACTGACGGACCTGGAAGCGTGGGAACAAGGTTACATCACGGTGACGCCGCTACGAATTGATCGCACCGAACGCGAGATGCTCTCCGCAATGCGCGAGTGGGAATTGAAAGTTGATTGAGTCCCACGCCAAGGCGCCAAGGCGCGAAGAAGGAATAAAGATATTAGCCACGGATGAACCCAAATAAACGCAAATGAACAGACCTTACTTGTGATGGATCTCAGTCCCTGAATCTCATGGCTTTCGAGAGAAATCCTGTTGGAGCGTTTATTGTTCTTGTTTGGTGTTTCTTATTTGCGTTGATCCGCGTTGATTCGCGGCATAATTTGACCGGGCAAAGGATAGACAGCCCCCGGCAAAGCTGGAGCTGAAAGCGGTTCCAATTCTTGGACAGCTTCAACTGGTTTGTTGCAATGGATATGTGAATTCACTTTGTTTATTACAGGAGCATGACCGATGGTTGCAGTGGAGCGATGGATTGGTTATGTGTTGGTGGCGGTGGCGTTGAGTGCGGCGGGTTGTGGGTCGTCGGGCGATGGCGGCAGCGCGGATAGCGGGCCAAGCATGGACGAGATGGTCGCGCAGCTCGAGGCCGAGAACAAGGCCCGGGAAGAAAAAGCCGCGGCGGAAGCCAAGGCAGCCGCTGACCAACAAGCGGCTCAAGCTGCTCAATCTCCCGCCGAGCCAGAGAAGAAAGTTGCCGGCCGCGAGCAGATGCAACCGGGCGGATACCTGAGCGCGATAGCCGGGGCACGTCGGCATGTTCTTAACCAGGTAGAAAGCTGGGCTTGGAAGCAGGGAGTTCAGCACTTTCGAGCCACCGAAGGACGCAAGCCCAAAGACCATGACGAGTTCATGAAGAAGATTGTCATTCCGCTGGAGATCGACTTAGGTTTCAAGGAGGAAGATCAGGAGTTTTGGTACGACCCGAATGCACCGTCGGATGGCGATTTGGGTGTGTTGTACGTCGTGAAGAAGGAGTCAGCCACGCCGTAGTGAGCCAGGGGCAGCTAAGCCGCGAACGGCTTGGGGGGCCGGAGAATCGGTGTAGGCGGTAGGATCGGAATGAGGGCGGGCGGTTGTTGCGAAACGGCAACATGGGTTGAACGGTTGGTGGGGTGATTAGGATGGAAGGTGTCGGGCGGCCTGTGGGCCGGGCCCGCTGGTTTCCTCCTTATCTCTTTCTTGGTTGTTCCCTACCGATGAACGCTTTTCTTCGCTCGTGTGCGTGGTCACTGTTTTTGGCCATTCCGGGTTTGGCTGTTGCGGATGATGCCCCTTGTGCGCCATGCGCTCGCGCTGCCACGCCCCCGCCCGTTTACCAACGAGTAGCAACACCCGTGGCATGTGTCGAAAAGAATGAACAACCAAGTTGGATATTTCGCCCTGGTACGTACACGCACGATCCCGTGACCGGGGCGCGGGTAGCGCAGTACATGCGCACACCGCGCGTCGAGCCGCTTGATGACGAGCGCAACGTAACGAGCCGTTACCGCCGATCGCGCACGAATTTGCCAGGTGCCGATGGCTCGATCGATACGTACTACGAAGTGCAAGCGTGGGGCAATGGCCGCGGCGGCATCGATGCCGAGTGGGAACGGTTCCACGACGCCTGGAAGGAATCGTACTTGCAAGGCGGCTACTACAATCAATCGCCCGTGTATGGCCCTGGGCCATGGACGCACAACCCAGGCGTCTACGGCCCAGGGTATGGTCACCCCGGTTACGGTTACGGATACCCGGGCTATGGCTACGGACCATCCGGGCATGGCTCGCACCCTGGCGGGCCGTGAGCAAGAAGGACGGGCTATTTTTGGGGGCGGGCCAGGGCGTGGTCCCAGTTTTTTTGCGACGTGTAATTTTCGAGCAGCCAACGCTCGCCGTGGCGGCTCCATTCGAGAACCATGTCGTCTTGGCCGCCGCCCTTCATGCCATCGCCGCGGCGTACCGCGAGGATAATTCCGCGGCACTGAATCGTGGCGGTAGAACCGTCGCTGTTCATTTCGATTTCTGGAGTGCCGATGATCCTCGCCCGCTCGATGCGGACTTGCGGCATGAGCGTTTCGACATCCGCCCGCACGTTCTTGCACGCGTTCGGGGCAAGGTATGCGAGCGAGCCGGGAACGTCGTTCGCTTCGACCTTGGCGGCCAGTTCGTAGAGCGTGCGTTCGACCGCTTCTCGCGGCGTTTCCACGAAGCGATTAACGGCCAACAACGCGGCCGTAACCGCAATGACCCCCAGCACGGCATAGAACGAGCCACGCGAGCGAGTTTGGAAGTAGACGATGCCGGCCATCGTGAGGGCAAGGGCACCGGCCATCCAGATCGGCAACGAGTTCTCGGCAAGCCAAGTCATGGTGGAGGGGGGCGTTAGTCGTTAGTCGTTGGCGTAAACACAATACTCTACACTTCAATCCCAACACCTAACGACTAACACCTAACGACTAACCTGCAACGCGCGGTTGCGGAAGAGGAAGTCGGTCAGGTTTCCTTCGTGCGGTTGAAGCCAATTCAGCTTTGTCGTGGCGATCGGGCCGAGGTTCAGTCGGTCGATGTTCGTGGCGTTCGTGGCGGCCTGTCGGAACGTGTGGTCGTTCGAGATGACGGTGCCCACGAGCGTGGGGCCGATGCGTTTGAGCATCTCGGCTTGCGGGCATTCGACGACGGCAGCGAACGGAAACATGTATTCCTTCTGTGCGACCGGTGCCTCGGGCGACGAGGCGTGAATGATGGTTGGGCGCAGGTAGCTGGCGCGTTCCTGCTCAACGAGCCGCGGCCCGTACTCCTCGGTGGCGTGGGAGACGCCGGGCGATTGTAAATCTAGTTCGATCATTTTCCACACGGCTGCCCCCATGCCGGGGACGGTGAACGCGGCGAGACCGGCCTGGGGATCGGTCGGCGCGAGCGCTTCGATCGGGCCAAGTCGCGCGGCCAAGGCAGCGGCGATTTCGCGAGTGTGGCGCGAAGCCCACACGCCCGAGCAGTTGATGCAACCTCGGCCGCTGTTGAGATAAATGCTTTCGGCCATCAGGTCGAGGTAATCGGGCCACTTATCGACGACATCATCGCCGAGGAGGATTTTCGAAAAGCCGGGGCCGTGGGCTTGCACCTTGGGGTTGCCGCGATAGCGTTCGACCGTGGCGGTGCCGCCGAAGATCATGGCGCGGTCGCACGCTTCGAGCACGGCGGCACCGGCCTCGGCCTCGCCGGGGTAAAGCGAGAACGCTTCGCGTGGGACGCCGGCTTCGGTGAATGCGGCGAAGATTCGGTAAGGGGTCCACGGTTCCTGGGGGCCGGGCTTTAACACGAGGCCCAGCTGCAGTGCGATGGCGGGAAGCCAGAGCGTGTGCACACCGGGTGAATTGGAAGGCAGAACCGCCGCCAGCACGGGTGATTGGACCTGGTAGCTGATGACGCTGCCGCGTCCCTCTTCGCCATACCCACGGCTAAGAATACCTAGGTCAAGGCCGCGGGTAAGGCAATCGAGAATCTTGCCCATGTTCTTGAGCACGAAGGAGTTCTTGGCCATGTTGGCGCGGCACATGTGTTCAGGCAGGCCGGTGCTTGCCGATTGCTGGCGAACAAAATCGTCGGGCGATTGGGTGCCGTCGCCGAGCGGCAGGGTGCTGTGTTCGTACAGGTCGGCTGCCTTGGCGAGCAGGGCAATCAACTCATCGCACGAGAAGCCGAGGAGGATTTCGCGGGCGCGGTGGGCGTAGCGCATGTCGCGCTTGATGATGCCGCCGCCGGCCTGGCTAACCCTGGCGATCAGTTCGCCGGTGGCGAAGTGATAGACCTCGGCCACTTCGAGCGAGTCGTAAGGTTTGCCCCAGCGGATGACGGGTAGTGTGATCATGGTGTTCTATTCATCACCGAGTACACAGAGTACGCGGAGGGAAACAAGAGATTGCAAATCGAGAAATGAAAAATCCAGAAGTGCAGGTTCGTGAATTGCATTATTCAATTTGCAATGTCCAATTCTCCGCGTGCCCTTGTATGTATATAGCCGAGCCGTCTCGGCTCGGCGAACTGGCATAGGTTCCTACCCCCGGTCGTCCGGCCCAGAGGGCCGGGCTATATAGAATCGCCCCAGTCGCTCTGTGGCGAACTCTTCGGTTAATAAACGCCCACGGTGGTGGCCTGAGCGAGTCGGTGGAAGGGGCGGGTGCCGCTGATGCCGTGCTAATTCTAATACGTTGCAGAAGCGGAGCAAATGCATACTTCAACTTGCAGCCAAATGGGGTGATTCGACTTCGACCCAAGTACATAGCTCTTCGGGCGAACTTTCATCGACGGCAAATGCGAAGCACTGCGACGGAAATGGAATCGATTCACCGGCTTGCTGCATGAGTTCGAGATGCATTTCGATCGCTTCGGCAATCATCTGCCTGGAGTGTTCGACCGTTGTGCCCGTGGCAACACACCCAGGCAAGTCGGGCACATCAACGCTATAGCCGGTTCCGGTTCGGCGAATCATAACAAGGTATCGCATGGAAGAATCCCTCGAATTAAAGCCTTTACGGTTCTAAACCCGCTTGTTTCAAAATCGATTTCGCGGTCTTGGGGTGAAGTTCGTCTCCCGGCTTGCCGGCAACGGTAACGGTTCCAGGCTTTGCCATGTGTTGCAGTTGGCGATGGCTCCCGCGCTGTCGGACGAAGGACCAACCGGATTCGTAGAATCTCACGTACTTTCACAAGATACCCCTGAGCTTATCTCTATTCTACTCAGTATACGCCCACGGTGGTGGCTCCGGCGAGTCGGTGGAAGGGGCGAGTGCCGCTGATGCCGTCCCACGGGAATTGTTCGCAAGGGGGTTCGCGTTCGCCTTCATCGCGTTCGAGGAAACCGGGCATGAAGAACTCGCGGGTGAGGGTCGTAAGTTTGGCGCGGCCCGTTTCGCCGTAACCGACGACGCGGTTCGTGTCGTCGAAATCGACGACCTCCACCACGGCCCGCGGCTGCGGGGCGTAGTAGCTAATTTTGTAGCCCTCGGCCGCGGTGACGGGCTTCGAGCACGCGAGGCCCATAAGCGTGTTGCCGTAGGTGGGGGTCATGTAGATGCCGCTCTTCTCGGGTGGGCCGCCGAAGAGTTCTTCGATGCAGAAGCGGGTCCACTGCGGTGTGAACTCGGTGCCGCCCGAGAAAACACCGGTGATCCCGGCCTCGCGCAGGCTCAAACCGCGTTCTTCGAGCGCGAGGCACAGGGCTTCGATCAACTTGGGTGTGCCGAACATGCACTTCACATCGTGGCCAGCGGAAAGAATCGTGATCGCCTGATCGATGCAATGTTGCTTGTACGCTTCGAGGTGCTCCATCCAACCTTTCTTGATGAGCTTAATCACCCAACGCGGGTCGAGATCGATACAGAAGCAAATACCACCGCGGTGCTGGGCAAGGTGCTCGATGGCGAGACGCAACCGGCGTGGGCCGGAAGGACCGAGCATCAACCAGTTCGACCCTGGTGGGAAGTACTTGTCGGGCAGCGTATCGCTGAAGAGGGAATAATCGATTCGGAAGTCTTCGACCGCAATGCGGCTCTTGGGGATGCCGGTCGTGCCGCCTGTTTCAAAGACGTAGACCGGTTTATCGGCCAGCCCTTGTGGCACCCACCGGCGCACGGGGCCGCCGCGCAGCCATTCGTCTTCGAACGGCGGGAACTTCCGCAGGTCGGCGAACGTGCGCACTTCCTTGACGGGATCGAAGTTAAGTTTACGTTTGTAATCGAGCCAGAACGGGCAACCGGTGGATTCGTGAAAATGCCAAGCAACCATCTCGGCCACCTGGTCGTCGAGCGCCGACTGTGCCTGCCGTCGGGCTTGGGAAGTTGGATTACTCATGGCTGGCGGGTAACGGTTGGAATGAAACCCCCAGTTCTGTTGGGGGTGGAGTTTCCTTAAAGTGCAATTGGACAAACCCCCGGCAGTGCCAGGGGCTGATCACGGAATTCCCGGCCACGCTTGATAAGCTTATCATGCCTGATGCTGAGTGGGCAGGGCCGATCAGTTATTCATACTTCGGGGTTGCGAGGACTCACGAACCCGAAGCGTCAGCGAGGGAAAGTGTGCTTTTTCCCTCGCTGACGCTTCGGGCTGATTTCCAATACACTCGCCCAATTTGAATAAATGCTCGGCCCTGGCTGAGTGGGTAGGTTCGTTGACACGGGGCGGCAGACCGATAGGATAAACTGTTTGCAGCGGCCGTTGCCTTTGGCCGATCTCAATCAGATATCTAACCGTACCAACGCCCAACGACTAACGCCCATCCCCAAGGAGGAGCATACCGATATGAGCCGCGAACCGATTACGCAACTGGAACATGCCTGGGCCGGCAACACGACGGCAGAAATGAAATTCGTTGCAGAGCGTGAAAAGCTAGAACCCGAAGCGGTTCGCGCGGAAGTGGCGGCGGGGCGAATGGTGATCCCGGCCAACACGGTGCATTTGAAAAAGCGGCTTGAGCCGATGGGCATCGGCATTGCGGCCAAGTGTAAGGTGAACGCGAACATTGGCAACTCGGCCGTCACGAGCAGCCTTGAAGGCGAGCTCGATAAGCTCCATTACGCCGTTCATTACGGGGCCGACACGGTAATGGACCTCTCCACCGGCAAGAATATCGACGAAATCCGCGAGGCGATCATTGCGGCCTCGCCAGTGCCAATCGGCACGGTGCCAATCTACCAGATGCTCGAAGAGCTTGGCGGCGACATTGAAGACATGCGGCCTCAACATTTTTTGGATATGGTCGAGCATCAGGCCAAGCAGGGCGTTGATTACATGACGGTACACTGCGGCGTGCTGTACGAGCATTTGCACCTCACGGCGAAGCGAGTAACCGG
>JADZFK010000023.1 GCA_020849945.1 Pirellulales bacterium | reverse complement strand
CTAGGTCTTCTGTTGGTAACGTTTGTTTTCGCAAGGGTTGGCGAATCGTGCCGTAAAGTGCATTGGGGCGCGCTCTCGAAGGCACGTTTCCTGTTTCAAGTCCCCACAACTAGGAGTGATCTGATGACCCTGACGTACTTTCGTGGTGCTGTTGTGCGCCGATTGTTGGCTGGTTGTTCCGGCCTGCTCTTGGCGGCCAATTCAGTTTTTGCCGCCATTCCCTATACCCCGGTGCCGATAGGCGGCCCATATCCACTGGGCCCCCAAATCATTTCTCCTCGGCTCGTTTTGGGGAAAGAGTATTCTCACAGCGAGGATCACGAAATCACCGCAGCGGGAGTCTCGCCAGATCCTGAGCAAATCGTGGCCTGGGATGGCATTGGCGGCACTGCCAATGGCCTGGATTTCACGGGAACCCGCCCCAACTTCACCCCCGATCTCGAGATCGACGCAATCGCTAACCACCGCGACCTATACTATTCCACAACACGCGACGATAAGTCGCACATTATCTACTCGGTAAGCCGCGATGCCACGACGAAACTCCCCGCGCCGGCATCGATCGGGGTTCCTTCTGGTGGTCCCATTCCGCTGGTCGGCGGAAACGTGATCGGCGGCGCTGGCGAAATCTCTCATGAGCTTTCTGGCGTACATGCCGGCCCGAACGTTCACGGGCTGTGGGCATCGCAAGGGCAGATCAACGGAATGCCGCTTCCTGAAGACATTGATGGCCTGGAAGTTTGGGGGCCAGAACCGGGCTTCACATCCGACACGGATAAGTACTCACTGGTCTCCGATTCTCTGAGCGGCACTTCGGTTTGGAACGGCACGGGTACGTCCTACATTTCGCATGCAGCCATTTTTGGCGCGGTGATCACGAACCTCGGCCCCCTCCCCACCAACATTCCGCAAATCCAACAACTGATCGACCTGGATGCGCTCATGGTACACGACCTCGTGGGTAGTGGCGACCTCTTTGAAAGCGACCCCACGGGCAACGGTGGTATCGACGAAATCCTCTTCAGCATTCGCCAGGTTGTGAACGCTGGATATCCGTCCGGCTTCTACGCAACCGGCAGTGAGATCATGTGGCTGAATGGCGCTGGGGCCACCGGTTTCCTCGATCACGGTGGCCATGTTTGGGACAAAGGCTACGCACTCGCCGAGATGGTAGCGCTCCTACCCTCGCACTTAGGAGGTTCCATCCCTGTGCAACTCGACCTGGATGCTTTGGAAGCAGTCACGGCCCCAGAACCAACCACCGCCGTGTTGGTCGCGATTGGTTTGGCTGGCTTTGCCAGCATCCGCCGCAGGTCGGGATTGAAGTCGTGCTAATTCCAGCGGTAGCCGGGGCATAGGCCATGCAGCCCGCGTGGCTTGCTCCTGCTTCGACTCGGTTCAAGTTCACCACGTGCAAGACAGCGGCTTCGGTCGCTGTCTTGTTCTATTTCACAGTACCCAAATTGCTCGCGGTGAATTCACCGATGAATTGCAACAAACCAGTTGAAGGTGTCCGGGAATTGGAACCGCTTTCAGCCCCCGGCTTTGCCAGGGGTTCAGCCATGCACGCCTCGTGACATCGCAGCGCCCCCCCGGAAAAGCCGGGGGCTGTCAATCCATTGCCCGGTCACTCTCAACTTGTTCGACAAGCAGAGAATGTGAGGATTATCCCCTCCGGGACAATCCTCACCCCACGTTTCATCGTAATTCCAATCCGTCATTATCTGTTGCATCTGACGTTTGAAGTCACCGGCGTTAGCAGGCCGACGCTAACTTTCAACGCATGATGGATCGTAGCCTCGTGGCATCTACACTCGTCGCCATGAGAGCAGGCAATGGGTTAGGAATGAAACGCCGAAGCTGGCGAACCAGGCGAAGCGGTAGATGTGGCCGAGGAAGTCGGGGATGCGGAGCAAGTTGGGCGGCGCGGTGGCATCGCCAGCTAAAGCAACTGCCCCGATGGCGGCGAGGAAGCCGGGCAGGCATACGGCAATGCCGAGAGCAAGCGCGAGAAGGGCGCGGGGGTTGAAGCCGGAGGTGTACCAGTAGGGGCCTTCGCGGCGGTAGAGGCCGGCCTGGTCGAGCTGAGTGCGGCGGAGGACCATATAATCGGCGATGAGGACGCCGCCCACCGCGCCGAGCAGCAGCGAGTAGCCGACGAGCCACTTATCGATGTAAACCGAAGAATTCTCCAGAATTCGCCAAGGCTGAATCAGGATGCCAACGAGGCCCGTGATGAAGCCGCCCACGCGAAAGGATATCCGCCGCGGCCACAGGTGGGCGAAGTCGTTGGCGGGGCTGACAACGTTGGCGGCGAGGTTTGTGGCCAGTGTGGCGACGACGAGCGAGAGCATCGCCACGATGAGCACGATCGGATTCTTGAACAGGGTGAGTAGAAAGACGGGGTCCCAGAGGTGTTTTTTGGTGTCGTCGGGCAGGTCTTTGTAGATGATGAAGGCGGCCGAAGTGACGGCGACGCCGATGAACGAGTACAGGCCCATCGTGGTCGGGAGGCCAACCGCCTGGCCAATCACCTGGTCGCGTTGCGAACGGGCGTATCGGCTGAAATCTGGGATGTTGAGGGCGAGGGTGGCCCAGAAGCTCACGTTGCCTGTCAGTGCCAGAATGAAGTAACCCCAAAATTGGCCATCCTTCGGTTGTCCGGGGCCGAACTGGCTGGGGCGGGAGAGCATATCGCCGAAACCGCCGGCGGCCGAGTAGGCCCACGCCAACAGGGCAAGGCCCAGGCCAATGAGCAGCGGGGCCTTAATGTTCAGCAACACGCGAATCGAATCGATCCCCTTGTAAACGACCGCCATGTTGATCAGCCAGAAAAGCATGAAGCACCCAAGCTGCGCGGCATGAATCCCCAAATACGGAATTGGCGGGAGCGATTTCCATGCGGGGAAGAATTGATCGCACGTAACAATCGCGAAAATGGCGGCACCGCCGATCCAGGTTTGGATGCCGAACCACCCGCAGGCCACGAACGCCCGCAAGAGTGCCGGGATGTTGGCACCGCGGATGCCGAACGCTGCGCGGCAATACACGGGAAACGGGATGCCATACTTCGTGCCGGCATGGGCATTGAGGACCATCGGCACGAGGACGATCACGTTGCCCAGGAAGATGGTGAGCACGGCCTGCCACCAATTCATGCCTTCGCCAATGAGGCTCGAAGCGAGCATGTAGGTGGGGATGCAGGCCGACATGCTAATCCACAGCACGGCGATATCCTTCACACCCCATCGGCGCGCCGAACACGGCACCGGGGCCATATCGGGGCTGTAGTAGGGCGATCCGCTGAGATCGGCGGTGAGGTCGTGGATTGAAGAAGACTCGCCCATGATGTGACTCCAATCGTCGTCCGCGACCTCTACACGTGGTACGGACTATAGTCCGTACTTATCACGGACTGAAGTCCGTGCCACGATAGGATCGCGACGTTCAGCCAGTCAACTTAGACGCTAAACGGCAGACAGAGGCTTGGCTACTGTAGCCAGCAAACAGTATAGCCAACTTCGATTGGAGCCCACAGCGCAATTGAGCAGGTGGGCTGCCGGGTTTGTTTGCGTTGCGGGTACAAACCCAAAGATGTTTGGTGCAAAATGGGGAGGACCGGAGTTCACAAGTTCTATCATTCAATGCGTGATTCGCGCTTCTTGCATCAACGTGGCGATATTCGTGAGGTTGCGGTAGAATCGCCGAGAGAAGCAACGCCCCCATTGCTTCAACGCTTCACTCTTTGTACCGGGAGGATTTCCGTGGCCACCGATTTAAAGCCTGCCTTGCCGTTATGTGATCACACCCCGGCCCCGTATGACGGCCCCTCGCGCGAGGAGGTGCTGGCGTTGCGGCATCAGTATTTGTCGCCGGGGATCATTACGTATTATCGTGAACCGCTGATGGTTGTCGAAGGCCACATGCAGTACGTGTGGGATGAAACGGGGCGGCGATACCTCGATTGCTTTGCGGGAATCGTGACGATCAGCGTCGGGCATTGCCATCCGAAGATCGCCGAGCGCGTGCGCGAGCAAACGGGCAAGCTGCAACACACAACGACGATCTACCTTCACCCCGCCGTGGTGCAGATGGCCGAAAAGCTGGCCGAGAAAATGCCGGCCGGCCTCACCCGTTCGTACTTCACCAACAGCGGCAGCGAAGCGAACGAAGTCGCCATCCTTTCCGCACGCGAGTACACGGGCAACCAAGCCGTCATTGCGATGCGCAACGGCTATCATGGCGGCACAAGCCTGCCGATGAGCCTTACCGCCCACGGCAACTGGAAGTTCAAGAGCAATAGCGGCACGAACATCCACCACACGGTGCCTGGCTACTGCTACCGCTGCCCGTTCGGGCTGGAATACCCGTCGTGCGATTTGAAATGCGCGTACGATGTGAAGAACGTAATTCAATACGAAACGCCGGGCGAGGTGGCGTGTTTCATCGGCGAGCCGATTCAGGGCGTTGGGGGAGCCGTCACTCCGCCCAAGGAGTTCTTCGGAATCGTGTACGACATCGTGCGGCAACACGGCGGTATCTGCATTGCCGACGAAGTGCAAGGCGGTTTCGGGCGCACAGGCCACCATTATTGGGCGCACCAGTATTACGATGTGGTGCCCGACATGGTGACGATGGCCAAGGGCATCGGCAACGGCGCGCCGCTCGGCGCGATGACGACAACCGTAAGTATTTCAGAAGTGATGAAGCGACGAGTACACTTCAACACGTTCGGCGGGAACCCGATCAGCATGACGCAAGGGCTGGCAACGCTTGAAATTATTGACGAAGAAAATATCCAGCAAAACGCCCTGGAAGTTGGCACCCACCTGAAGAACTCGCTCGTGGCACTGCGAGAGAAGCACGCGATGATCGGCGAAGTGCGTGGGCTGGGGTTGATGCTCGGCGTGGAGTTGGTGCGTGACCGCGACTCGAAAACCCCCGCTAACACCGAGGCAGCCGACGTAATGGAGCGACTCAAGGAACGCGGCATCCTGATCGGCAAAGGAGGCCTATTCGGCAACACCCTCCGCATCAAACCCCCTATGTGCATTACCAAAGACGACGCCGATTACCTAGTAGCCACACTGGATGACGTGCTGGTGGATGTATTAGGGCAGCGGCCTGCCTGACTTAATTATCCACAAAGGGCACGAAGAACACAAAGGGCGAGGCTGGATTGGACTATGTTTGATCCTATTCCTGATCGCGATGAACAGATTGCATACTCAATTATTGGAGCAGCCATAGAAGTTCACCGAATACTTGGGCCGGGCTTTCTAGAAAGCGTTTACCAAGAAGCTCTCTTGCACGAATTGGCACTTCGGGGGTTCAAGGTTGAACGCGAGCTTTCTTTGCGCATTCCTTACACGGATATCGTAATTGCAAACCAAAGAGTTGACTTACTGGTCGAGAACCGCATCATTGTAGAATTGAAATGTGTTGAAGATATCGCACCGATTCATGAAGCCATCCTCTTATCTTACCTCAAAACGACCAAACTTCGCCTTGGCTTGTTACTCAATTTTAATACTCCGATCTTGAAGGACCGGGGTATCAGAAGAGTCGTACTGTAACTTAATTCATTCTTAGTGTCCTTCGTGCCTTCGTGGTAAACAATTGAATCGCTTTCTCTGCGGAGTTCACCTTCCATGCCCACGCTTGAAACGACTGTGAATGGTTTGAAGTTCTCGAACCCGTTTGTGATTGGTTCGGGACCTCCGGGGACGAATGCGAATGTGATTGGCAAGGCCTTCGACGAAGGTTGGGGGGGCGTCATCTGCAAAACGATCAGCCTCGATGCCTCGAAGGTCGTCAATGTGCAGCCGCGATACGCGCGGTTGCGGAGCCGCGAATCGGGCGAGATCATCGGCTGGGAGAATATCGAACTCATCTCCGACCGCGGTTTCGATGCCTGGATGGACGAATTCAAGGAGATCAAAGACAAGCATCCCGAAGGCGTGCTGATCGCCTCCATCATGGAAGAGTACAACCGCGATGCCTGGCATGAGATCGTCGAGCGGTGCCAGGCGGCGGGGTGCGATGCGTTCGAACTAAACATGAGTTGCCCGCACGGGCTGCCCGAGCGAAAGATGGGCGCCGCGATGGGCGAGAACCCGGACATTCTGCACGAGGTGTGCGGTTGGGTGATGGAGGTGGCGAAGAAGCCGGTATGGACGAAACTGACGCCAAATGTAACGCATATCGAAGACCCCACCCGGGCCGCGTTGCGAGCGGGGGGCGAAGGCATCTCGGCCATCAACACCATTCGCAGCGTGCTCGGGGTCGACTTGGAAACGCTACGCCCGGAGCCGACCGTCGAGGGTTACACCACCCCGGGCGGGTATTCGTGTCAGGCCATCAAGCCAATCGCGCTTCGCATGTGCATGGAAATTGCGAAGGTGATTCGCGCGGAGTTTCCCGGCCGCACGCTCAGCGGCATCGGCGGCATCGAAACGGGCAATGACGCGGCGCAGTTCATCCTGCTCGGTTGCGATACCGTGCAAGTATGCACGGGCGTGATGAAATTTGGCTACCCCCTCGTGAAATCGATGAAGGAACAACTGCTGGCGTTCATGGAGAAGCACAAGTTCGAGCGGCTAGAGGAGTTTCGGGGCCACAGCCTGCAATACTTCACAACGCATGCGGACCTCGTGCGTCGCCAAGCCGAAGCCCGCGCCGCCCGAAAAGCTCGCCACGATCGCCAGAACATGATCAAGTCCGACGAAGAATGGAAAGGCGACGACTTCGTCGACCAAACCGACGCGTTATCACGCGGATAAAGAGGGATTCAACCACGACGGCACGAAGGACACCAAGGGCACGAATGAAAGCCTGCAGAACCACGAAAAACCAAGCAGGATATCAGGCGTTATGAGGATCGAACAAGTTCGTTCCACAGCGATCGTTGGTTTCCTGTTCGATATTACGCTGCCGTGGAGGCCCCAACGTATTGAGAGCCTATCCCAGAACCGTCGGGGACTGGCTCATTTTGCGGAGTCCGCGTAGCAAAATGTGCCTGTCCCCAATTCTGCAAAGCGGCTTCACGACATTTTCATTTCCATGGCGGCGGCCACTTTTCGGCAGCCCGCCATCATCTCTTCGAATTGCGGGAAGGTCATGGATTGGTAGCCGTCGCTGAGAGCCTTTTCGGGGTTGGGGTGAACCTCGACGATCAAGCCGTCGGCACCTGCCGCGATACCCGCGCGGGCCATCGCGGCCACCAACGGGGTGTGGCCCGTGCCGTGGCTCGGGTCGACCACAACCGGTAAGTGCGTCTTGGAATGCAGGTACGGCACGGTGGCCAGCGGCAAGGTGAATCGCGTGTGGGCTTCAAACGTGCGGATGCCCCTCTCGCACAGCATGACCTGCTGGTTGCCAGCATCGAGAATGTATTCGGCAGCCAGCAGCAGTTCCTCAATCGTGGCGCTTGGGCCACGCTTGAGTAGGATGGGGCGATCGGTGCGGCCACACGCTTCCAGCAAGCGATAGTTCTGCATGTTGCGGGCACCGATCTGCAAGACATCGGCGTACTTCGCTACAAGTTCAACATCCTCGCCGGCAACCACTTCGGTGACGACGGCCAAGCCGGTTTCCTGCCGAGCGGCGGCGAGCATCTTAAGGCCCGCTTCCTTGTGGCCCTGGAAACTGTACGGGCTGGTGCGAGGTTTGAACGCGCCGCCGCGGAGGGCCGTGGCACCGGCCTTCTTTACGGCCCGCGCCGACTCGATGATCTGCTCTTCGCTTTCGACCGAACAGGGGCCCGCAATAACACCGAGGTTGCCGCCGCCCACGTTAAGGCTGCCAGCTCGCACCACGGTCGGTTCCGATTTCGTTTCCAAGCTGGCGATTTTGTAGGGCGCAAGCACCGGAAGCACCTCGTCCACGCCCGGGCCGCTTTCCAGCATACCGACGGGTACCTTGCGCTCATCGCCAATCGCGGCGATCACCGTCCGCTCGGTGCCACGCAACAACGTGGGTTTCATGCCGAGCGATTCGACTTGTTGGATCATGTGTTGGATATCCTGTTCTTGGGCGCCGCGGCGCATGACGATAATCATGGGACGTTCCTGGAAGGGTTGATGGAGGATGGTTGAGGGTTGAGGGTATCGAAGGTGAACTCATTGGTTTGGGTGAATTCAAGAATCAGTTGCGACGAGATTAATTCGACGGAAGGAGAGTATTTTCGGTGTGGCCCCGGAGGGGCCAGATCGTTTAGCCAGGGCCGTGAGGCCCTGGAAGAAAGGCAACCAGGTTGTGGGAAGCCCTGGAAGGGCGACATCGAATTCTAACGACGACACAAGGTCCATGTCGCCCCTCCGGGGCTCGATGGATCTGTGGGCCGCGAGTCCAGGGTCTGACGCCCCTGGCTACACGATTCTGCCCCTCCGGGGCAATCATCACTCAAAACTTCATCGCAACTCCAGTTCTGTCTTGCCTGTCGAATTTGAAGTTTGAATTCACCAAACTGAACATGGCGCAGACCCAGAATTTGTTCGGTTCCCTTAACCATCGAAGCTCAACCCTCACCCAACAAAAAACCCCCGAGATCCAGAAGCCTGGGTCTCGGGGGCCGGTTGTAGTTGGTGCTGAATAACTGCTGACGCACTACCCTCCGGTCCCGCTACCCAGGCGGGTAAAAGCAAACCAGTAGTAGTACCAGCAGCAGTGGCTCATGGTTGTAGTATGACTCGATCGCAAAAAAACGCAAGGGGGGGCTAGAGGCCAACCAGGGCCAATCCGTTGTTCAATAGGGTGGGCCCAGAAAGGGGGCACGACTCGTTTTCACATAACAAACCCTTTTTCTTCACCACGGAGACACAGAGGAAGAGGCGTTTCTTCATGGGGCATTGGCCATTTGAAACCGGGGCATTTCTGAAATGGCCAATGACAAATGACCAATTCACAATGACCAATCTAAACTCTCCGTGCCTCCGTGCCTCCGTGGTGAAATCCTGCAATTCATTCACCAAGGAGCCGCGGCCTTGCTGTCAGGGCCGATCAGTTATTCAACTTGGACCATTAACCTGCATTTTCGGGTGAACGCGATAGCAATGCGAATATCGAGGTTTCCGACGTGCCATCGGTAAGTGACGGCCTTGATTTTGCGTGCCAAAGCGAAAACTGATCGGCCCTGGGCCTTGCTGTATTATCGGTTTGCATTTATCTCGGCCAGTTCTTCGGCCATGATTCGGAGGCCTTCGCTTACGACTTGCGGAGATTGGGAGAAGGTTATACGAATGCATTGCCGTCGGTGGGGCCAGTCGAGTTCGGGCGGCAGGCCGTAGAAGAAGTACTCGCCGGGCACGACGAGAACGTTTTTCTTCTTGAGTCGTTGGTACAGTTCGCGGGTGGAGATTGGCAGTTCGGGCAGCCACAACCATAGGAAGAACGCGCCTTCGTTCGCATGGATGAGGTACGGGAAGCGGTTGCCGAACTCGCGGTGAACGGTATTCTTTGCGAACTGCGATCGTTCGGCGTAGAACGGGTGAATGACTTCGCGGCTCAGTTGCAGAAGTTCGCCACTGGCGAGCATGGGGCCGACGATCGCCTGGCCGAGATTGTTATTGGCCAGGCCGACGACGGCGGTCATCGAGGAAACTCGCTGGATGATCTCGGGGTGGGCAACGACGATGGCGGTTCGCGCGCCCGGCAAACCGACTTTCGATAGGCTGAAGACCATCACGAGGTCGTCGCCCCAGTGGGGGAGGTGGGCATCGGTGAACATGGCAGCGGGAAAGGGCTGGCCATACGCGTTATCGAGAATGAGCGGCAGGCGATGTTTGGCGGCAAACTCGCGGAGGCGGGTTAGTTCGATATCGGAAAGCACGTTGCCGCTGGGGTTCGTGGGGCGGCTGGCGGCGATCGCACCCAGCGGTTCGTTGGCCGACGATTCCAGATGATCGAAATCGACGTGGTATTTGAACTCGTGGTCGCCACGAAGTTCGATGCGAGGGCAATGAGCGGCAAACATGTTGGAAGCGAGCCCCTGGTCGGCATAGCCGATGTATTCCGGCACGATCGGCAGAAGGATGCGTTGCAGGCCCCGTGGGCCGTGGCCGCCAAAGAGCGCGAAGAGTTGAAAGAAAGCGGCTTGGCCACCGGCGGTGATCGCCACGTTTTCAGCCGTGATGTTCCAGCCGAAGCGGCTGGCGAACATTTCGGCCACGATGGCCCGAAACCGCGGGCTTCCGGCCGGGCCGTCGTAGTTGACGAGCATTCGGTCGCACTCGTCGGCGTTGGCCACGATCTCGGCCATGCGGCGACGGAACACTTCTTGCACGCCGGGAATGGCGGCCGGGTTGCCGCCGCCGAGCATCCGCATCGTGCCCTGGTCGGCGCCACTCATCGCCCGCCCCAGGTCTTCCATTAATTCCACAATACCACTGCTAGCCGAGAGTCGAGAGCCGATTTCCGTGTAGTGAGATTCCTGAGAGGTCATGATTCTAGGCTTCTGTCTCAATTTTGTGTTGGATCGGGTATCGGTTCAAGGCAAGGCGAAGAGATCAGCAATCCTCGAATCCTCCTCCAACCCCTCCCCATAAGGGCGGGGATTCCTAGCCTGGGAGCGATTGGCCGCGAAGGTTTGCCCAAGCCGCGTGGATGCGAATGGCCAAAAACATTAGAATCGGGAAATGGCAAATCAATCCGCGGGCAAGTGAAATTGTTTGCGGACTTGTTCGCGGTCGAAATCGGCCGGGGGCTTTTCGTCGTGGTCGGTTTCAAGATCGGCGAGCGTGATGGGCCGATCGGTGACGCCGTTCGGTGGAACCTCGGCTTTCGCGCACCACACGATAGCATTGAGCACGATCTTTCGGAAATTGGGGTCCGACCAGTTCCAATGCGTGTGGCCGCCGGTGAAGCCGAAGCCGCGGCCGCCGTCTTGTCGTTCGGCGGCCCAAGCCACGGTTTGCCGCTCGTGCCGCGCGACGGAAGCCCGCACGAATTTGTTTCCGCTGTGGGGGCCATCGGGACGAACGAGAGTTTCAGAGCTAGGCAAGTCGCTCAGAATGGGCGTGACCCCTTGCATCCCCTCGCGGAACCGCATGTGGTAGTACCATTCGTCGTACATTTCGAAAGGCTGAACGCCACGCGTAATCGGATGTTTGGGCAGGTCGGCGAACTTGGCCGTCCAAAACGGGTTCACCGACCAGTTGGTTTCGTAGTAGCCACCGATCCAGCGGCGAAAGGCATCGCCCGGCGGCCCTTTCGGCACTTCCACAGCGTAGTGCAAACACACGATGCCCATGCCGCGTGAGGCGAGCGAGTCCAGCTCGTCGATGTGGCCCATCACCATGTGGCCATTACCGCCATCGCCGTACATGACGAGGCAGTCGATGCCGTCGAGCTTTCGGCGGTCCTCGGGCCAGCCGTAGTGATGAACCGTGGCTTCAACCGGCAATCCACTTATGTTGAGCGACTTGGCAAGCAATATGCAGCCGGCCAAGTGGTCGTGACTGCCGTAAGCATGGCTCGGCGGGCCTGGCAAGAATAACACGTGCTTCACAGAGTTCGGATCTGGCTCTGCCGCGTATGTTGTGGCGGTAAAGACCAACGCAATCAGTAAGCAGCCGTAACGAAAAGGAGTGCGATCTAAGTGTGGCATTTCTGTTAACTTCCGTACGCTCGGTTCGTGTAACCAGGGCGTTGGCATTCGCCCCGTTTCAGGTCATCACTTCACAATATGATAAGCGTGCCGCAGGCATCGGGTAACCCCACAGCAAGAGACTCTTTTGAATCATCCCGTTCGACTTCGGCCAGCTTTTCCACAAGTGTTACCAGAGCCGCTCAGGACGCGGCCGCCCCGCTTGCCCCACCCCGCTTGGCCTTGCCCGCTTCAGCGGGCCAGGCCCGGGGGCGGGCCAGGCCGGGGCGAACCACGCCGTTCTGGTTTCATTTTCGAGAGCAGTATGGTTCAATAGGAGGGGGAATCGGAGTCATAACCCATCCAAAATTGAAGGTTGCCGCCATGAAATGCTTGCGAAGTTACAGGTTGTTGGTTGCCCTTGCGTTCGTTGGTGCGATGTGGCTTGCGTGGCCCGGGGGCGGTTTGTTTGCCGAGGAGCAAGCGGGCAGCGAAATGCGTTGGTGGAAGGGGAACACGCACACGCATTCCCTGTGGAGCGATGGAAACGACTTCCCGGAGATGATTGCGGATTGGTACGTGAAGCACGGCTACAACTTTCTGGCGTTATCCGATCACAACGTTCTGAGCGAAGGCGTGCGCTGGAAGAAGCACGACGAGATTCTGGCCAAGGGATACAAAAAGGCACTGGAGAAGTATCGCGCCAGGTTCGGAGAAGAGTGGGTGGAAACGCGAGGCACCCCCGGCCAACCAGATTACGAAGTGCGGCTCAAGCCGCTCAACGAGTTTCGCAAGCTCTTTGAAAAGCCGGGCGAGTTCCTGATGATTCAGGCGGAGGAAATTAGCGACAAAGCGCTCGACAAGCCGGTTCACATGAATGCAGCCAACATTCAGAAAGCGATCGAGCCGCAGGGAGGAAAAACGATCGTCGAGGCGATGGAGAACAACCTGCGGGCCGTCGAATCACAGGCACGGCAAACGGGCCGCGAGGTGTTTGTCCATTTGAATCACCCAAATTTTGGCTATGCCATCACGGCTGAGGAGTTGGCCCAGGTGATCCGCGAGCGGTTTGTCGAGGTGTATAACGGGCATCCGGGCGTGGGGCACCAGGGAGATAAGGACCACGCCAGCGTGGAACAGATTTGGGATATTGCCAACACACTGCGGATCGCCAAATTTCACGCTCCGCCACTCTTCGGCGTGGCGACCGACGATAGCCACGTGTACGACGGTTCGCCCGGTAGCCGGCCGGGGCGCGGCTGGATCATGGTGCGGGCGGCCAAGCTTGAGCCCGATACACTCGTCCGACAGATCAAGGCAGGCGAGTTCTACGCTTCGAGCGGTGTAACGCTTCGTTCGGTCGATTATGACCCGAGCCATAAGCGGCTGAAGTTGCAGATCGAACCCGAGGACGGTGTCACGTACTCGACGCAGTTTGTCGGCACGAAGATCGGTTATGACGACTCTTCGGAACCGCGCGTGGATAAGAAAGGCGAGCCGGTTCGCACGACTCGAAAGTATTCGCACGACGTGGGCCTGATGCTGGCCACCGTGGAAGGCACTTCGCCCGCGTACCAACTCACCGGGCAAGAACTCTACGTTCGCGCGGTAGTGACTTCGAGCTTGCCGCCAGTTGATCCTTCGTTCAAAGATCAACGGCAACAAGCCTGGACCCAACCCGTGGGCTGGCAAGATCAGTTGGGCCGTACAAGCCAGTAGGTTAGCAATCGCGCGGTTGGCGGCCGAAATCGTTTGAAACACCCGTAGCGAGGCCACGGATTGCTGGGAGGTAGTTAACGTACCGTTTCAAGAGGAGGAGGACTCCATGACGAATCGAGTCTTAAGCCGGTGGCCATGGCACGTTATATCGGTAATTATTGCATTGGTCCCAGAATCGCTTTTCGCTTTCGACACGATTGGCAACGGATTCGGTTCAAAATGGGGTGATGATCCGATGTCGGGAAGCGGGGCAATAGTCACATGGGGTTACATGCTCGACGGAACGACGCTAGATCCGATGGGCTTTCCTTTTCACGATGCTATCGAGGGCACGAGCAATATCTCGGCCCTGCGTGCATCCGTGGATGTGAATTACGGTTCAGGTGCCTTCGATGCGGCTATTCAAAACGCATTTGCAACTTGGTCCGCGGTGGCCAATATCACGTTTGTCGGGCCGCTAGTCGATTTGGGGCAGCCAGTCGGCGCGAACGGTGCCGTTGCACCGCACATTCGCATCGGTGCGTTTCAGGCAGTGCCGGGGGAGTGGTTTCAGTCTGGTAGCGCCATTGGGCTCGGCCCCCCCGGCCCTTCCGGGCCAAATGATTTCCCGCTTTCTGGCGATGTGATTTTCAACCTGACCGGCATCGGTACTCAGCGGCCCTACCAGATTGCCCCGGGCGAGGAAGACATTGATTCGGTCGATGTGTTCAACTATGGAGTTGATGTGGAAGGCCTGTTTCTTCATGAGCTGGGGCACGCGGCCATCGGCCTTAACCACCCCCATTGGGTTGGGGAAACGCCTGATCGTCGCGTAATGTACGTGGGCGATTTTGAGAATCCCAGCGCGCCGTATTGCTGCCAGGCCATCAATCGTCAATTGGATTCCGATGACATCGCGGCTGCCCAGTATGTCTATGGGATTCGGGGAGACTACAATCACGATCGCGGCGTGGATGCGGCCGATTTCGTGTTGTGGCGAAAGACTTTAGAGACCACCGTAGTCGCTGGCACAAGTGCCGATGGCAACGTGGATGGGCAAATAACTTCCGCCGACTACACCGTTTTTCGAGAGGGATTTGGCTATGAAGCCCAGGACGGACATGGCGAACAACCGTCGTTTGCGATAGGCAGCAATGTACCGGAACCTACAACCGGCATGCTCGCTCTCGTCGTCATGGTTGCGCTTTCCGCCAGTAGAGCAAGGCAACGGTGTCGAGAATTGACCATTAATCCTGCGAACATTTGTGGCACCAAAAAAAGCGCTTTAGGCGGGTTGGGTCAGCCGATCGAAGATGCGCTTCGTGACCTCCGCCGAATCCAGATCGACCACCACGTCCAGGTTCGGGCGGTGTTCGGGGTGCAAGCGGCGATCCAAGATCGTGGTGCCGTGGGTTAGCGTACCTTCGGTTTCAATATCGCCGTACATGCGCTGCGTGGAGAATAGTTTAGGCTCGATGGCCGCGATCACCGCCACAGCGTCGTGCAGGTGGATGCCTTCGATCCCCAGTTGTTGGCGATAAGTACGAAACGCTCCGGGCAAGAGTTGACGAAGCAATCGACCTCGCGGCGATTCTTCCGCGGGAAGTTTTTCAAGCAAGTCGAAACTCAGGAGAATGCGGGCGGTAAGATCGATCGGCACCAGCGTTTTGGTAAGCTGCGAATGGAAAACTTCGCGGGCAGCTTCAGCATCGCAATAGATATTGAACTCGGCGGCGGCCGTGACGTTCCCTGGGCCACTAAGGGTTCCGCCCAACATGATGAGATGCCGAATCATGCTGGCAAGGTCGGGCTGCTGGCGCAAGGCGGCGGCGATGTTCGTGAGCGGGCCAGTTGCTACAATCGTAACATCGCCGGGGGCCGAGCGAACCTCGTCGCAGATCACCTTAACCGACGAGTGTTGGTGATGCCGCTTGGCGACGGAAAAATGAGCGCCGCAGAAGCCATCGACGCCGAAGAGGTGTCGCCGATCGGCCCGCAATATTTGGTCGGGGCTGGCGCACCCTAAACGAGGCCAGCGCGGCGGGTCGAGCTGCTCGACAACCGCTTGTACGTTCAGTGTCGATTGCTCGGGAGAAACGGTCCCGCCCGTCGCCGTAATCGCGACAACCTCCAACATCGGCTCGTGAAGAGCCAGGCAGATCGCCACGGCATCATCGATACCGGGGTCCACATCGAGTAAAATCTTTCTGGCCATCGGTCGAATCTCCTCGAACCGCTGCCAGCGGAACATCCGCGAGCAAAACAAAAAACCAATCGCGTCTCTGTCCGCGCGTATTTTAGAAATTCGGACTAGAAAATACAACTACACAACGTAGGTCCCCAGGGCCGAGCGGGACGATTCGTCAAGGTGGGAACGGATTCCGACATTCCAAGTCCCGCTCGGCTCGCGGGACCTACCTGGAAGCCTAACATAACCGGAAAGCCGTTCGGCCTGGCCTCACAGACCGCCACATCGCGTCGGGGTGCCTCGGGGGCCTTCTCGCCCCCTGCCTATTGACCGTTTGCCGAGTGTATGCGCTACAATCGAATCCATGCCATCCTTCATCACAAACACCTTGGGTTGCGTTTCGGGCGGTGAAAACCTTTCGGCCGCCGAGATGGCGAGCGCGATCGACGGCATCATGCGCGGCGAGTGGAGCGAGGAACAGATTGGCCTGTTGCTTTCGGCGCTGGCGGCCAAGGGTGAGACGGTCGAGGAAATTGCCGGTGCGGCACGGGCCATGCGAGCGCACATGACGCCCATCCGATCGCGTCATGCGGAAGTGCTTGATACCTGCGGAACGGGCGGCGGCGAGTCGGCCATGTTCAACGTGAGCACGACGGCGGCGATCGTGGCAGCCGCGGCCGGCGTGCCCGTCGCCAAGCATGGCAACCGCGGCATCACGAGCCGCAGCGGTTCCGCCGATGTTCTGGCCGAGCTGGGCGTTAACATCAGCGCCACGGTGGCCCAGGTGGAAGCGTGCCTGGACGAATTGGGGTTGTGCTTCTGCTTCGCCCCGCTCATGCACCCTGCCATGAAGCATGTAGCCGCAGTGCGTAAGAAGCTGGGGATTCGCACGATCTTCAACGTGCTGGGGCCGTTGGTGAATCCGGCGAGGGCCTGCTTTCAATTGCTCGGGGTGGGGCGACCCGAGCTGCGCCCCTTGTTGGCGGGGGCCATCGCCTTTCTGGGCACAAAGCACACGTTCGTTGTGGCGGGTGAGGATGGGCTAGGAGATGTTACCCTTGCCGCTGCGACCGATGTAAGCGAAGTGGTTGCGGAAGGCGATGCCCGTGCGGCTTCCACGCGAAGCTTGACATGGCACCCCGAGGACTTTGGCTTTACACGGTGTGGCTTGGAGTCGCTTCGTGTCGCGGGCCCTGCCGAAAGCGCGGACATCGTTCGCGGAGTTTTAGCGGGGCGGCAAGGGCCAGCCCGCGATCTCGTCGTGCTGAATGCGGCCGCGGGGCTGTTGGCGGCCAACCGCTCAAACGCCCCTCGGGCAGCCGCCTCGCTGGCCGAGTCTGCAATCGACTCGGGCGCGGCCACCGATCTGTTGGCCCGACTCGTTGCCCGATCGAATGCGAAGCCCTGATCGCCACCCGCCACGGCGAGCATCGCTAGCACACCTCCTCTCGCGCAGGGTTTCAAAGTAGGCCCCGCGAACCGAGCGGGACGCGTACTTACCAACCCCCTACCCATTTTCACGAAATGCGCCGCTCGGCTCGCGCCACCTAACTTCTTTGCCCAAAGTGACATACCGATTGCCCCGGGGCATGGGGCCGCTAGCATCTACTTTGCGGGCTAGGGAAACCGGCATCAATTTGCGCGTTGTGGTCGGCCGAGACTAAGACGGAACACGAGCTACTCGGCGAGCACTCCCGACCCTGCACGTTGCCGCGGGTAGCACGATCCGACCCAGCCTTCCCGTACCTGTCTTCGCACCGATGTCGCGTTGTATCAACCCGCTTTGCATGTTGTGGTGTGCGCTTGCGCTGTGCGTGGCGCCGAGTTGGCTTGCGGGCCCATGTTGCGAGTGTCGTGCCGCGGAGCCGTTTGTATCGAATCCGTTATCCGAGGAGAGTCCGAGCGAAGTTGGGGCCGAGAGCATTTGGTCTCGCCCGCTCGATGATGCTCCGGAGACACTTCCGGAGGATGTCGTGCGGATCGATCAGCCGCTCGGTGAGCCGCTGCCCGATCCTAATGCATGGACGTGGCATTGGGCTCCGACGGGGCTCATCTACCACTCGTACATGGCGGGGGTGCATGAGCCTCACCTGGCGCTCTTCACGTTTTCCAACTTGGATGACCGGTTCTTGTGGGATGCCACATTGGGCGGACGTTTTGGATTGGTCCGATACGGTAACGAAGACCCGATTCATCCGGCAGGCTACCAACTCGATTTCTACGGAGCCGCAATCCCGCGACTCGATGCCGGCCACAAGCAAGACCTCGAGTCGGCCGACTATGTGTTCGGCTTCCCCCTGACGTTTGGCGATGAACAATGCCAATGGAAGTGTGGCTACACTCATCTAAGCTCGCACCTGGGCGATGAATTGGCGATCCGCGTGCCCAGCACATTGGCCCACCGGGTTAATTACGTGCGCGATTCGTTCGTGCTGGGCACCTCCCGCTATCCGTTGCCCGGCTGCCGTTTGTATGCCGAAGGGGGCTGGGCCTTCCACACGAGCGGCGGCGCGAAGCCACTCGAATTCCAATTGGGTACGGAAATCTCCGAGCCGGGGCCAACCTCCTGCTGGATTCCGTTCGTGGCCCTCAATGGCCGGATGCGGCAAGAACACGATTTTGGAGGCGATATGACGCTTCAAATCGGCTGGCTCCAACGGGGCATTCTCGCCCAAACCCTGCGGCTGGGGGCCCAGTATTACAACGGGAAATCCAGCCAATTCGAGTTCTTCAAACGCTACGAACAGCAACTCGGCCTGGGCATTTGGTACGACTTCTAATCGTGGCTACAATACGGTAACGATTCGGAAGAGCACCGTATCATTCAGCCCGGCGATGCGTCGCATCGCGGCTAGCCCACCTGTCACCATCCGCGCGCCACCTGCCCCCACCTTTCCCCTCACGAGTCTGCCATGCGTGTTTGTTCTGTAGCTCTTGTCGTATTGACGCTGTTCGTTGGCCCGTCGGCCTTGAAAGCCCACGCGGCAAGTGCCGATTCCTTTATCGTTCAAGCCGACCTCCGTGAAGCACCCCGCGGGTTGATTCGCGGCATGTTGCGAATACCCGTGCAACCGGGGCCGCTCACGTTGGTGTATCCGAAATATATTCCCGGTGAACACGGGCCGACGGGGCCAATCACCGAGCTTTCCGGCTTGAAGTTTTCGTGCGGCGGAAAGCGCGTCGATTGGCATCGCGACTTAAAGGATATGTACGCCTTCCACCTGGAGATTCCGCCAGATGCCACCCAACTCGAAGTGGATGTCGAGTATCTGGCCCCAACCGCTGGCGATGCGCGGCGGAACGGCGTCAGTTCCAGCCAGCTCGCGGTGCTCACGTGGCATCACCTGGCACTGCAGCCCCAAGGAAAGGACGCGGCCGAACTGATCGTAAAGCCCGCGCTGCTCGTCCCCCAAGGCTGGCAGATCGGCAGTTCGCTCGAGCAATTGGAACCAGCCTCGGGCGAGAAGGGTTCGGAAGTGATCCGCTTCAAGCCGGTGAGCCTGGAGATGCTGATCGATCAACCGGTGCTTGCAGCGAGGTATTTCAAGAAGATCGATCTTACGCCGGGGGGAAGCCCAAACCATGTGTTGGAGATTGGTGCCGATAGCTCGGCGGCCTTGGCGATGAGCGATCGGCGGTTGGCGGCCTATCGGCGTTTGCCGGCAGAGTACGCCGCCGTGTTCAACTCGCGTCCTTACGAGCGATATCATTTCCTGCTCGCGCTCAGCAATCGATTAAGCCAAAGCGGGCTTGAACACCACCAGTGCTCGGATAATCGTTCGGATGAAATGGCCTTGGTCGACGGCGATATCTTCAAGAACTTCGCGCCGCTCCTAACGCACGAGTACTTTCACACGTGGAACGGCAAGCACCGGCGGCCCAAGCGAATGTTGTCGCCCGATTATCAGACTCCCATGGAAGGTGACCTGCTGTGGGTTTATGAAGGCCTGACGACCTACTACGGCAACTTGATGGCGGTTCGGACCGGCTTGTGGACGGCCGAGGATTATCGCGAGGACCTGGCGGCTACCGCGGCAAACCTTATCACCAAGCGAAGCTGTGCCTGGCGACCCTTGCAAGATACGGCCGACGCCGCCTCGACGCTTTACGGTTCGAGCAAGCACTGGGGCATGCGCCGCCGAAGCGTCGATTTCTACGAAGAAGGCGAACTCATGTGGCTCGAAGCCGATACGCTCATCCGCCGGCGCACGAACGGGAAGAAGTCGCTGGATGATTTCTGCCGAATCTTTCATGGTTCCGCTTCCGAACCACAATTGGGCGGCATGAAACCCTCGGTCGTGCCCTACGAGGTTGCCGATGTGTACGAAACCCTCAACCAAGTCGTTCCCCACAACTGGCGGGCCTTCTTTGAAAGCCGACTCCATTCGCTCGATCCGCTTCCACCGCTGAGCGGCATTGTCGAAGGGGGGTGGAAACTGGTCTACACCGAACGCCCCAATCATATGCTCGCGGCCAGCGATCGCGCGAACGAGCACGTCGACGAGCGGTTCAGCCTGGGGGTGATCCTTGGCGGCACCACGAGTTTTACGGTAATCGATGTCGTCCCCAATTCGCCCGCCGACAAGGTCGGCATCGGGCCGAATATGAAGCTCATCGCCGTGAATGGAAGGCGCGTCACACGCGATCGACTACGCGATGCCATTGCCGAAACGCCAACCTCCAAGAGCATCGAACTGCTTGTGGAAAATGCGAGCTATTTCCAGACCTACAAACTCGAGTACGATGGCGGCAGGCGGTCTCCGCACTTGGAACGCGACAAGCAGTCGCCCGATCGTATCGAAGACATCGTAGCACCACGTGCCCGTAAAGAGAAAGATTGACTCGCCTTCCAAACACCCTCAATTATTGAGGCTTGCCTTGATTTCAAACGCTGTTTAGCCGCGACGCGGAGGCTTGGCGCAGCGGAGCGCGGAATCACCGATCTATTCCAATGCAAGATTCAATAAATAGCCCGGCCAACCTGGCCGGGCAGCACAACCAAACGAAACTCCAAGACTTCAGATAGCGTTTTCCGACCCGAAACGGGTCGGCTATCTATCTTCCATGCATCCGATTGTACGATTATTTTCATGTCGTTGACGATTCGAATAGCGACCACCGCGGATGCGGAAGACGTACTGGCCATTTATGGACCCTATTGCGAGTCGTCCGCGGCTACGTTCGAGATCGTTGCCCCGTCGGTGGACCAGATCCGCGAGCGGATCGAACGGGTCTCGCTAGATTATCCGTGGCTGGTGGGAGAAGCCGAGGGACATGTCGTCGGTTATGTGTACGCGACCCGATTCCGCGAGCGGGCCGCGTATCGTTGGACCGCGGAAGTGGCCGCGTATGTCGCCGCCAATTCCCATCGACGTGGCGTGGGGGCAAGGCTCTACCGAACTCTGTTCGAGATTCTGCGTGCCCAAAATTACTTCAAGGCCATCGCCGGCATTACATTGCCGAACCCGGCCAGCGTCGGACTGCATGAACGGGTTGGATTCGTGCAAACCGGCATGTTCCCGGCGGTCGGCTGCAAAGGAAGTGCCTGGCTCGATGTTGGATGGTGGCAACTCGAACTCCAACCGCTCGTTACCGACCCGCCCGAGCCGATTCCTTTCCAACACCTGCGCGATTCGCAACTCGTTCGTGAAGCCCTGGCGGCGGAGCGGGCAAGTTCGCGGTAAGACGGTAAAATAGGTGAGGGGGACCGCCGACAATTCAAGCAAGACCTTGTTCCTACTGGCGTTCTAGCCACCGACGGAATCCGGCGGTTAACGCGGCAGAAAAAAAACACCGGCTTCCACCGGCGGCTTCTCCCAGGGTATTTGGCTGGCCCCGTGGTTCTCCACGGCTCTCGATTGAGCCTACAAAACGGTTGCGTGGTCATCATATATGCCGTAGCCGACATCCAGCGTTGGAGTACAATACATGGAAAGCAGTCCTATTGGCGGGCTTCGCAAAGGGGCCATAGGGGGAATCGCTCGTCTCCGATAATCGCCGCTTCGCGTTTGTTTGCACATCCTTTTCAGGCGAGGTCGCCACAAACGCGGAGTCGGATCGGAACACAGCCTTTTCCCATGCTTGGCCGCCTAGAATTCACAAAGGCTCATCGAATATCGGCTTGGTACACGTTAAGGACAAACCAATCCCGTGGGACGTTGCAGAAACATTAGAGCCGACCCGTTCCGGGTCGGAAAACAGTACCTGAACTTTCGGCGTTTGCTTCAATCAGTTTGATACCGGCCCAGAGGGCCGGGCTATGGTTTTCTACAAACCAATCCTGTGGCGGTTCCTGATCCGGCTACAAGGAATGGGGACAGTTCGTCCGTTCAGAGAGTGGCTTACCTGAATCTTGTCTCTAATCATGCGAGGGCGGTTCCATGTCAGAAAGTAGGAGGATCGAATCAGGTCTTTCGGAAGAGAACCAGCGATTGCGAGCGTTGGTCGCCCAACTGGAGGATCGTCTGGACCACATGAATGAGCATGGCGCCTCGGCGCTCGCTTTGCAGCGGAGCGAGGACTTGCATCGGTTGGTGATGAACACCGTTTCCGACGTTGTGCTGATCTCGGACGAAGCGGGAAAGCTTGGATACGTATCGCCGAACTCGCATTATATCTTCGGACGCCCGCCCGAGGAGATTCTCCGTCTTGGCCGAATCGAGGCGGTGCTCCCGAGGGGCCTCTTCGAGCCAGACCTGCTCGAACAGCGTCGTGAACTGACAAATCTCGAATGCTATATCCGCGATTCCGTGGGCAGATCGCGGAACCTTTCCGTCAATGTGCGATGTATCGAATCCCCCGTGGGCACGCGGCTTTTCGTGTGCCGCGATGTGACGGAACGCGTTAAGCTCGAGCTGAATCAAGAGGTCTTGGAGCTTACGCAAGAGAAACGAATCGAACAGCAAACGCGTGAGTTGCGCGACAGTCGGGACCAATATCGGCGACTCGTGGAAGGATTACGGGACGAGTATTTCTTCTATTCGGTTACGGCCGAAGGAATCATCAAGTACCTAAGCCCGTCGGCGTATTCCATCTTGGGGTATCGTGGCGAACAAGTCATCGGTCGCAACTGGCGAGAGTTTGTCGACCCAACTTTGCCCGCTTATCAGCACCTGGAAATCATGGATCGGTTGCGAAGTTGCGGGGTGCCGACGCCCTCGTACGCTGTGGAGGTGCCCTGTGCGAGCGGAGAAAAGCATACGATCGAATTTCGCGATTCGGTCCTCCGCGATACAAGCGGCAGGATTATTGCCATCGAAGGCATCGCCAAGGACGTGACGGAACTGAACAGGACTCAGAAAGAACTTTCCCTAGCCCGCGAGGAGTTGGAACAACGAGTTCGAGAGCGTACCTTGGAACTCTCCACCAAGAACGAACAACTGCGGCAAACACAAGAACGGTATCTCTCCGTCATCCAAGATCACCTCGATTTCATCATCCGGTGGTCGGAAGGGGGCACACTGACTTTTGTCAACGACGCCTTCTGCTCCCATTGCGAGCTTGGAGCCGACAAACTCATCGGCGCAAACTTCCTGGATGCTATTCATGAAGAAGACCGCTCGCAATTGATCCATGCGATCGCGAGCGTTAGCTCTTCCAACCCCCTGATTACGATGGAGCAACGGGTTACCCTCCCCAACGGCCGAATCGTGTGGGAGCGGTGGACCCACCGCGCCTTGTTCGATTCAGAAGAGTGCCTGATCGAGTTTCAATCCATCGGTAGCGATATTACCGAGCATCACCGTCGCGAGGAGCAGGCCCACGTCCTTACCGCCTTTCAGCAACTGTTCGAATCGCTTTCCGACCGCGAACGAGACGTCATGCGGCTCGTCGTGGCCGGCAACGCGAACAAAGTGGTGGCTCGCAAGTTGGGATTGAGCATCAAAACGATCGAAAAACACCGCGCCAGCTTGATGCGCAAGCTCAATATCCGCAGCGTTCCCGAGCTGGTCCGGTTGGCCATGATGATCGAAGATGCTTCGTAGCTAGACAGTTGGCGAAGCACCATCGAAGTCCATGGGGGAACCGAGGCCTCACGAGATTCGAGAGCCTCGTTAATACTACAGCGCTAGGTTGATGAACCACAAAGAGCACGAAGAACACCAAGCAAGCCAGGAAATTGGGTATTCAGGCCTCAACTGGCTGGAGCAAGTTGTTCGCATCTTCCATGAACCAACTTAT
>JADZFK010000022.1 GCA_020849945.1 Pirellulales bacterium | reverse complement strand
CGCCTTCTCTGAAAGGTTGGCCACGACCGAATTGCGTAACGAGGCCGAATCAGGTTCACTTACGTTACGGCTGACGCCTTCGCCAGTACGGGGCTTCACCGCGCCGGTTACCCAAACACGATGCCCGCCTGGCTACATGGTCAACAGGCAATTACCATGGTCAACTCCTTTCAGCTAACAAGAACAATCAGTCTTACTTGGCACACCGGAGACGCGGTATGCCGATTGATGGAACTTCCTTCTCCCCCCACAGCAATTTTTGACGGTTCGGGCGACCTTGCCCCTATCATTTATCGTGCTCTACACAAACTCGATATCTCGCGATACCGCATCGCGTGAGCATTGTTTCGTTCGATGACGCCGCCACTTATTCTCAGTATCTGAATCCTCCGGTGGCACAACTCAAGCATGCATGGTGCGACATAGGATGTGTGGCCATGGATATTTTGGTTACTGAAATGACTAATACGGCCCATAACAAACACAATGAACCAAAGGAACATCGCTTCGTCGACTTTGAATGGCTGCCGGGCGGTTCCCTCGCCAAGTTGGTGTCACAGCCTCTTTGAGAAACCAAGGATCAATAATAAGAGTAAGGTCGGCACCGCAAAGTACATCAACCCCATTCGTTTCAGACCAAAAGGTAGTGCCTGCGTTCTCGGCGCTTACTTCAATTTTCCTTTCCCGGGCCAAGATAGCTTGGCTATGTTCTCTTCACAGCCGCCTCGTTGCCTTTCATCCAGGGCCGATTATCTATTCAAATTGGGCGAGTGTATTGGAAACCAGCCGGAAGCGTCAGCGAGGGAAAGCATACATTCCCTCGCTGACGCTTCGGGTTCGTGAGTCCTTGCTGTCCCGAACATGAATAACCGATCGGCCCTGGCCTTTCACCCGGTCGGATAGTCAGGTGGGGGACACTTTGTCTACAATGTGGGTTAAGTGATCGGTGACTTCATTACCATTGTATTTTGGACAAAGACGACATGCCTTGGATTTCGGAACGAGCGACTGAGATTTCATGGGACCGACTGCACACCTTAATGGAGCAGACCGTCGCCGAGGCGCGGCGGCGGATAGGTGCGACTCCGAGGCGGGTGTTGCTGCTTCCGCCGGATATTACGCGGATGCACTCGGGGGTCGGGCGGCTTACGGAGATGCTGTATCAGCAGCTTGCAGGTGAAGCCGATGTTCATGTCATACCGACTCTTGGCCAACATGTGCCGCATACGCCGGAGGAGAATCGGCAGATGTTTGGGTGCATCCCGAACGAGCGAATTCATGCCCACGATTGGCGTGGTGGCTGCGTGGAGGTGGGCGAGCTTTCGGCCGAATTTGTGAAGGAGACGACCCGTGGTGCCGCCGATTGGCGGATGCCGATCGTCCTTAATCGGATGCTGATGAAGGAGCCGTGGGACTGGATCATCAACGTAGGGCATGTAGTGCCGCACGAGGTGTTGGGTTTCGCCAACCACAACAAGAATTACTTTATTGGGTTGGCCGGCAAGGAACTTATTTGTTCATCGCATTTGGCGGCTGCGTCGTGCGGAATCGAAAACAACCTGGGAAACCTGATTACCCCGATACGAGCGTGCTTTAATCGGGCAGAGGAAGAGTACTTGGGCGAGCTGCCCGACCTGTACGTGCAAGTTGTGCTGGCTCGCAATCAGGGCGATCAGCTCGTACACACGGGCGTTCACGTGGGAGACGATCTCGATACGTATCTGGCCGCGGCAAGGCAATCGCGTGAGGAGAACATCACGCTGTTTGAGGAACCGGTTCAGAAAATTGTTTGCGTAATGCAAGGGGATGAGTTTTTTAGCACCTGGGTGGCGAATAAGTCGGTCTACCGGACGCGGATGGCGTTGGCCGACGGCGGCGAGTTGATCGTGATCGCGCCAGGCCTCAAGCGGTTCGGCGAGCAGCCCGAGGTGGACGCCTTCATTCGCAAGTACGGTTATGTTGGAACGCCGCGGGTAATTGAGCAGTATCGGAAGAACGCCGACATGCAAGACCTGGCCCACGCGACGGCCCACTTGATTCATGGTTCGAGCGAGGGACGGTTTACCATTACGTACGCGCCGGGGCATCTCTCGAAAGCAGAGATTGAAGGCGTAAACTTCCGTTATGCCGATATCAACGAAACGATCGCGCGGTACCGGCCTGAATCTAGCAAACAGGGCTGGAACACCACCGCCGATGGCGAGCGGTACTACTTTATCCCGACGCCGTCGGCAGGCCTGTGGGCAACGCGTGAGAAGCTGTTCAATCGGCCCAGCGGCTTCGGTGGCGCTTGATGGCCGATGCGCGGAAGAAGAAACCACGGCGGCACGGAGCGACGGAGGATCTGGATGGGTTGTTGCGAATTGGTCCTTGCAAAATGGTCATTTGCCATTTGCCATTTCAGAAATGACTGGCTCGTAAAAAACATAGCCCGGCCATCTTGGCCGGGAAGGAACGACTAAAGTAAACGCCGAGTTTTCAGTCGCGGGCTTCCGCCCCGAAACGGGTCGGCTCTATGTTTTCTATTAAGCCGAAATGATCCGTTTTGTAATGGCCGGTGTTCCGTGCGATCGTTGAGTGAAGATGGTTCCTGGTTGTGGGTCGCTACTTGCTGGCCGATCGAATGCTTAAGGGGATGGTGGTGTGAGCGAGTTTATCGCTGCGGCGGTCTTTTACGACCATATCGAGGCGGTACTGGCCGGGAACCATCGATTTCGGAAGTGAGAGGCCGTATTGGATATGAAAGTCGCGTCGCCGGCTCTTGCAGTAATCCTCAACATCTGGAAAATCGCCGCCCGCCACGCGCTTGCCCGAGTCATCGAGCAATTCATAGGTAGCGCCGAGGATCGTGCAGTAGCCTTTGTCAGTCGATTCGCAATGGTAGTTCTCGACCTCAACGTAGATTGATACCTGTTGCGCGGCCGCGAATTCGTCGCGATCGAACGTTTCATACGCGCCAAACCCATACACATTCTTGCAGAACGACACGTTGCGTAATGTCAGCGAGCCGAGTTCACGCAAGTTGGAAACGGCTTCGTCGAGGTGCAAGACGCTTGCCGCCGCGCGACGTTTGTCGTCGGGTTGGCTGTGGTGGTCGAGGTAGGTGGCCAGGGCGAACAACTGCCGCGACCAGTAGTCTTGCTCGGCAGGCGGCAGGTGGGGGATCGGTTCGAGCGCGCCTTCCGTATCACCGGCAAGGAGACGCAGAATTCGCAAACTCGCGTGCTGGTGAATTTCGGCCGTGCTCGCCGGCTCGGCACTGACGCGTGAGCCAAGCTCTTCCGCCGCCTGATGAACATACGCCTGCCACGCGGCACCGCTTGTGCCCGAACTACCGTTTTCAGCCGAACCGCCGATCGCCGTGGAACCCGTGCTCGTGGCCGAGAAGCTCTGCGGCGCGAGCTTGGCCCCGCGAGTTGGCTGCTCTGTTTCGGAGTTGCGAGCGGTGCAATCCTCGGCCGAAACGGGACTCATCCAGGCAGGCCGCGTCTTGGCAGAGAGCCCGCTTGGAGGCGGTACGAAGGAAGCAGGCTCGTTCGCGCTAGCTGGAAGTGCGGAGTTGATCGCATTGTCTTCCGTAACCAAGTAATCGGCTTGCCGGACGGCGGTTTGGTTGTCGGAAGGAGGTTGAGAGAGATTGGCTGACAGCGATACGGGCTGGGACGAAGCAGTGGCAATCGGCTGGCGTGGTGAACGATCAAGTTCCGGAGAGGTCGATATCGTATGCGGATCAACCAAACCGCCAATGGTGGAAGAAGGGCGTTCCGTAGGATCCGCGGCGACATGGGCCGCGTTTGGCAAGCTTGCTGCTATTGGAGTGTTTCTGGCAGCGATTGCGCCGAGCAAGGGCGTGACATCGGGCTTCGTAAGCATGCCAGGCTCTTGTTGCTTGGCATCTAAAGGTGCTCGGCTATTTTTTGCGGCAAGTTGCTGGTGAAGGGCCAACGTCGCGCGAAATTGTTCGGCCACCAGTGGCCACGTGTTCGGAGGTGCTTTGCGAAGTTCCTCGAACAGCCGAGGTTCCGCGGCCGGGTCGAGCGAGCGGACCTCTTGAATTTTGTCCATAACGCCCGAAAGATCGGCTGACGCATCGGAAGCGGAGATGGCTTCGGGCGGTTGGCTCTGCGAGAGTGTGCCGATTGCTGGTGGGGCTGTAGGTGCGGCAGTTGGCGAACCGGATGACGTGGCGGTGGCCGGGGTTGGTGAGGCAAAGAACCCCGCCGATGTTCCCCACAGACCTTTGCAGCCTGTGCTCGAAGCGATCAGAACAACCGCGAGCGAATACGAAACCAAGTTGCGAAGCGGAGATTGCATGCGCGCATTGTGCGAACGGCCGTTCGCCCTGCCAGTCGGGACGGTCGGGTTGGGAGGGGCGGAATCGTACTCGAACGCTTGGTAGGAGACAAGTTCAAGCTCCCCTCGCATTGGGGAGGGGGTGCAGGAACGCTATTGTTTTCATGCGGCGGTTGCTAGCGTGGGTTTTTTTGATTTTCTGGCGTAGGGTGTGCCGGGGCGTTGGCGGATGTGGGTGAGTAGTCGATCATCCTCGCTCAAGAGG
>JADZFK010000021.1 GCA_020849945.1 Pirellulales bacterium | reverse complement strand
TCAGCAGTGCCCGCAAGCTCTCTCGCTTGTGTGAACGAGACCTGGCTTACATGTGGATTTGTGGAGAGCCGCCTAGATGACCCACAGGCGGCCAATGGAAGAACAGCCGCCTCCAGAACCCACACCCTTCAGGGAGCGCCCCCCCTCTCCAAAACAAACCCCAAGATAAAAACAACACACGGAACAAAACCCCAAACCGAACCCATCAAAAACAAACGGGCCCCCAAGGAATTATTCCACTCCCCATGAAGAATAAAATCACAGCCTCAAAGCCGGGGGCTGACTGCGGTGCCAATTCCCGGACAACTTCAACTGGTTTGTTGCAATGGATATTTCAATTCACCTCTTGAGAATCCTGCCGATCCCGTTTTCCAAATCGTATCGATCGTTCACTCTGCGGAAGCGAGTGCTGGTGGAAACGTGCTAATACCTCGATGGCACGACTCGCACGCGATCGCCCTCGATGCGGTATTCAAGGCCGGCGGGTGTTAGGAGGGCGTCCAGCAATTGTTCGCGATCCGCGCTTTCGACCGAAAACGAAATTCGCTGATCCAGCGACTTGCCGGCAGCCTGAATCGCGGCTTCGTCAATCTCCAACGACCAGTGGAGCTTGTTCGCCAACTCGCGGAGCACGGCTCCCACGGGTTTCTCCTGTACTCGAAGTGTATAGACCTGCTTCGTTCCACCACCACGGCGAGTGGGAGTGCGAGCGGCTGCCCTTCGCGCTGGTGACGGGGTAGAAGAACTTGTCGTGGCCGCGGTCGAGGCAACCCCATCGGGCGAGATCGGAACGATCCGCAACACATGCGCTCGAGGCTGCAACTCGAACGTCAAATCGAATCCCGCCAATAGCACGGTCAGTTGTTCGGCAAACCCCATTTCCGGGAGTTGCCCCGCTGCCCATACGTCGTGTGGAATTCGTTCGGAATCGGCGAGCTGCCACTTGGTTCGGGCGACCAGATCAACGACTAGGCCGCGGGGTTCCGTCAGCCGTGGCCAGGTGATCGAGTCCTTGCGGTCGAGCAATCGACGATCTTGCAGCCGGAGCCTGGCGACTACCTGCGCGTTCGATTTCGCCAGGGCATGCACTCGGGCCGCCGAATCGCGAGGCCCCAGATAGATGAGCGGACCAAGGTTTGCCGCGCTCCAATCCTGCCCCTGAGCGAGCATTGCGATAGCCGACGCCGCGGAGGTGACGGTGGCACCCAGGTTGACCTTGCGTGAAGGATCAACTCGACGATCCAGGAACACAGGGTCGTCGTACACCAAGTGCAACCGTTCGATTGCTTCGCGCAGCGGCACGCCTTCCCAATGGATCGTAACCGCTGCCCGAGTGCGGCTGTGCGAGGAAGCTGAAGGTGAACCCCGCTGCTCGGTCGGAGGTTGAAGCGGGGCCTTGCGCGCCTTGCTCGATGGTCCCTGCGCGAAACCGATGCCACTCCCCATCAAGGGCAATGCGATGATAATAGCGAACTGGATAGCAGCGCGAAAATAGATCAACGTGGCAATCGCTTGTCAAGGGATTGGTAAAATGGAATGAACGAGTTTTGTTCGTCCTGATCTTCTCTATTTTCCTAACATTCTAATCGCATTGTAAAGTCCGCGTTCAGGCGGGTAATCCTCAATAGGAAGATCGCCCGTTATGAAAAGAGGCCTGTTTTCTCTGGTTTTTTTCGGCATTTCCCAAGATGGGCAGAAACCCGAATCCAACCAGATTTCTTTTGCTACGAAAAGAATCCATCGGCGCGACCACTTTTTTTATTGTGCTCGATTCAATTGTGATTACACTCAACCCTAGAGATTGGCTGATACGGCGAATCAAACATGGCTGCCGCCCCACGGGGGCGCACCCCTTTTCGATTCATCGCCTGATGGCAAACCGAGATGGAATGCCTGCCGCATCGATCACGCGGTTCTCACGGAGCGGCCTGAACGAGCGGCTGCGGTCTTTTCTGGAACAGAGTTAAGAGCGCATGATTCGAACCCATTGGGGCTGGGCTCGAACGATACGTCCGAGAAGGTACTACTTAACGTCCAATCTGCAACGGAGTATTCGGCGTGGACACTCGTCGCGTTCGCACCCCAGTGCTTGTCCTGTATTACAATCGCTACCTTTCCAATAGCGATTGCGCAACGTTCATCAAACGCGTTACGCGCCGTTACGGCACGGCATCGCTCGAACGGTTAACCGCGATGGGCGACCAGATGGCCCGTCGCGCCGCTGTCTTTGCCATCAGCCTCGTGGGCGATTACAGCTCGAATCCCGTCCTCGGTCGGGCTTTGGTCGACCGCGATCGCGGTGTCCGGATGATTGCCGATTCGGGAATTCGGGAACTGTGGCGACGCGCTGGCTCCCGACAGCACCAGGAAATGTTACGCGAGGTGACCGACCTCAACGACCAGCGACAACATGCTGAAGCAGCCCGGCTTGCCACCGAACTCATTCACAATTCCCCCTGGATTGCCGAAGCTTGGTGCCAGCGTGGAACGGCCCACTACCACCTCGGCCAATACGACGCGGCCATCCGCGATTGCCACCAGGCCCTCGAAATCAATCCCTACCATTTCACCGCGGCGGCGGGAATGGGACAATGCTACATGCTGCAAGACAACCCCGTCGCCGCGATCGAGTCCTTCCGCCGTGCCCTTCGCCTCAACCCAGGGTTGGAAGAAGTTCGCGCTCAAATACTCCGCCTGCAACGAGCGCTCAAGAAAGAAGATTGAACGCTCGGCCAGCGAACCCAAGAACCTTCCCAGCCTGCAGCCTTCTCCGCGCCGCTGTGCCTTGTCCCACATAGCCGAGCCGTCTCGGCTCGGCGAACCTCTGCCGTGAGTGATTCACTTTGGGCCGAGTAGTAGGTGCCGCGAGCCGAGCGGCACTTGTTGTAAAGTAGATCCGGAGTTGGTAAATCCGCGCCCCACTCGTCTCGCGCGGACAGCGAAGACTCACGAACCCGAAGCGTCAGCGAGGGAACGTGTGCTTTTTCCCTCGCAGACGCTTCGGGCTGGTTTCCAATATACTCGCCCAATTTGAATAATTGATCGGCCCTGCTACCTGAAGCCTGTTCGTTGCATTCCCTCAGGGGTTCAGAGAGAATAAGCTCGAATGAGACGCTCGTACTGGTTCATTGTGTTGATGGTGAGCGTAGCCGCATCCGGCCTTCGCGGTTCGGAGCCTTCGTGGAGCGAGTTGGCCGAACCGGTGGTCGAAGACGGCTGGGTTCGGCCCCCAGCTGGCGAAGTTGCGACGAAGCCCGTGTGGGGATTGGCCGATGGACTCCGCATCGGACTCGCCCCCTTACCCGGGCCGCGGGGGCTGTTACGCGTGTACGCGCCCTATGTCGGCCAGCCAAGCTGGCGGACAATTAACTTCATTGCCATCGAGCCAATTATCGTGGGGCGAACAGGCAGGAGCTTCTCGGAGTTGGAGCTGTCGTCCCTCGCCCTGGGAACCGGCAAGGTGATGTGGAGCGTCGATCGCCCCGACGACTGGTCTCCTCGGAAACCGGTCCACCCTGCCCGTGGTGTGATCGGCGAGGAGAATGGAGTCAAGACTCTCACGGTGTACATCGGTGTCGAAAAGTTTCGCAACGGCGCTGCCGTCTTCCTCCGACTTACCTTTCGTGCCGATCGACCACACGAGGCCCAGATCGCCACGTTCGCACAGCCGACCTCGGTGCCGATGGCCTATTGCGTAGCTACGGCCACGATGGGTAACTACGCACGGCTCCGCCGGCTTCACCTCGCCGATGGCATGGTGACCGCCCAAGAACTGTACGCCAACGCCACCTTCGCGCCGAACGGTTTCACCCCGCACGCACGCTTCGGTCTTGAGCGATTGGTGCGAGGACCAAACGGCGCGGCGATTCTTGCCGCGACCACCGACGAACGCGACCCCGCCGCAGTCCTCCAAACGCCTGCCTCGCGCGGGTGGCAATACTTCGGCCGTCCCGCCACGCAATATTGGCGGTGCGACCATCCTCATCCGAAACTAATGGCACAGGTCAACGCGCGGCAAAAATACTGGGCCTCCGAAAACCCAATTCCCGGCGGCACAAGCTTCGAGAACCTCGAACTGATCGCGCCCTTCGAATCCGGCCAAACTTGGACGTTCGGCGTAACGACCGATCCGCCCGATACTCTGCAGAATCCTTCCGGAGAGATGAAGCGATTACGCTAACATCATCTTGGCAGCCGCAATAAAAGTCTTTTTGGGGTAGGCCTCCTAGATCGTGTTCGTGGCGCTAAACTTGTGGGCTTACGGTAATTGAGTTGTGGAATCGATTCAGGACGTGCGTGATGGCGTTAGGACACCGCCACCAGGAGCGGCTGGCGTCGTTCTGGATCGCGGCCGACGAGTTGCCGCGTTCGGAAGGACACGTCTATTGCCGCAAACCCAACGAACTGCCGCGGAAAGCATGCTTCGACAAGTTAGTCCGCATTTCTCACAATCAAAACCACGGAGGCACGGAGCCACGCAGAAAACCAGTAGCAAGTACCCCTACCACAAGGAACGGTGGAAACACCCTGTCTCGTAGCTACGGGCGTTTGACCTTGCTTCAAACGATCTCTTGGCTTGTTCTCCGAGACCTCGGTGTGCTCCGTGGTGAGAAATCCGGGTTAGTCGAGTCGCTGTGCAAACCTTACGATCACGACACCATGGGCCGACCAGGCATTCCGCCGGGGCCTGCTTCCGGATGCTGTACTTCAAACGCCTTGGCAGCCAACGTGGCATCGCTTGGCGGTGGGCCGGCAGCCTCAGCTTGCGTGAGTTATCGCGGCTGGCGTTCGTGGTGATCGGCGCTCGCGGGGTTCGCGGTCACGCCGCCTTGGCGGCTTCCTCCGAAAGCTTCATCGGCATCAATCTCGGATTGATCGCGTGCATGATCGCCAGATTGATTAGATACATGAACGAAGCCGCCACAAATATTACGTTGTAGTTCTTGCCCGTCCATTCGAGCACGTACCCGATGACTTTTGCGTTGAACATACCGCTAATCCCCGCCACCATGCCGCCGATACCCACAATCGAGCTTACCGCGCTCCGCGGAGCGGTATCCGACACCAGCGTATAAAGATTGGCAGAGAACCCCTGATGGGCCGATGCGGCCAAGCCAATGAGCAGCACCGCCACCCAAACCGATTCGGTGCTGGCCGCAAAGCAAACCGGCGTTACGCACAGCGCGCAGCACAACATCGTCGTCTTGCGCGCCGCGTTCACGCTCCAGCCTTGTTCGATTAGCCGCGAAGATAGCCACCCGCCCCCAATGCTGCCGAGGTCCGCGATCAGGTAGATGGCCACCAGGTACCAGCCCATTTGGTCGACCTTGACCCCGTGCTTGTCGTACAGAAACCCCGGCACCCAGTAAAGGTAGAACCACCAAATAGGCGAACTCAAAAACATGCCGGTGATAAACGCCCAAACCTGGCGATACCTCAGCAGCATCAGCCAGGGGACATGCACGGGCGGATCGGGCGGATCACTGCGAATGTACGCCAACTCGGTCGGCGTCATCCGGGGATGGTCCTGGGGTGCGTAGTACAGCTTTAGCCAAAAAGCCAACCACAGGAAACCCAGCGCACCCGTAACGTAAAACGCCGTCTCCCAGCCGTAGTTCTTCGCCAACCACGGCACCATGATCGGGGCGATCATCACGCCGATGTTGCTGCCCGCGTTAAAAATGCCCGTGGCAAACGCCCGCTCCTTCTTGGGAAACCACTCACTGACGCTCTTTACTGCCGCCGGAAAATTGCCCCCCTCGGCAATGCCTAGCATCAGCCGCGCCGCGCTAAAGCCAATCACCGTGCTCGGAATCAGCCAAATGCCTTCCGAGCCGGGCTGGCCGAACGGGAACCAATCGCGAAGGTGCGATTCCGGCGAAACAAACCGGTTGAAACCGTGCGCAATCGCGGCCAGGCTCCACACAAACACCACAATTGCATAGCCTCGCCGCACACCCACGCGGTCCAGGAACCAGCCGCCGGCGGCATACCCGATCGCATAGGCCAAGCTAAACCAAAAGATAATGTTGCTGTAGTCGATCTCGTTCCAGTGCAACTCCGCGATCAAATCAGGCTTGAGAATGGCGATTACTGCCCGATCGATGTAGTTGATCGTCGTGGCGAAGAAGAGCAGCGCGCAAATCGCCCAACGGTAGCGGCCCCCTTTGGGAAGCTGCGAATGACTCATGGATAGCCACCTTGCCTGCGGAAAACAGTAAACGCGGCGAGACCGCACAAAAGCCTGCACCGGCCAGTAACTAGATGAACACGCCGCAAAATAGTGAAATCAGTTTTTCCCAGTCTAAGTAATCGCACCGCCAAGTCAATGGACCTATCATCCACTTTCTGTTCCATGCAAAACACGCCATTCTTGGCCACGTTTCTGGCTCAACGCGGCTTACCGTTTGTGCCGCTGGCGCGGTGCCGCTTGCACCGGTGGGTAATTGGATAGATTGTCGGGGCTAGTGGTCTGGCGGTACACTCTTCTTTTCCCAGCCGAAAGCGATTCCCATTTCTATCCAGTCTGTACCTCGAACCCGCGACGAACGGCAAAAACACCGACTCGCCAAACTGACTTCTCCAGCAAGCAAGGACAAAGGACACCGAAATGATCGTAACGAAGCTAGAAACCTGGCGCTGCCAGCGAGGCCAAGAGCTATTTGATCAGTCGCGGCAAGGCAGCGCGCCTATGAAATGGGATGTCGTTGTCGTGCGCCTGACGACCGATTCTGGTCTGCGCGGCGAAGCGACGGCCCTGGCAGCGCGCTCTAGCTTGATTACTCAACAATACATTCATGAACTGATTGCTCCCGTCGTGCTCGGCCGATCCGTTCATCAGCGGGAAGCCATTTACCACGACCTGTGGAATATCGACCGTCACCTGATTTTCTTTCCTGTCTACCTGCCGGGGCCATTGGACGTGGCCCTCTACGATCTAGCGGCAAAAGCGGCGGGGTTGCCGTTGTATCAATACCTGGGCGCCTATCGTGACAACCTTCCCGTTTACGCAAGCAGCCTCTGGTTGGAAAAACCGGCGGACTACGTTGACCAAGCGAAGCAATATGCCTCGCAAGGGTTCACGGCCTACAAACCACATCCGCCCGGCCCATGGCAATTGGATATGGCTGTCCATGAAGCCCTTCGAGAGGAAATGGGGCCCACCTACGTACTGATGTCCGACCCGGTGGCCGAATACTCCCTCGGTGAAGCAATCAAAGTCGGTAGGCAGCTCGAACGATTGAACTATCACTGGTTCGAGGAGCCTTTCCGAGACTTTGAACTAGATAAATACGCGAAACTGTGTGCGGCACTCGACATCCCCATCGCCGGAACCGAGACCACGCGCGGCGGGCCATGGGGAGTGGCTCAAGCAATTAAGTTCGACGCGGTCGATATTGTCCGCGCCGACGTATCTTGGAAACCCGGGATCACCGGCACGATGAAGATCGCCTCGCTCGCCGAAGCGCATGGAATGCGGTGCGAACTGCACACCACAACGATGGGGCCAATGGACATCGCCAATCTGCATGTATCCTGCGCGATAAGAAACTGCGAGTACTACGAAATGCTAGTTCCCGCCGAAACCTTCAAGTTTCCCATGAAGGATGACTTCGTATTCGATCGAAACGGCAACATCCACGTCCCCAAGAAACCCGGTTTGGGTGTCGAAATGGACTGGTCCCTCATCGACAATTGCTGCCTGGAATACAAGCTCTCTAAGGTGTGAGAGGAACCTGGCTCGTGAACAGAAGTCTCTACCCCAGAACTCCTTTCCCATTTAAGGAGGGGTAATGAAATGTCATTCCAAATCAGCGGCGGCCGCCAGGCCGCCTGTTTTCACCGGTTACCTCCACCAATTCTACCGCCCCCCACACCCACCTTCTAAAAAAACCACCTCCTCTACG
>JADZFK010000020.1 GCA_020849945.1 Pirellulales bacterium | reverse complement strand
GTTGTAGTCATGTTTCGGGTTGCAGCGAATTGCTACAGGTTCATGCCACAAACCATCAGTTTGGATGCAAACACACACATCGTAGGCACTTAACCACGCTAGCTTGCTTCAAAGTGGCGCTGTCCAGCTAGGCTTTGTCTCAAAACCGGTTCCGATTCGGGTAGCGGGTCGAGCAAGGCCAAGAATCCTGGGATGCTCGAACCCTCTTCTAACCCCTCCCCAAAAGGGAGGGGATTTTTGGGACAAAGCCTAATAAAAAAATCACAACCTCTTTGCCGGGGGTTTGCCGCAGTGTTACGATGCGTGGATCGCTAAACCCACGGCAGAGCCGGGGGCTGACTGCGGTTCCTATCCCCGGACACGCTCAACTGGTTTGTTGCAAGGGATATGTGAATTCACCGAACTCTATTATGCTCGAAACTCGCGAATAAGTCGCCTGCGAAGTCGGCCGGGGCATGGCCGATCAGTTATTCATGTTCGGGACAGCCAGGACTCACTAACCCGAAGCGTCAGCGAGGGAATATGTCCTTTTTCCCTCGCAGACGCTTCGGGCTGGTTTCCAATACACTCGCCCAATTTGAATAAATGATCGGCCCTGGTAGGCGTGTTGCCACTCGCGCTAGGATCGCGACCTAATTTGAGCTCGGCAGCCGCAACGTGGCGAGAACAGGATAATGATCCGATGGAAGTCGGCCATCGTATGTGGTCCGCACAATCTCCGATTTCGTTGCGACGAACTCGCGTGTGTGCAGAACGAAATCGATCCTCGAGCCTTCGGTCCGCAGCTTCCAACCGTTGAACGAGGCTTCTTGCGGCGACCGCTTTGGATGGACCTCTCGATACGAATCGAACAACCGCAGTTTCGGTTCAGCTTTGCCTACGAGCGTGGCGTAGGCCGTCGAATCCTCGGTGCAGTTGAAGTCGCCCGTGACGATCGTGGGTAGCCCCTTGGCGATTGCACAAAATCGCCCGGCCACGAGCGCTGCCGATTGGTCGTGGGCTGGCTCGCTTTGATGGTCCCAGTGCATGTTCAGCAGAGTGAATCCTCTGCACGAGCGCAGGTCGGTGAGCCGCGCCCACGAGGCGATCCGTGGAATCTTATTCGTCGGCACGGCAAATGTGGTTCCCGGCTTTTCGGGCGTTGCGCTTAGCCAAAATGATCCGGAAGCTTGGCAGGAGAATCGGCTTCGACGGTAAAAGATGCCCGAGAATTCGCCCGCCCGTTTTCCATCGTCGCGCCCGACGCCGTAAAACTCGAACTCGGGCAGGGCCTTCCGCAAGTCCTCGATCTGCTTGATCCTCGCTTCCTGCAAGCCCAATAAGTCGGGCTGCAACTCGCGAATGACTTGCACGGCCCGCTCGCGCCGGGCGTGCTTCGCGTTGTTCCAATTGTTTGCAGGATCCTTTTCACTGGAACCAGCGACGCTGAACCGCACATTGAACGACATCACTCGCAGCTCAACAGCATCGTCCGATTCTGCAAACAAAGTTTGGGGGAAAGCCGACGCCACGGCGGTTGCGACGACGATCCAGCACAACTGCCGGGCAGCCTGACGAAATTGAGTATTATGCATGAGTGGAAAGTCTCGCTTCGATCGGCCTATCAGTCGCTAATCCTTCCCCTCGTGCTTTACTTTGGGCCAGTACTTTTGGAAGTCGAACTCGGGGCTGTTGTCGATATCGTGGCACTGCTGGCACATGTTTACGACTTTACCTTGATCGAATACTTGCCCATCTTTGTTGCCTTCGTTTGGAAGGATATTTAGACGCAACGCGGCGCGCAGTTGCTCGACCTCGGGCTCGCTAAGTTCAAGCTCGCCATTTTCGGCCGCGGCGTGCTTGGCCGCCGGACCATGACAGTTTTCGCAACCGTTGCCGGCCAGTTCCGGGGTTTTCTCCATGCTCACAAAGCCCGATTCAAACGGAAAATTCTTCTGCGGCTCCCAGCCGGTCGCGTGGCAACTCACGCACTCGGGGTCATGTAGCCGCGGCGGGTTGGCATACTTCAGAAGGGTCTCGGTCGCGTGGGCGTGGGGCGTCTTCTCGAAAGCGGCCGCGGCCTTCGTGTGGCAATCGCCACACACTTTACTACCCGCAAATTTGCGGCCACTCGGGTGTGCCGTCGGTTTCAACCCCAAACCATCCCAACCCATGCTCTTGAGATTGTTCTGATACTCGACCTGCATCTTGTAGATTTCGGCGTCATCGGCAAACCGGTGGTCCAGCGGCACACGCTGGTACCGGAACGAGGGCGCGCCGTTCTTGTAGAAGCCCACCACCACGGCATACATGCCCTTGTGCCCCACTTCAATTAAGTGGGCGTCTCTCCCTTCCATCGTCGCGGGCTCCTTGGGCGGGACCTCGGTGCCGCGCGTCGCCAGAACCCAATCGAATTCCTGGTGGCGGTTCGCCAGTTCCTTCGCTTCCTCCGGCATGGCATTCACAAGCAAGATCATGTGGTCGCACTTCGCTTCCGAAAGCTTCGGCAAGACTTCCAAGATCGCCTCGTGCGGGCCGAGCAGTTTCAAATCGGCCGCGTGCTGCATCTGGGCCACTTCCTTCTGGCCCAGCACCGTGGTGATGCCGATCCGCACTCCTCCGCGTTCGATGACCTTGTAACGCTTGGAAAGCCCGCTCTCAAAATCTCCCAAACCCACGTTGGCCGAAACAAGCGGGTTCGTCGCTCCATCCAAGTTGATCGCGACTTGCAGCGGATCGAGCTTCAAATCGTTTTCGCCAAAGCCGACGGCATCGTACCCCAACTTCATCAAGGCACCGTAAGCGAATTCCAACTTATGCCCCGCTTGAATCCCCGAATCCTTCTCTTGCCCGCCCGCATCGAGCGCCACAACGGGCCAGCCCTTGCCACGCAACTGCTTGAGGAACGTGGCTCGACGCTTGAGGCCACCCAACTGATTCTCCAGCCCCGCGCAACCGCACGGCTCCAGGTAGCCATCCAACTCGCCCGTGAACACGACGGCCACATCGGGCTTGGGCCACCCTTCGAAGATCGCGCCGTTGGCTTCGATCGGGTCCACCTTCTTGTGCTTGTCTGGTAGTTTCGCCGAGGCCCCCACCGCCACGCTCGATTCCGTCGCCGCGAAGAGCAGCCCCATTCCCAGGCCCACAACCATCACCACCAGCGCAGCAAGCCCCGCCAGCCGAAACGGCCCCTTTCTTGGCCCCAATCGATTATCGCTCGACACTAAACAACACATTGATGGAAAGTTCTTTAATCTTGGGGTGAGTCGTCGTAAACACAATTCGGCCTGGCTCGCCTTGCGAAGTATCCAAATGCACCATCGGGTGCGTACCCGCCGGCACTTCGATTTCAATCGGCACCTGCACCAACGTATCTTTGATTCGCTTCGCCTCTTGCACGTGGACCTTTAGCTCGGGCGGCTCGACCGACTTCAACGCCAGCTTCGTTGTCTGCGCTTCGGCCCCGCGCACGTACACATTGACCTTTGCACGCCCCCCTTCGCTGCCTTTCACGCTGCCGAGCATTACGGCGCCGCGTTCTTCGTTCCACATCGTCCCGCGAACGTTGATATCGCCCACCACTTGCCCAAGGATCGGTATCTCCAGGTTCTCCGCATCCTCCAGATTCGTCTCTAACGAAAGCCAGCCCTGGAACCTTCCCACCGGTAGCCCCGGCTTGGCCGTCACGCGCACCCGCATCCCCTTCCGCGCTTCTTTGTTCGGCAGGTCCTTCGCCTCGACCGGCTCGATGGCCACATCAAACCGATCGCTCAACGAGGCATCGGAAAGCTGCGGATTCTTCATCGTGAGCTCATCTTGCAGCATCGCCATCACATACACTTCCACCGTCTTCGATTCGCCCACAGGTATCTTGTCGAACAACAGGTCGGGAGGCTCGATCCCCCTTGCCGAAACAATCGTCCCGTCAATCCGTAGCTCGATCGTGGAGTGAAGCGGGTCGTTCGTGTACACCGGCGCTACCTGTCCGAACGGCCCGTTATCCGATTGCGCCGACCACTCTACCCGCACCATCGCTTCACCACCTGGCGGGATCGCCTTCTCCGGAACCTCGAAACTCGTGCATTTGCACGAGGCCTTGCCGGCCCGTAGTACAAGCGGTGCTTCCCCCTCGTTCCGGAACACAAACTCGTGGCTCTTCGAGGTGCCCCGCTGCATCTTGCCAAACTCGTAGTGCGGATTCTCCACCTTCGCAACCGGCAGTTTCTCGTCGCTCCGCGCCGGTACAAGAACCGTCGAACCCGGCGAGGTCGTCAGCGCGTCCAGATCGCTTCGTACCTGCACGACCGCCAAGCCTCCGCCCACCAGGCAGCCCACAATCGCGCCGGAAATTACTACTCCAAAAACCTTCATCGCCTCATCCACTCACGCAAACATAATTTGCTAACGGTTACCCCCAGGCCGATGGCTCGCCATCGGCCCCTCGCCCATCCGCGCTATTCTAGCCCGCTACTCCGTTTGCCGCAATTCAGCAACCATTCGCGGCAACTCCGAAAGAACTCGTGGAAGTCCTCCCGACGATAGTCCGGGTACGTCCACTCAAGCGGCTGCCAACTTCGACGTCGGTACATCAGCGTCGTTTCCGCGTAGATGCCATCGCGCAAATACAACCGGTGCGCATGGTCCTTCGTGCTGGCAAGCACCAGCTTGGCGGGGGTAATGTACCCCGGATCAAGATTGAGCGGCCGCGGCTCCTCGTGACGCCCCAGCGCCGCGTACTCCGCTTCCCATGCATTCGTCGCGCGCTTCACACTCGCCAGCACCGCCGGATCGGCCAACCGCTCAAATGCCAAGAACTGCTTCCACAGCGCCGGTCCCATCGTGGCCGTGTAATAATCGGTCTCCATGAATTCAAACGCCGCGCTTACCAACACCGCCGGCCCAAACTCGCGCTCCGCGCGCTCACGTGTCCACGCCAACGCCTCCCCGTGCCGGCTAATCACCGCCACGATCAGTAACACCAATTCGGGTTGACGCACCTCTCCCATCTTTCACTTCCTGGTAATCCTGCCAATCCTGTTATCCTGTCCTTTTCTGCCCTGCTTGAATAGTCCCGCGTGTTCGTCCTGTCTGGTTCTGCAGATTTCATCCTTCCACCATGCTCTCCGTGCCCTCTGTGGTGAATAGAAGATAACCACCGCGCAAACGAACGGGCGGCCTCGCATCGGGGCCGCCCGCTTCGTGAACCAAATTGAATTATGGGTGATCAGCCTTTCACTTTGATCTTGTGTGCTTTCGACTCCTCCGCTTTCGGCAGCTTGACGCACAGCACGCCCTCATGATACTCGGCGGCCACTTCGCTCTCGATCACCGTGCAAGGCAGCGTCACGCTCCGCGAAAAGTTCCCGTAGCTACGCTCCACGCGATGGAACGTCTTTCCCTTCTCTTCCTTTTCTTCACGCCGTTCACCAGTAATGGTAAGCACGTTGCCGTTGATCTGGATGTCGATATCCTTTGCCGTGATGCCCGGCAAATCCATCCGCACTTCAACCGCATTGTCGGTCTCACTCAGATCGAGGGCCGGCACCATGGTTCCCGTGAACCAACCTTCTTCGCCGTCTCCGAACAGACGGCTGCGTAGGTCGCACATTTCCTCGCGCAGGGCCGTGAACGGATCATGTCCCCACAGCGACGGCTGACGCGACACCCCACGCGGTACCAACGTCTTCATGGCACTTCTCCTTTCTCCCACCGGCTGGCGATGGCGGAATCCTACCGGCCCACGTCGCCGTATGGGGGCCAATTCGGTAACACATCGAACAACACCCGTGAACCCACCCATTCGCCACGCAACGAGAACTTTGGCGCAAATCCATTGCTTCGGCAGGCTCACACCTACAATCTGCATTCAACCAAAGTGCAAAATCCGTTCCGAACCGCCCTTACGGCTCCGTACCGCGCGAAGCTCGTTTTATGACAATGGCCACCCTCGCACTTTACCCAAACTGCCACGCCTTGCGCCAATCAGCGCGCGCCATGCCGACCACTTCGCCACTGCCGCACATCCATGCGCTTTCATTCGCCTGGAAACAGCGAGGCAGTGTGAATGTACTCATCTCGCTCCGCGAGATGAATCTCCGCTCGCGGAGCGAGCGGAGTACTCTAATAATATCAACTTGTGAAGATCCAATGCCCTTGCAGGGAGGGGCCAGGTCGCTCGGAACACGCTGTGGCGGGGGAGGGTTTCGCTTCGATCCGACTCCCCACCGCTCCGCCCCAGGACCGATAAGTTATTCATGTTCGGGACAGCGAGGACTCACGAACCCGACGCGTCCGCGAGGGAATGTGTGCTTATTCCCTCGCGGACGCTTCGGGCTGGTTTCCAAACACTCGCCCAATTTGAATAACTGATCGGCCCTGCGCCCGGCCCGCACCTCGTAGAACGTTCGTGGATAC
>JADZFK010000019.1 GCA_020849945.1 Pirellulales bacterium | reverse complement strand
TTTGATGAGCAAGGCATGCGCGACGTGTTGTTTCAGGCGGCTTCCCACGAGCTTTCGATGGTGGCCGATTCGGCCAGTGGATCGATCGATGGGCAGTCGGACGCGATCCGCCAAACGACGGCCGATTTCGACGCGATCCTCTCGCGAATGACGAACGTGTTGGATAGCGCGCATGCGGTAGAATCGTCGGTGGGAGAGGTGGTGCGCGATTCGGAAATCACGTCGAACGAACTGCAGACGGTTAGTTCGCGGATGCAATCGCTCGAAACGCAGTTCGGAGCGATCGATCGATTGGTGGGCACGATCAACAAGATTGCGGATCAATCGCGGTTACTTGCCTTGAACGCGACGATCGAAGCGGCCCGGGCGGGTGAGATGGGCAAAGGCTTCGGCGTGGTCGCGCATGAGGTGAAGGAGCTGGCCGCCACGACAAAGGAAGTCAACGAAAAGGTCCGCGGAACGCTCAACCAGATCAACGTGGCCTTGCGCGATCTCTCGTCCTCGGTGGGGCAGTCGGTTTCGGTCATGCGGCGGACGATTGAAACCGTCAACCTGGCTCGTGAGAAGGCGGGCGCGATCGAACGAGATACGTCCCTATTCAACCAGCAGTTAAACAACTCGCTGGATAACTTCCACAAGCTTTCCGCGTCCTCGATCAAGGTGGGCAATGAGTTGGTCGAGGTCAACACGATCGGTCGAACGTTCCACTACTTGCTCGAGTTGATGGCCTCGCACGGCATGCTAGGCGAAGTAATCGACCCGCTGGAACGGCTTGCGCCGCTGGTCGAGGAGAGCACGTACTACAACCCCGCGCGGTTCTCGATGGCCGAGCCCGAGTATGTGCTGAGGGAAGACGATATTCTGATATCCGCGACGGATACGAAGGGGATTATCACGTTCGCCAACAATCGGTTCTACGAGGCGGCTGAATACGAGCCAGGCGAATTGGTGGGTCGGCCACACAACGTGATTCGCCACGCCGACATGCCCAAGGCCGCCTTTGCCGATTTGTGGGCGGTCATCCAGGGCGGCAAGCTGTGGCAGGGCTACGTCAAGAATCGGTCGAGAACAGGCCGCATTTACTGGGTGAAAGCCAGCGTATTTCCGTGCTACGAGAATGGGCACATCACGGGTTACATTTCGATCCGCACGAAACCCGATCGCACCAAGATTCAACAGGCCATGGAAGCGTACCGCCGCGTGCCGTGATCCGTGCCGGCCGCATTCCGGTTAAGGTTATTTTGCATCCGCTGGCTGGCAATAAGATAGACACAGCAACGCGTAGGAAGTGACGAGGTTGCGGTCATCCTCCGACCAGCGCGGCGTGCCGTTGGCCCAACTGCCATCGTGGGCTTGCGATTTCAGAAGTTCTTCCGCCAGTTCGGCTCGCCAATCGTGCGAGCGACCTTGCGAATCGACGAGCAGGTCTTCGCCGACCGCATCGAGCGCTTTGGCGAACATGTGGTAGTAGTAATACAACCCCGCATCGCCCATCCCGGGGTTTTCCGCGAGGGTGTAGTTCTTTTGGATCCAGGCGTAGGCGATCTTGACTCGCGGGTCATCGCGGGTGAGGCCGGCGTAGATCATGCTCTTGAAGCCCGCATAGGTCATCGAGCCGTAGCTACGGAGCCCGCCTTCAGGCGTTTGGCCTGCCATGCTTTGCCCACCGGCCGCCACTGTGTAGTAGAACCCGCCGTCGTTCACCTTGCCGGCAAACGCGGTCGTGTTGCTGGGCGACTCGAGGTTTTGGCAACGAGAAACGAAAATCAGCGCTTTCTGAATCGCGGGATCCTCGTCGCCGCGGCCGACGGCCTTCAGCGCTTCAATCAAGAAACTCGTGTTGGAAAGGTCGGGCCGCTCGTGCGATCCGTAGCCGGCACCTCCGTAGTATTCGCTGGTGAGGTCTTTGCCTTCGCCTTCGTCCCATTGTTGTTTCTTCACGAACGCCTCGGCTCCGGCAAGCACTTTGGCGAATTGGCCGTCGTGGTTTGCACCTTGCAACGCGACCATCGCCAGGCACGTTTCGTAGTTCTTGTGATTGCTGCCCGGGGCGTAGATGCCGCCGTCGTCGTGCCGGTTGGACTGAAGGTACCTTAGAGCGCGGGCAACGGTGGCATCCTCCGCGGTGTGTCCGGAACGGAGAAGGGCCGTCACCACAAGCGAGGTGATGCCGGTTCCCTTCGCGGAACTGAACGAACCATCTTTCTCCTGTGCTTGTTCGAGAAACTTCAGAGCGCGATCCGTTGCTTTGCCGATCTGCGAATCGTCTGAACTGGCCTGCGGTGGCGAAGGCTCGACCATGCGACGCGAGTTGCATCCGATCAAGCCAACCATTCCAACAAGCACCGGCAAACAAATACGGAAAAAAGTAATGCGGAGATTCATGAGGGTACCAGAGGATGAATTCAAATATCAAATGCAACAAACTAGTTGAGAGTGTCTGAGAATTGGAACCGCTTTCAGCCCCCGGCTTTTAGGCTGTGATTTTTTTATCAGTCAAAACCCTTTTTCTACCAACGGTTGAAGCTAGCTTGTGTTTGCTATCGCAACATGTTGTTTTGACTAATAAAAAAATCACAACCTCTTT
>JADZFK010000018.1 GCA_020849945.1 Pirellulales bacterium | reverse complement strand
TTCGAAGGCTCGGCCCGCCAAGCGCCCAAAGAATGGCAGCGACCGCCAGACCGATCCTCAAACAACGGTTCGATTGGAAATGCCTGAACACATACCCGAAAAGAACGCAACTGCGGGAAACGTCGGCTCGCATACGACCTCCCAAGGCGGATTGTGTTGCACCACCCAGCAAAAGCGCTGGCGGTTCGGTTCGGCTGGCAGAGAAGTACGGTACGCCAAGAGAAGACCAGCCTGCAATTCGTGGCAGGCCGTTAGGATAACGCCGGTTTTCAAGAAAAGCAATCAACCTGCACGTTTTTCATTGCGTGAATTCAACATTCAATTGCAACAAACCCGTTGAGCGTGTCCGGGGATTGGAACCGCAGTCAGCCCCCGGCTCTGCCGGGGGTTTAGCCATCCACGCATCGGAACACTGGGGCAAACCCCCGGCAAAACCGGGGGCTGACTATCCATTGCCCGGTCACTCTCAACTTGTTCGACGAGCAGAGCAAGCGAGGACTTTCCCATTCGGAGCCATCATCAACTCACTCTTTATCGTAACTGCAATCCGATATTGTCTGTCGCGTTTGAAATTTGAATTCACCAGTTTGAATTCACCGGGCGTGAAAGCTGTTCGACGCGCTCGTTACCAGAAGTAGATGACCTCGGCAATAACGCCAAGGATGACGATCGTTCCGAACACCAGGGCGGTTCGAGAATTCTGAAGCGTGATATCGCTTCGCTTGGGCAGGCGCCGAGGCTCGGCCAACGGCGCGACAGCCGTGATGAGCGCCATGCCAGCGCACAGGATGAGGAAGCAGATTCCGACCTGGATCAGATAGTGAAGAGGAGAATATTTTTGGAAGAGGCCGTAGAAGATTGGCCCGCCGACGAGCGCGAAGATGCCGGCGGCGGCCGGTGCCCTCGGCAACAGTAGGGCGATCACGAAAGCAGCGACCACGCCGGGCCAGATGTACCCTTGGAACTGTTGGATGTACTGAAATGCGCCGCCAAACTTGGGGTTCTCCAGCATGGGTGCCACCGTGCAACCGGCAACCACAAAGACCAGCGTCATGGCCCTGCCCAGCCACACGAGCAGTTTCTGCGAAGCCGAACGGTGAAACATTCGTTGGTAGAGATCAAGTGTGAAAATGGTGGCGGCGGAATTGAGCATCGATGCGAGCGAGCTAATCACCGCGCCGGCAATCGAGGCCAGGATGAGACCGCGAATGCCAACCGGGATGAGCCGACGGACCAACAGCGGAAATGCGGTATCGGAGAGATACCCGGCCAACTGCTCGGTTTCCGGCAGGACGTGTTGTTCATTGGCGGCCGTGCGAACTTGATCGTTGTAAGCGGCGATCTCCTTGGCTTGCTCGGGAAATCGCCGCTGCCAGTCGGCATCGGGCTCGAGGAGCAACAAGTCCTTTCCGTCGATGGATAGCTTTCGAGCCTCATAATCGCTCAAGAGGGGAGCGTTTTTTGCGTCGGCCGCCGCCGCCATATCGTCTCGGTAGAGCGATTGCGAGATGATGCCCGGCATGACGATGGCAAACGGCACGAGCATCCAAATCGCGCCGGCAAGAACGAGGCCCATTTGGCCATGATGCAAATTCTTTGCCGCGAGATTCCGCTGTACGATGAACTGGTTCAGCCCGCAGTAGTACAGGATGGCGGCCCACATGCCGGCCAAGACGCCGGTCCACGGCAAGGTGGCGTTGCTGGCCGGCAGAACCATGTGCAGCCGATCGGCATTCTGCGAAGCGAATTGAGTCCAGCCGCCGATCGCATGGAGGCCGTAGGCAAAGATCAGTCCGCCCCCGATCAGCAGCATCAATCCTTGGATCAGGTCGGCCCAAGCGATGGCCTTCAGTCCGCCCCAGGTGGTGTAGAAAGCGGCGACGATGCCAATCAACCACACCGACGGCGTAAGACCGATATCGAAAATCGTTCTTATCGCCAGACCGCCCGAGTACAGCACCGTGGCAAGCAGCACCGCGACATAGATGACGATCGTCATGACCGCCATGATGGCCCGGGCCGTGGCGTTGTATCGGTATTCGAGGAACTCGGGCATCGTATAGATTCCCGCGCTCAGGAACCGAGGCAGAAACGTGAAGGCGATGAGGACGATGCCGACCGATCCGCTTAGCGCCCACAGGCTCACTGCTAGGCCGGTGCTGCCAGCGCCCTGCCCGGCCATGCCAACCATCTGCTCGGTCGAGATGTTGGCCGCCACGATTGAAAGGCCGATGAGTGGCCAGGTCAACCCGCGCGAAGCAAGGAAGTAGTCCTCGCTGGTCCCTTCGCGGCGGCTCTTGTAGATCGCCAGGCCGATGACCGCCACAAAAAACAGCACAACGGTGATAACGTCAAGCGGATGTAACTGCACGACTGGCCTTGCCCGTAGGGGCAGCTCCGATGGATTGAGTGAACTCGGCGGAGAGAAGCGGCAGGTGAACGGTTGCACCGAGATGGTGCGGCTGATGCCGCAGGATGTGTTGGAATTCGTTCCTCGCTTGCTCCCAATCGCGGAGCCCAAGTGAACCGAGGGCCATCATGTAGCGGCAGTGGAGTTCGTGCCGAGTTTGAATCTCGTCATCGAAGACGAGAAAATCTGGCAGCGATACGGCGAAGTACTCGATCGTTGCCTTGTCGTGCAGGTGCGATTGGCCAAACTCCAACATCGTGCGGAAGCGTTGGCGGGCCTCCTCAGGCCGACCTAGTTCCACAAGCGACAAACCTTGATAGAAGATCATGTCGGGGGGCTGGTCGTTGTAGTAAGCGGGCGACACGGGCTCCACCTGGGCGTCTGCCGCCTGGGTAAAGAACGCCATCGCGTTTGCTTCGTCGCCGAGTTTACGATGGGCGACGCCGAGCAGGTAATGGATGTTGTTCTCACGAATTCCGATCAGCTTGCCTTCGCCCAAGTTGGGCGGCCAAGATTGTGCGCGGTGAAGGTACTCGATCGCCTCTTGGCAAGTGTCCGCGGCAATGGCTTCCCGCGCAAGCTGCGTCAAGGCCAGCACGTACTGCGCGGGAACCTTGCCTTCACCCCCCTCCCACGGATGAAAGCGTCGGGCCAACAGCGCGGCGAGCGCTTCGTGATGGTTTCCAAGAATGTTCCGCAAGGTTACGCATTCCAAGAACAAGTCGTCTCGCCTGGCAACGAGTTCTGGATGCTGGTCGAGGCGGCTGAGCCGTTCTTGCGGAGGATGAGCCAGCAATTTGGCGAGCTGATCGAGTTCGTACAACACCCGGGCATCGGTCGGGTCGAGCCGGAAGGCCTGGTTGTAGGCAGCCCAAGCCTGCTCGGGCTTTCGACGTTTGTTGTAGTAAGCCAACCCAAGATTTCGCCACACGGTTGCGAAGTGGGGGTCCAACTCACGCGATTGTTCCCACAGCGTTATCGCCGCTTCGTGAGCGCGCTTGGCGTAAAGCAGGTTCCCCAAGTAATACGGTGCTCGCGCGTCACGCGGGTTCGATGCGATCGCCCGCCTGAGCACCGGAATCTCTTCCAGGCGGTTGGGAAAGCAAAGCCGCGGCGATTGCCGCGCGGCGATTGCCAAATACTTGTCCGCTTCGGATTCGTTTCCTTGGAATCGCTCGAAATCGGCCAACAGGTAATACACGATGGGCGAGGGATGAACTTCGCTCGCAGTAGGCCCCTGCTTACCGCCACGCTGCAAGCAACGTTTCAGAACATCCGTTGCCCGCGTGTAGGCACCGCAAGCGGCGTAATCGAGCGCGAGTTCGATCTCGAGCTGCTCAACGCCGGCAATCCGTTGATCGAACGCGTCCATCGTGCCGGTTAGCAGGGCTTGCTCGTAGAGTGCCCCGAAGTTGAAGGGGTCGAGTTCCAATGCTTGGTCGATGCGTGCCGTGGCCAGGTGTTTCTCGCCGCGCGTGGCGCACACGTAAATTTCCAGGTGGCGAGCGCGATGATGATCGGCGTTCCGCCGTAAACATCGTTCGGCAAAAGTCAGCGTCTCGTCCAAGTCGCGGCGACGGCACGCCAGCCTTGCCAGGGCGAAGAACCCCGCTTCCTGCCAGGCACCCGACCACGTGCTCTTGAAATAGGCATCGACGGCCTCGTCAAATCGCCGTTGCGTTTCGAGACTCAGCCCGAGGTTGTAGAAGGCTTCCGAGTCATACGGATTGGGGTTGTGTTTCGTGAGTCGGTCAATCGCTTTTCGGAAATGCGCTTCGGCCGCTTCGAACTTTCCGGAGCGGAAGAGCAGCCGGCCGAGTGCGTTGTTGTTTCGCAAGTCGCCCGGATCGCGTCGGAGCGCCTCGCGGTAGTAGTCTGCGGGGTTCCGCGTTGCGTGCCGATACTGTTCCAAGTGAAGGCCGGCCAGGAACAAGGACTCCGTGGAATCGAGTTCCTCGGGCGAAGCGATCGCCGACGCTGGCTTGGGGATGGGCCGATTCTCGCGTGGCAGTGGCTGAGCGCTTACCAGTTCTCGCCCGCTGGCGTCCTTCACAACAAGTTTCAACGCCGCTTCGTCGATCTCGGGCGCAAGGGGGCAAGTCACCTCGAAGTGTCGTCGCGGAGAGCCATCGAAGGACTGTTCCAAAAGAATCTTGCCTTGATGGCTGAGTTCAACCCGGGCATGGCGTTGCTCGCTAGTTGTGTAGGCGCGGATCGTAAGTAGCCGTTCGTGTTGCTCGAATCCGATCGCGGCATCGATCGTAGCGTTTCGCACCAGGCCGACGCCCTTGTAGGGCATGAAAAACTGTGAGAACGACTTTTGCTCGCCCGGCATAAGCCAACTGAAATCGGGCTGGTTATCGGTGAAGACCCCGCACATGAGTTCGATGTAGGGGCCGTCTTCATCGGTAAGATGCCGATCCCAGGCGTACCCAAACTCGCCGTTTCCCCAAGTCCACTGCTTCTTGCCCGGACTGATATGATGATTCGCAATGTGAAGCAGGCCGGCCCGGCGGCCATGATCGTAACTGCCCACGAAGTTAAAGTCGGAATGGTAAGCCATGTACGACGTGGGCACGGGAATGTTTTTGTAACGGCTAATATCGGTGCCGGGCGAGTAATCCACCTTATAATAGGTGCCCGTCGCGATCGGGAACGCGGAAACGTCGCGCTTGCCGTGGTCCATCACCGCGTGAACATCGGGTGGGAAGACGGATTGATGATGGTCATCGACGTGGCACGCCGGATTCGCCCACCACAGAAAGCTCTGCGGCAACTCGGTGCGATTAAAAAGCCGCACGCGGATCTCAAGGTAGGCCTTGCCCGGGTATAGAATGAAACCATGCGTGCCTTGGGTGCGTTCCATGCGGTCGATTTCGCCACACCAGACGATCTTCTCGCCCTGTTCGCCCTCGGCGATGTGGCATTGCACCGGGCCAAATGTATTGGGCCGGTGATGCTGAGGCCAGTTGAACTCGATCCCACCAGAAATCCAGGGGCCCGCCAGGCCGACAAGCGCCGGCTTGATCACGCGGTTGTAATAGACAAAGTGATAGCCGTTCGTCTTATCCTGCGCCATTTGGATCCTGCCGCCAAGTTGCGGCAAGATCATGATCTTGAGAAACTCGTTCTCCAGGAACACGGCCTCGTACTGCTTCTCTCGTCGTTCATCCTCAACCCGATCGATTACCGGGTACGGATACACGGCCCCGCTACTTCCTTGATAGACCCGTTTCTCAAGAAACATCGGGTTCGGGTCGGGGTCACCGATCCCGTAAGTCGGAATCGTGACCGTTTCACGCCACGCTCGGACGCAGTCACTCGAAGTATCGACAGTTTGTTCCACCTACCAAGTCCTACAACGATTCCGAGATATTCACTTTCCCGCGGATGCTGCCCGCGGATTACGTCTATCTGGAGAGGTACATCATCAAATTGGGTGGCCCCACCGTCAAGCCGTTGAGGCTCCCCCCCAGCGCAGATCAGTTATTCATGTCGGGATAGCAAGGACTCACGAACCCGAAGCGTCAGCGAGGGAATGTGTGCTTTATTCCCTCGCTGACGCTTCGGGCTGGTATCCAATACACTCGCCCAATTTGAATAAATG
>JADZFK010000017.1 GCA_020849945.1 Pirellulales bacterium | reverse complement strand
GCCTCAATGCGCCCAACGGCTTTGATGGCTGGACCGCCGAGACGATCGAATCGCAGTTGGCCGAGGTGGTGTGGTTCTCTTTGGAGAACCCTGAAGCCAGCAGTAACGCGGAAAGTTTTTTTGGCGAGCCAGGCATGCGAACTGTGTATCGTCGCACATTGTTGATTGCACCGTGGCTTAATCCTTACGAGAATTATGCCGACCCGAGCGACGGCCTGGCCCACCTGCAAGGCGGAGAAGTGGTGAAACCCGTACCGGGCCTGTTACGATTGTTGCCCACGTCGGTACGGCAGGGTGATATCGTTGTCGCGATTGCCTCGCTGGTTGCCTTTCAAGACCGTTATGATATTTCGTGTCGAGTGGAATGGGACAGCACGATTCAGCATTGGAGAATCCAAGCCAACACGTTGGCCGACTTGACAAAGCGTGAAAATCGGTTCTGCCACTACGGGTACGCGCGGCCAACGGGATCGCAAACGGGGGGGAGACGCATGTATCCGTTTCCGCTCGAATCGGTCGGCAGCGGCTACTCGGGCAACAAGGGCAACGTTGCTTTCTATCAAGACCCCGAAGTGCCACGGCCCACCGGTTCAAGTGCCGATGCCAAGGCCGATGCCAACATCGTGGCCACGGCGGTGATTTCGTACACGAACGATCCGGCGAATTACCAGAGCGGCAACCGCCGCTACAGTGCGCGTCCGTTCGTTTTTGTCGATGAGGATACCAGCGGCGCGCCGGCCACGGCCCAGGCGATCCTTAACGACGATGGCGAGGTGGTTCGAGTCGTGCATGGTCCCGCCCCCTTGTGGGGCCAACGACGCAATGAAGATATTGTGCTTACTGACGTACTGGGCTTCGACCTGCGGGTGTACGATCCGGGTGCGCCCATCTTTCGGCATCTGGCGACCGACACCGTGCTTACCCCCGCCGATCCTGGTTGGCTTTACGCCTACATGGGCAACGACAACATGCGGCCCAATGGTACGGGCAGTGTTGGCCAGAACAGCGCCGAGTCTCCTTACGTGGGCCAAGGTTCTTACGTTGACATGGGTTACGGGTACGACCCACGGTTCACGGCCAGCCCGAGCCTGCCGGCTCCCGTGTACGCGGCCGCGTTTGCTTCTTCGGCGCAGCCCTGGTTCTTTGCGGCTCGCCCGCTTGTCGATGTCTTCGGCAACGCACTCGCCCCGGGCTTCGCGGTGTACGATACTTGGTCGTTCCACTACGAAAACAACGGCCTGAACGAAGATGGCGACGCCACAATTGATGAAGGGACGAATGGCCTCGACAACGATGGCCACTACGCTGGCACCACGGCCGTCAGGCTCGGCGTCGATGATGTTGGCGAACGCGAAACGACGCCGCCCTACGATAAGCCTCTGCGCGGTGTTCAAGTTATTCTGCGGGCCTACGAACGCGATAGCCGCACGATCCGCCAAGTCCGCGTCAACCAGCATTTCATGCAGGAGTGATGTGGAGTCAAGAGCTTAGAGTCAAGAGTCAAGAGCCAGAATAGGCCCATACTCTTCTTAGCACTTCTGGCTCTTGACTCTTAGCTCTTGACTAGCATGCACTCCATCCGTCTACGAGGCCCGTGGGGGGTTGAGCCGGTGGCTCGGTTTGTTCCGCGGGCTGACGGTTCGTTCGTTGAAACCACGGCCGACCTTCCGCCTGCTTCGCGTCAGGTCGTGCCGGCCGATTGGTCGGAACCGTTGGGGGGCAAGTTTCTGGGCCGGGTCAACTACCGCCGCACGTTTCAATCGCCAACCGGTCTCGATGGCGGCCAACGTGTGTTTCTGGTCGTCGAACTGCAGGCCTCCCGCGGCCAAGTTTCACTCGGCAACTCGCCACTCGGCGAAACGCCCCTTCGCCGCGATATCACTCAACTGCTCGAACCTCGCAACGTGCTGATCATCACGCTCGAGCACCCGGCGCTTGACGCCAGCGGCACGCCCACCGACGATAGTTACTCCCACCCCACCGGCGGCCTGACCGGCGAAGTCCGGATCGAGATTGAGGAAATGGACAAATGAACCTTGCAAAATTCATATTGCAAATTTCAGACTCGGCATTTTCTTTTTTGCGATTTGCAGTTTGCAATTTGCAATGGTTTGTGGCATTGCTGCTCGTCGTTAGCGTGATTTCAAAAGCCAGCTTCGCGGCCGAGCCGGATCGGCTCGACAGGAAGCTCCTCGACGAAGGGTGGGTGTCACTCTTCGACGGTGAAACTCTCTTCGGTTGGCAACCGGTCGGCGAGGCAAAATGGCAGGTTGTGAAAGGCGAAATTCGCACCGCGGGCGATCAACCAGGCTTTTTGATGACCACCACCCGCTGGGCGAACTACCAGCTCGATGGCGAGTTCAAAGCCGATCCGAAAACCAACAGCGGTGTCTTCCTGCGAACGCCGCTCGATCCCCAAAACCCGGCGTCCGATTGCTACGAATGGAACATCGCCCCCCAAGACAATCCGTTCCCCACTGGCAGTATTGTGAAACGGCAGAAGATCGAGCCTGCGGGCGATACGAAGGGCAGCGAGCCCGGTTGGCGGCGGTTCAGCCTCGTCGTGCATGGTGGCACGATCACCGGCGGCTCGGTCGACGACTACGGCCGGGTCGATTACACCGACCCGAAGCCCATCGCCATTGGCCACATTGGCCTTCAATCGAACTCGGGCGCTGTGGCCTTCCGCAATTTGCGTATTTGCCCACTGGGCCTGGATTCCATCTTCGATAAGGCGCATATGGATTCGGTGAAATACGACCGCATTGAAAACAGCCAGGTCGAATTCACCAAACGCGATGAGCTGCACCTAACGAATGGGCCGGGGCAGGTTGAATCGGCTGCCGATTATGCGAACTTCGTGCTGCAACTCGAATGCAAAGTGAACGGCGACGGGCTGAACTCGGGCATCTTCTTCCGCACGCTGCGAGAAGGCCGCTGGGTGGGGTACGAGAGCCAGATCAACAATCGGTTTAGCGATAACGATCGCACCCGACCGGCCGACTTTGGCACCGGGGGCATTTACCGCCGCCAAAGGGCCCGCCGCGTGGTGGCCAAAGATCGAGAGTGGTTTACAAAAACCATTGTGGCCGACGGGCCCCACATGGCCGTGTGGGTCAACGGTTACCAGGTAAGCGATTGGACCGACACACGACCACCCAAACGAAGTGCCCGCGAGGGCCTGCGACTCGAAGGCGGCGCGATCGCCATCCAAGGCCACGACCCCACGACCGATTTCCTGTTCCGCAACGTGCGCGTTGGGGAACTCCCCCAATAACTATCAGCGCACTCCGTTAGCGTCGGCCGCCAGATCGACCTACCGCCACTCCCCGCCGCCCCCACTCTCCCACCGCTGATACTCCGCCCCCGCGCCTTGCCACCCCCGCCCCAACATTCCACAATGGGGTTCTATGCTTAATGCCACGGTGCCTTGTTGGCGTTTCGGTTCGTGGCAGTCAATTCGGCCTAGCGGCCGACGCTAATGCCGCAGTCGCTGAAGCGACATTGCCGCACACGTTTTTTCCCTGCACCCTGCATCCTCTCCCCTGGAATCCCATGCCTTCCTGCGTCCTTGCTTATTCTGGCGGTCTCGATACTTCAGTCATCTTGGGTTGGTTGCAAGATGAAGGGTACGACGTTCACTGCGCGTACATCGATCTTGGCCAGCCGTGCGAAGACCGCGACGCGATTCTGAAGAAAGCCCACGATTGCGGAGCCAAGTCGGCACGGATCGTCGATGCTCGTGAGGAACTGTGCCGCGACTTTGCTTTTCCGGTACTTGGCTGGCAAGCCAAGTACGAGGGCATCTACTTGCTTGGTACTTCGATCGCGCGGCCGCTCATTTCGAAGGCATGCCTGCAGGTGGCCCGGGAAGTGGGTGCCAACGCCTTCGCCCACGGCGCCACCGGCAAGGGGAATGACCAATGCCGATTCCAACTGGCGGCCGAAGCGTTGGAACCGGGGATCGAGGTGATTGCCCCGTGGCGCATGAAGAAGTATCGCGACCAGTTCCCCGGGCGCAAGGAAATGATCGATTTCTGCGCCGCCAAGAAAATCCCCGTCAAGGCGTCGATTGCCAAGCCCTATAGTTCGGATGAGAACTGCCTGCACATCAGCTACGAAGCGGGCGAGCTTGAAGACCCGGCCGTCGATGGCGTTTCGATCATCGACTTTGGCATGACCGTTTCGCCACAACAAGCGCCCGACAAAGTAGAAGAGGTAACGATCGGGTTTGAGGACGGCGTGCCCGTTGTGCTGGATGGCAAGCGACTTTCGGCACTCGCGATGGTTGAATCGCTGAACAAGATCGCGGGGCGCAATGGAGTGGGGCGGATTGATATTGTCGAGAACCGGTTTGTCGGCATGAAAAGCCGTGGCGTGTACGAAGCGCCCGGGATGACGGCCCTGTACGCGGCCCACCTGGCGATCGAGCAACTCACGCTCGACCGCGATACCGTCCACCTCCGCGATCGCCTTTCGCCCGAGGTGGCCGAGATGGTGTACTACGGCTTCTGGTATTGCCCGAAGATGGACGCTTTGATGGCCTTCTCACGCGAAATGCAACAAACGGTGAATGGCCAGGTGACGCTCGGTTTCTACAAGGGCAACGTGTTGGTGCGTGGCCGAACCAGCCCCAACAGCCTGTACGATGCCGCCACCGCGAGCATGGAAGCCGGCGGCAGCTACGACCAAACCGATGCCGAAGGGTTCCTGAGAATTCAAGGCTTGCCCGGAAGGGTGCTGGGGCGCACCAGACCACGAGCGTACTAAGTACTGAGTACTGAGTTCCATGTACTTCCGCGAAAACCCCGTCCTACAACGTGAACTCCTCACGAACCTCCGCATGCCGCGGGCGTTTGTGTTGCTGTTTGCTTACGTGGCATTGTTGGGGGGCGTGGTTTGGCTGGCGTGGCCGCAGCAGCAGCGGCTCGATTTGGCCCAGCCCGAGGCGGCCAAACGACTTGTCGAGTTGTTTTTCTTCGGCCAATACATGCTCGCTTCGCTGATGGCCCCGAGCTTTGCGGCCGGTGCCATCACGGGCGAGAAAGAACGGATGAGTTACGAGATGCTCCTTGCCTCGCCGTTGCGGCCGGGCGCGATCGTCCTCGGCAAGTTGTTCGCCGCACTGTGCCATCTAGGCATTCTCATCATCTGCTCGTTGCCGATCGTTATGCTCTGTCTGCCGCTAGGCGGCGTTTCGTTGTATGAGGTATTTGTGGCCTACTTCGGCATGATCATGACGGTTGGCTTGTTTGGCATGATTAGCCTGTGGGCGAGCAGCTTCTTCAGTCGTACGAGTGCGTCGCTGGTTGTGTCGTATCTGATGATCTTGCCGCTGGCTTTGGTATGCGTGCTCGTGTGGAAGCAGATGGAGCAACTGGGCGGCTTGCGGCTGTTGGCCGTGCTGACACTCGTCCCCGTGCTTTGCATTTCGCTGTGTGCGTTGATGTGGCGAAGCGCTTGCATGCGACTTCTCTACCCGCCCGACCTGGGCAGCGAAGGCAAGGAAGTCGTCGATTTGGAGTCTGAAGCCCACGAGGCGGTGGGGCTGTACATTAAGCGCGATGAGTTCCCCGATCGGCTCTTCGCGCCGCCGAAGCGCACGTCGTTCCTCGATGAGGGCGCTAATCCTATCTACGACAAGGAAATGCGCAGCGAAATATTCAGCCAAGGCACGCTGATGCTGCGGTTGGTGATTCAAATCAGCATGATTCTCGCCATGTTCCTGATGGCCGCCTGCCTTTACATCGCGCCTGCCTACGCGCCCTGGTACATCGCTTACGTGATTCTCTTCAATGTGCTTGTCGGCCCCGTCTTCTCGGCAGGCAGCGTTACGAGCGAACGCGAGCGTCAAACGCTCGACCTGCTCCTCGTAACACTCATTACCCCGTGGCAAATGCTGTGGGGAAAACTTCTCTCGGGCCTGCGGGTTTCGAGCGTGCTTACGTCCTTCCTGCTGTGGCCGGTCATCCTAGCGTGTCTGTTGCCAAACCACTATTGGCGCAACTTGCCGACGATGGCCGGCTACTTGATCATCGTTTGCTTGACTTGCCTCACGACGGCCGTGACGGCACTCTTCTGCTCGTCGATCTTCCACAAGACATCCACCAGTTTGATCGCCACGTACCTCGTCATTCTTGTGATGTTCATGACGCCCGTGGCCGCGAAGTTCTTCGCCCAAACGTTCTTCCACGATACTTCGCAAGCGGCCGCGGCGAATTTGCTTGGCGCGATAAGCCCGTTCTCCGCCACCTTTTCGTTGCCGCTGGATATCTCAGACGAAAACACCCCCGGCACCGCCGTGGCCGGCGATCCACGCATCTTTCTCGGATTCATCGGCTGGTCGATCGTGTACAACCTGGCCCTGGTCGCCGCCATGATGCAACTCTTCCAAGCTCGCTGGCGCGTGGCGGATTGAGGACTGGAGGCTGGGGACTGACACGGATTCGTTCGTACTCCGCACTCTGTACCCAGTACAGTTCGCGCTACGCTTTCCCCCTTCCGCCTTCCCATTTCCTCTTCGCCATGCCCCTCCTTGACTTTCCCCCACTCGCTGTGCGATAACACAGCGCCCTGAAATGCGGCACGGTGGCCGGGTGAAACATGTCTGCTGCTCCCTCCATGAAGCGACCCAAAACGCAGGACGAACGGGACCTGCTCCTTTACGAATCTCGCCTTCTGCGGCCTGTTCGCCTGAAAACGCCCGAGTTCGAACGTGGCGGGCGAATCCGTCATGTCATCTTCTCTGGGCAGTTCTCTGTTCCTTTTCTCGAAGAACTCGCCGGCATCGCCGACATGATTCGGCTCATGTCTAAGAGCCGCGAAGGGCAAGATTTCCTCATCAACCTCCTGCCCCATAAGCGGGCGATGCTGTATTTCACGCAGCCTTCCACTCGAACGTTTCTCTCGTTCATGGCAGCTTGCCAAGTGCTGGGCATCACGTGCAACGAGGTTCGCGACCCCAGCACGTCGAGCGAAACCAAGGGCGAAACCCGTTTTGACTCGATCCGCATGTTCAGCAGTTACTTCGATGTCATCATCATGCGTAGCCCGATCGCCCGGCTGGCCGAGTCGTGCGCCTACCTGATGAACGATCTCGATAGTACGGGCAACCGCAGCGTTCCGATCGTCAACGCCGGTTCGGGGGCCGACGAACACCCCACGCAAGCCCTGCTCGATATCTACACGTTGCAACGTTCGTTTCAATTTGCCAGCCCGAAGGATTCGCCCACCGCCAACAAGTTCGATGAGCTCCGCGAGCGGAAGGGCTACGCCGGCCTCACCAAGGGGTTGCCCCACAAAACGATTGGTTTTTGCGGCGATATTGGCCGTGGCCGCACCGTCCGTTCGCTTGCCATGCTGCTCGCGCTGTACGAAGGCGTGCGTCTTGTGTTCGTCGCCCCGAATCACCCCAAACTGGCGATGCGCGATGACCTGCGCCATCGGCTCCTTGATCGCAAAGTTTGTTTTCACGAAGTGGAATCGTTTGAAGATACGCTCGATGGTCGCCCCGTCATCGAGCAGCTTGATGCCCTTTACATGACGCGCATCCAAAAAGAACACAACGATCCTGCCGATGCCGCCTCGATGGCCAGCATCGATTTCTCGCGGTACGGCCTGACGCCCGAGCTCGTTGGCCGCATGAAGGAGTACGCCCCGATCTTGCACCCGTTCCCGCGCGATCAGCACTTCGGCGAAATCCCGCCCGAGATCGACAACGACCCCCGGGCGATGTACTTCCGCCAAGCCCGCAATGGCATGTGGATTCGCGCCGCCCTGTTGGCCCACGTGTTCGATGCCGATCGCCTCATCTCGCGCCATTTTATGACCGACTACGTCGAGCGGCATAACTATAACGATTGAGAAGTCGTTGGTCGTTAGTCGAGCATGGCGGGGTGGCATTTCGTCTTGTTGTCTTTCGACTTGCTAGGCCGAAAGAGCTGTATCCAACCACAGGGTTACGGGGCCATCGTTCACGAGCGAAACGAACATGTGTTCGCGGAATTTGCCCGTCGCCGTTTCGATGCCGGCGGCCTCAACTCTCGCCACGAACAGTTCGTACAACCGCTCGGCCAGTTCGGGCGGGGCGGCATCGGAGAAGCTGGGGCGGCGGCCGCGTCGGGCGTCTCCGTACAGCGTGAACTGGCTGACCACGAGCAGGGCGCCACCCACCTCGGCCAGCGAACGGTTCATCTTGCCGTCGTCGTCCTCAAAAATCCGGAGGCCGATGACTTTCTCCGCCAGCCAATCGACTTCCGCGGGGCCATCTCCTTGCCCCACCCCCAGAAGCACCACCAAGCCCGTGCCAATCGATCCGACGACCTCACCGCCGACCGTCACTCGCGCTTCGCTAACTCGTTGAATACACGCCCGCAATGTCGCGCCTTGTGCTACTGGTAAGTGTGCCCTATTGCTGAATTGCCCCAGATTCTAGATGCTGGAAGGGTCGAATGTCGAGGGCCGAAAGCCAACTGGTCGAGGGTCGAGGGTCGAGGGTCGAGAACTAACAGCTAACAGCTAACAGCTAACAGCTAACAGCTAACCAATCATCATGCCCACCGTGTTGCTTGCCTATTATTGTGCGCTCATTCTTGTCGCGTCGATCGCGGGGGGGATGATCCCGGTGTGGTTTCAGTTAACG
>JADZFK010000016.1 GCA_020849945.1 Pirellulales bacterium | reverse complement strand
TGGCGTTGGCGAGAACCGGTCTTGGGATGACGCATTGCAATTCGGTTTCATCTCGGCTGGCGGAGGAACTTGGTACACTGGCACCCTTCAGCTACTAAATCCAGGAGATCGGGTGTGGGTAAAAGCGCCGGGCCATGGGTTCGTTGGTGTTGCACGTGTCACCGGAACAGCAAAACCGGCAGCCGTTTTCAAGGTTCAGACGTTAAATGGAGAGGTTCCAGTCCTCGATGTTGCCATAAAAGGCAAGTACCATCGCGCAGAGACTGAAGAAAACTGCGAGCACTTCGTTCCAGTGAAGTGGTTGCAAACAGTGCCGCTTGATAAGGCAATTCATGAAGTGGGGCTGTTTGGCCATCAGCATAGTGTGTGTAAGCCAAGAACTCCAAAATGGCGCAACACGGTGGAGCGACTCAAGCTGAAATTTCCCGAATACGATGCAGCGTTCTAATTGTGTTTGCTTCCACGAATCGTGTTTCAATTGCTCTTTCGCCGTTCAGCCCGGTCGAAGAGTTCGCCGAGGCGTACTTGGAAGCCTGGTAGGACATTGCCGCCGTCGAGGGTTCCGGTGGTATCGATGGTCGTTGCGTTATCGCGGGCCGTGTAGATGGTGGCCGAGCGCGTGGTGGGGTCGATGTACCACACCAATTGCGCGCCCGCTTCGAAGTATTCGTCGAGCTTCATTTCCATTTCTTGCGGCGTGTTGCCTGCCGAAAGGATTTCCACGGCCAGATTGGGAGCAACTCGGTAGACGCGATCGTTCGGCAGCTTGCCACCCGGGAAACGATCCCAACGTATGAAGGCAACGTCGGGGATACGCATTTTCCTTGGAAGAATCCTGAGTTGGCCCGCCTCTCCCAGCAGAATGCCGAGATCGTGCTTCTCTAGATAGGCGCCAAGCATGATTCCCAAGAGCATCGCCAAGTAAGATTCAAAACTGCTCATCGCTTTCTCCACAAGAACGCCATCGACCAGTTCACAAATACAATCTTGGCGATCATCAAGAAGCAGTGCATCAAGTTCGGTAGCCGTGCCGGGCGGGGGGACGAGGCGGATGCGGTTGGCGGAGATTCCGCCCAAGTGGGCTTGGAGATCGGCCATCGTCCACTCTTGTGGAAAAGCGAACTGCAACACCGGATGGGGGCCAAGCGATGTCGACATAACGCACCTCTCAAAGTTCGGCCCGGGGGGCCGGGCGAAAGTCTACTCAATCTGCCACTTTGCTATCGCTTCAGGATTCGATCGAATGGCTGCTTGACTGTGCTTTCATTATCGCGTTTCACCTGGGGAATGGCAAGAAACCACCATATTCGGCCAGGGCCAATCGTTTATTCCAATTGGGAGAGTGGTTTGGAAACCAGCCCGAAGCGTCAGCGAGGGAAAAAACGCACTTTCCCTCGCTGACACTTCGGGTTCGTGAGTCAACGCTCTCCCGAACATGAATAACGGATCGACCCTGCGTAAACCGTTGAGGCGTTGGCAAATTGTGTTCCAACAAGCTACACTGAAATTGGCCAAGCACTCTCCATCGATGGAACAACTGTGGGATCGAGTTTCCCGATAAACGCTTTGCGATTCTTGTCAAGCAGACCATGAGTTCCGTTCAATCCATCTCCCTTTGGCTGGCCGAGCTCAAGGAAGGCAGCGGTGAAGCAGCGCAACAACTGTGGAATCGTTATGCCTTGAAGCTGGTGGATTTGGCGCGGAAGCGGCTTAAGAACTCGCCGAAGCGTATTGGAGACGAGGAGGATGTCGCGGCGAGCGTGTTTCATAGCGTCTGTCGTGGGGCCGCCGCGGGGCGATTTGAGAACGTCCGAAACCGCGACGATCTTTGGTGGCTATTGTTGGGAATCACCCAGCAGAAGATCGTTGACCACGTCCGCCGAGAAACGGCCAAGAAACGCGGCGCTGGATGCACACGAACCGAGTCGGGGCTTCGCGGCGACCAAAGCAGCCGATGCGGGTTTACGCTCGATTTGCTGATTAGCGAGGAACCCTCCCCCGAACTTCTCATCATGCTCGAAGAGCAGCATCAACGGCTCCTGGGCTTGTTGCGAGATGACCGGCTACGACAAGTTGCCATGAGCCGAATCGAAGGTTTTACCGTGCCGGAAATCGCGGCCGATCTACAAATGAGTATTCGTTCCGTCGAACGCAAGCTGCAACTGATTCGGGCGGTCTGGTCTAAGGAGTTGGAGTCGTGAGTGAGGCTCGAGTTCCCGATCCCACCGAGAATTCTGCCCAACCGCGGATCGCCGAGTCCGACAAGATCGATCAACTCTGCGACGTCTTCGAGGATGCATGGAAGGCTGGAGAGGCCCCGCGTATCGACGACTTTCTGAACCGATATGATGGGCCCGCGCGCGAGCAATTGTTTACCGAGCTTCTGCTCGTTGATCGCGAGTATCGAATTCATTGCGGCACTCCGGCGAGCAAGGAACTGTATCTCGACCAGTTCCCTTCGTTCCGAACGGTCATCGGCAAGCTTCTGTTCGATTCCATGGAAAGCGAGCTTGCAACAGAGCCTCGAGCAACTCGCCCGCTTACGGAACTGGCGGCCGGAAGCCGTATCGTCGAGTTCGAGTTGATCGAGCCGATCGGCACCGGAGCCACGGGCACTGTGTGGAAAGCGCACGACACCCTGATGCGTCGCACGGTGGCCCTTAAAATCTCCAGGCAAGCACGCCTAACCCCGCCTGAACGCGAGCGATTCCTGCGCGAAGGCCAAGCGTGTGGGCAATTGCGACATGCCAACATCGTTGCCGTGTACCGCGTCGGTGAAGACCGCGGATCGGTGTTCATTGCCGCCGAGTTCATTCATGGCGTTGATTTGCGTACCCTACTGAGCCAGCGTCGGCCCGACTTTCAGGAAACCGCCGCCCTCATCGCCCAACTTGCCGAAGCGCTCCATCATGCGCATGAACGTGGGGTGATCCACCGCGATCTCAAGCCAGCCAATATTATGATCGACTCTCAAGGCCAGCCCCACATCACAGATTTTGGCCTGGCAAAGTGGGCGACCGAGGGCCCGCAGCTAACCGAGCAAGGGAATATCCTCGGCACCCCGGCGTACATGTCGCCCGAGCAAGCACGGGGCAACGCTCGCAATGTCGATCACCGCGCCGATGTCTATAGCCTCGGCGCGATGTTCTACGAAATGCTCGTCGGCAAGCGCCTGTTCGAAGGCGATCTGCCTGCCATCGTCCACCAAGCCATCCACGAGAATCCGCCGGCTCCACACAAACACGACGCAGCCGTTCCGCGCGAGCTGGAAGTCATCTGCCTGAAAGCGATCTGCAAGGAACCCGCTCGGCGCTACCCTTCTGCCCAAGAAATGGCCGTTGACCTGCGTCGTTACCTCCGGGGCGAGCCGATCCTCGCTCGCCCGGCGGGAGCTTTCGAACGAAGCTGGCTTTGGCTTCGCAAACACCCCGCCCTCGCGGCCTCTGTGGTGCTCTTATGCGCACTCGTTGCGATCGTGTTCAAAACGGTTTCGCTTGCCCAGAAGAACTACGAATTGCGCGGTTTCCGCAGCATCGCGATCGAAACAAGCCCTCTTGGCGCTCGCATCGCGATTGTGCCGATTAGTCCACAAACCGGTGAGCCGACCGCCGATCTCGCCACGATTGTCCGGCCCGCGGGCATTACGCCGCTCGTTACAACGCTTGCACCTGGGGAGTACCTGATCGAGGCCTCGCTTCCGCCGAACGGAGCTCCAAGGAGCTTTGCGGAGGTCCGCAGAATCGTGCCGGCACTGGAAAAGGCCGACTCAAAGAAAAAACGCGGCGAAGTTTCCGAAGCCAAGCCGGTGAGTTTTTTCATCAAGCTCCACGATCTTCAGGATGTGGTTGCAGGCATGGTGAAGGTGCCCATTCGGGCAGAGTTCCGTCGGCTCCATCCCCACGTCCCCGCCGTGCTTTACGTCGACGCCCACGAATCCGGTGCGATTCAAGGCCAGCCGCTGTCGGCTGCCTCGGCGCCAGGGAACTCGGGCGGATCGACGGGCGAATCGTCGTCGAACTCCTCGCTGACGTTCCCTGTTGCCGCGCGACTTGCCGAGGTGGCCGGAAAACGAATCGCCAGCGCGGCCGAATACGAAGCGATGGAGCAATGGATCAAGGAACAGCGTACCGCCTCCAGCGCGGCGCCCGAAGGAGAACTTTTCGATCTCGAAGCGGGCCTCGCCGAGTGGACGACGACGCGATGCAATTCGCGCGACAATGCCATTGCTGGCGCCGAATCCCGCCTTCGCGCGATGCAGCGGCTCGCCGGATACCGTGGCTCCGACGACCTTCCCGGGCTAAGGCGATGGGTCGATGGGCAACTCATCGCCCTGCCAGACACCGAATCAAATTCGATTGGCTACCGCGGCGTACACAGCGCCACACCGCGATTCCTCGAACCG